>JBDUCR010000261.1:0-32545 GCA_040003345.1 bacterium
TGAATGGGTTGAGCGGTTGATGTCTGGTTGAGATGCGACCGGAGTTTGCGCGCGTGGCCAACACTCGGCCCAGTCGCACGCTCACCCAGGAGATCGCATCATGTCCGTCACTGCCGCATTTCAACCACCAACTCTCGACTTCACGACAGCCAGCATCGGCCTCGTCCAGATCACGCACGCGCCCGCCGACGCGCAGATCGTTGCGCAGATCATCGGCGGGCAGGCGTATTTCAAAGTCGACAGCATCGTCGTCTACGACGTCGTGACGCAGATCGTGGACCCCGGCGAGCTTCCGCCGGGACACAAGGGTCCTCCGCCGAAGCAGAAGGTCTACGTGCTCGCAGGCCAGTCGGACGGCGCGACCCCACTGTCTGTCTCGGTCGGCCAATTCATTGAAGTGCGCGTTTCGACGTTGCCGCTCAGCGGCCCGGAGCCGCTCGATTTTGTACTCGGAATGCTGCGCATCCTCGGCAGCGGGTGGGATCCCATCAATGTGCCGCTGTCGTCCTTTGCTGGGCTTGTGTCGACAACCTTCCTCACCGCGGCGCCGCTGTATGCGACCATCGCGCAGGGCGACGCGACCGACGTCCCGATCACCGTCACGAATGTGCGAGGCTCGGCCACCGACGTGTCGTACGAGATGAGCTCGCAGCCCGGCCTCGCGATCGCGTCAGCTCCGACGCATGTCCAATCCGGCGGCAACGTGCACAGCTTGATCCGCTTCGCCGCCGATGCTACCGCGCCCCTCGGCGATCATGTCTTCGATCTCTACGAGTCGGCCTTTCAGGGCAAGCAGCGCGACACCATCAGTGGAAGCGGATTCACCCTTCACGTCTCGCCGGCGCCTGTCGTCCATGCGCAGCGCATCTCAATCCTTCGGTATCAATGGCAGACGCCGGATGCGAACGCGGACGTGGGCCTGCCCGCATGGGGAGACTGGGCATTTCAGGAAATCTTCCTCGCACAGAATGGCTGGAGCATTCGTGACTTCTGGAAGCGTTGCACGTTTGGACTGGTCGTTCCGGAGTTCACACTGACGCCCTGGCGCACACTCCGGTTGACGGAGTCGGGACAGCAGAACGACCGGCAGTTGATGATCGATCTCCTCAAGTCGCAGGCAAAGATCGACGGTGTGCCTCCTACTTCATATGACACTGCCGTTGCGTTCATTCATCCGCCACCGTGTGGCGCCGGAGCGGCCGGTGCTGGCAATGTTCCGCAAGACGTGCTCTTCGATCAATGGGGAAGCGTGTCCTTCTACCAGCACGAGATCGGTCATGCACTCGGCTTTCAGCACGCGTGGGGTCCGATCACTGGAACGACATACGGCGCGTACTACGATCCCTACTGCGTCATGGGATTCAGCCTGACGCAGAGCCACCAGATTCCGATGCCGCCTGTCTTCGCCGCCAGCCGGCTGAAGCCCGACTTCTGGAACAGTGAGCGCCGATTGAGCGCGGCGGCACTCTATCGCTACGTGAAAACTTTCACCACTCCGACCACCATTCGCCGAGTGGCGCAGGGCAGCACTGCGAGCGTCGTCCTGACAGGTCTCGCGTACGCCAGTCTCGACGACCCCATTCTCGCCGTGGTCTCAACGATACATGGTGAGATCACCGTCGAGTACCGTCCCGCGTTTGGAGATGATGTGGGCGTCACACCTGCAATCGTCGTCCATTCCATAGATAGGCGCTCTGTGACTCCGGGCGCCACTGAAGTGATACCGGTGTTTTACGAGGGGAAGATCGACACGAGCGCCAGCGGGCAGTTCAAGACTCGTGAAGGCGACGTCACCATCTCATTCGATATCACATCGAAGGTTGGCAGAACAGTCACCGTTGCGATTCAGGCGTAGCGGCCTCGAGTGCCTAACGCTTTGCGCGTCTCGGGTGATGCGTCGCGCAAAGCGTTGAGCACAATACGGTTGACTCGTTGATAACGGGATGAGAGGCGAATCGAGTTTTCATGCGCGGCCCGAGTACTTGGCGGCGACTCGAATCGATTTCCCAGGAGACCTTCTCATGCCAGTCAGCGCCAGCTATCAACCCACTACTCTCGACTTTACAACAGCCAACATCGGCCTCGTGCAGATCGCGCACGCTCCCGCCGACGCACTGATCACCGCATCCATCGTTTACGGAGGCCTGACCTACAACGTCGACGCCATCCTCGTCTACGACGTTACAACGGTAACCGTCGATCCCGATGAGCTCCCGCCAAACCACAAGGGCCCGCTCCCAACGCACAAGGTGTACACGCAAGTGGGCGCGTCGAACGGCAGCACGCCGCTTCAAGTCATCGCCGGACAATTCGTGGAAGTCCACGTCATGGACACTGCTGGAACCGGTGTTCCGATCGCCGGAGACATTCCGGGTACGCTGCTCGTTCAGGGCGATACGTGGGATCCGATCACGATCCCCCTCACGAAGTTTGTTGGGCAGGTCACAACCGCCTTCAACAACCATCCGCTCTATGCCGCTGTCCGACAGGGCGAGATCGTTGACGTCGCGCTTCACGTTAGCGCGGTAACGGGCGGTGGCACCGACGTCACGTACGACATGAGCAGTGACACAGGGCTCTCGTGCCCGCCAGCGACCGTCCACGTGTCCGGAGTCACCAGTGTTCCCGGCACGTTGCGCATCGCCGCTGCGCTCGATGCACCGCTCGGTGATCACAACGTCAACATCTTCGAGTCGGCGTTTGCCAACCGGCAGCGCGACACGATCACGCCTGGCGGATTCACCGTGCACGTCGCGCCTCAGCCCGTTGCACATAAGGTTCGGATCGCGATTCTCCGGTATGAATGGAAGACGCCACCCGCGAACACGCCCGCGGTCACGAAGTGGGACGACTTCACCTTCCAGGAAATCTTCTCGAATCCGAACGGGTGGAGTCTTCGTGACTATTGGAAGCGCGCGACGTTTGGGCTGATCGATCTGCAGATCACGCTGCAGCCATGGCGGATATTACCGAGCGCACAGGCCGTTCAGCCCAACCGTCAGAAGCTGATCGGCCTCATCATGAATCAGGCGCAGGTCGATGGCGTCGCGAGCGGGACGTACGACAACGCGATTGCGTTCATCAATGGGCCGTCGCCGGACCACGGCGCCGTCGAGTTCCAGCCCAATGCGCTGTTCGATCAACACGGAACCCTGCCCTTCTTCCAGCATGAGATTGGAATCATGCTCGGCTTCTATCGCACGTGGGGTCTGGTGGCGCCGAACACCTATGCACCGTCGGTCGACGACTATTGTCTCATGGGCGCCAGCCTTCATGCTAGCCATAACATTCCTTATGCCCCGTGGGTCTCGAACGCGGGCGTTGTGCCTAGCTTCTTCGTGAGTGAACGGAGGCCGAGTGCGGCCGCGCTGTATCGGTTCGTTCCTGCGTTCGCCGCGTCAGCAGCGGTCAGGCATATGCCAACAGCCACGATTGTCACGGTGGTGCTTACCGCGCTCTGCTGGGCAAGCCTCGACGAACCGGTACTTGCGGTTGTCGCAACCAGTCACGGCGAGATCACGATCGAATATCGGTTCCAGATCGGCGACGATTTGGGGGTCCTCCCAGCCATCGTGATTCACTCGATTGGTCGTCGCACCGCGACAACGCCCGATGGCTCTGTGCCCGAAGACAGAATTGTCGCCTACGAAGGCGTGATCTACACGAACCTCAATGGCACGTTCCGCCTTCCGGAAGGCGATCTCACAATAACGTACGATGCTGCAACGAATACCGGTCGCACCGTGACGGTGACGATCGCATGATTCAATCACAGCGGAAGCGCGTCGCGGTGATTGGTGGTGGCATTTCGGGAATCGCCGCCGCCAAAGTGCTGAAGCAGCAGGGCGTTTCCGCTGTGATCTTCGAGAAGGACGCCGCACTCGGCGGCGTGTGGGCCGACGCGTATCCCGACGTTCGGCTGCAGAACATCGCAAGCCAGTATCATCTCTCCGATTTTCCATGGCCCACGAAGCCCGATCTTCACCCGTCGGCGGCGCAGGTACGCGAGTACCTGCGCCAGGCGGTCGCGCACTTTGCGCTCGATGTTCGCCTGCAACACACGGTCATCCACCTGACAGAACAAACCGACGGCTGGCTCGTTCGTCATGAAAGCCCTGCAGGCGTGCACGAGGAGCGCTTCGATTATGTCATTGTCGCCGTGGGGCAATACTCCGACAGAAGTCATCGTCCACGTTTTCCCGGACAGCAACACTTCCGCGGCACGCTGATCACCGACGCGGACGTCAGCTCTCTCGACGTGTTCGACGGTCAGCGCACAGTAGTCGTGGGCTTCGGAAAGACTGCGCTGGACATGGCGACATGGGCGGCAGGACGAAGCGCGCGGGTGCATCACGTCTTCCGAACGCCTCGGTGGCTGCTGCCTGAACGCATTCTCGGCGTCCATTTCACCTTCGCGCTCTTCAACCGACTCGGCACAGTCATGATGCCGAGTTGGTCGCATCCAACGGCAGTTGAGCGCTTCCTGCATCGCAGACTCGGTTCAGCCGTTTCGAGCTTCTGGAGAATGGTGGAGTCCATCTTCCGCTTGCAGATGATGCGGCACGCCGTAAAGGGAGACAGCGTTGCTGAAAAGCGTCTCCTTACGGTGCTGCCACAACACCAGCTAGTGCCCGATCTCCGTTCCGCTACTGCGCTCGCACCCGAGCGCTACTACCGGTATGTCGCTGATGGTCAAATCACTCCACATCATGGCGCGGTGCGCGGATTCACGAGGACGTCCGTGGAGTTGAGCAACGGCGATTCCATTGCGTGCGATCTCGTCATGATGTGCGTCGGATCGGAACGGCCGACCTTTCCATTTCTCCCCTCGCAATATCGGCAGCTTCTCGAAGAGGAGGTCGGCGGTCCTCAGCTCTTTCGGCACCTGGTGCATCCGCGAATTCCGCGACTCGGCTTCGTCGGTTTCAATCACGGCTTCATGCACGTGCCCATCGTCGAAGTTGGAACGCTGTGGCTGGCGGCATTGTTTCGAGACGAGCTCGCGTTGCCCACGGTCGCCGAGATGGACGAGTCGATCCACCACATTCGGGCCTGGAAGCGCCAGCACATTCACTTTGAGCCGGCATCAGGATCGGCAACCAGCACGCGCTATCAGCAGTATCTCGACACGCTGCTCAAGGATCTCGGAATCTCTCCGTATCGCAAACTTCCGAACGTGGTCGCCGAAGTATTTGCTCGGTACGAGGCGAGAGATTACCGCGACGCCAGCCGCGAGTATGATCGAAAGAGAGAACGACGCACGCGCATTCTCCGCCCGATTCGCGTTCACATGTGATGGCTCAGTGACGAACGCCAGAGAGTTGCGGCATCAATGCGGCAACGCATCCAGCCGACGCTTGACGACCGGATCCGCATCGCGCCAGGCGCGTCGCACATAGCGCGCGTACACGACCGCGCTGTCGGGCACGGCCGCGGCCGCGAACTCGCGCGCCATCAGCTCATCGAGGTCGGTACGCGTCGCATACCGTCCCATTCCATCGAGCGGCGCACTGTACGCGGCGCGAAGCGTCAAAATCGCGAGCACCGGCCTGCCCTGCGCGAGCTGCGCTTCGCTCTGCTTCACGATCGAACGTGTCCAGCCAGTTCGACCCCAGCGTGCCGCAGCAAACTCACGCTCGGCTTCCGCATATCGGCGCCCACGCATGGCGATGAGACCGCGCACATGATGGTGCAGTCGCAGGTCGCGAGCATAGTAGCTGTGCTGACTGATCTGCTCAATGGAATCAGCGAGCGCATTGAGTCGCACGGTGTCGCCTTCAAGGCCAAGAGCATCGGCTTCGAGTGCGTGATACCAACAAAACGCCCGCGCCAGATTGCCCGTCAGCGGCGTCGCTTCGGGCAGAGCACCAAGCGCAGTTGGCGTGACCCCATGGTAGAGACGTTCGAAGCCCTCTTGCGACGCTTGAAAATTACCGAGCCGACCGAGGCCATCGGCCTGTACGGGTGCCAGCTCGCGAGCATCCGGATACGTGCGCATCATGGCAGTCAACGTCGCGTCGGCAGCACGGAAACGGCCCCGCTCTCGATCGAGTGTCACGCGCAGCTCGGAGGCGGTCTCACGCTGCTCGAGCGAGTGAGTCGTTTCCCATCGATGCACCATTGAGTCGGCTTCATCATAGCGGCGCATCTGAATGAGCAGACGCACCTCTTGTGTCACCGCGCCGGCATCGGCAGCCGAAAGGGTGACGGCGCGCCGCACAGCCGTGAGCGCAGAATCGTACTGCTGATTCGCGGCGAACGCCGCCGAAAGTGCGACCCATTGATCAGCGAGTCCCGGCTCGAGAACGAGCAGACGCTGCAACGCTGCAATTGCGCCCGGATAGTCACCCCGCACGAGCCGCACGTCGGAGAGTCCACGATACGCCTCGCACGGTACGCAGGGACCTTCGCCGGCGAGCGTCGCCAGCGAATCCAACGCGAGCTGCGAGACAGCAGCCTGTTCGGCGAGTGCCCAATTGCCATGATGCAGATACACGTGGCGCAGCCAGTCGTACGCGCGCGGATCATGCGGATACCGGTGAACGAGCGCGCGTGCGAGCGCTTCGCTTCGCGCACGCTCTCCCGCGTTGAACGCGTCCTGCAACCCAAGCGTTAACCGATCCCAATCCGTAGCGCGGTTGTCGTAACGACGGAATGCCGACCCGAGCGACGCCAGAACGCGTACGTCTCTCGTGGCAAACGCGTACGTCAAACGCTCTCGGAGTGCAGTCACGAACCCGGAATCCATCGCGATGGCGGCATCCAGCTCGTGCAGTGCGTCAGCGGAGCGTCCCTCGCTGCGCGCAAGCGTAAAGCGCGCATAGTGCGCGAACGCGTCGAGGTTGGCCGTCTCGACATCGGCGAGATGAGGCCCGGGACCGATCGCACCAGCTGCGGCGAGCACACGTGTTGCCGCGAGATCGGCCAAGGCAATGACATTGGGTGCGGTGACCGTCACGAGCCGAATGACCTTGCCGGTGCCCGCCTCGCGCACAGCGAGATCGAGCACGAGCGACGTGTCGGCGCGAGTGAGACCGCCCGTAACGATCCAGTCGGCGCCAACGCGCGTGCCGAGCTCTCGAGCGTCTCCAACGGAAGGAACTCGCTCGACACGCCAGCCTGCACGCGCGCGCACCTCACGCACCCGATCTGGCGGCACCACTTCCACCGCAGTCGTGTGCGAGAGTTTCGCCGCGATCATGGAGCCGAGGCCTTCGCTCATCCACGCCGCAGTGGTGTCGGCACGCATGCTGGTAATGGCGACGACCGCAACGACCGGCGCACGATGTACCGCTGCGGTGCGCGTCGTCACCATCGTCATGACCGCGCTGGTGAGTTCGCCGCAGGCAAGTAGCGCGACGAGCGCAGCAACAGTAGCACCAAGACGACGACGAATGCCGCTCGGACGGGAACTTCGAAGACCGCGACCTGTGGATCTCCGGAAGCTCGTGACGTCATGGTGCACCGGCGCCTGCACAACGACAGGTGACATCACCGCCGGCATGTTCGCGTCCTTCTCGGACGCATGCGTCACAGCAAGGGCCGCCGGTGCGCACCGCGCCGCGATGTCCTCGGCTAGTGCAACAACGGCGTCGTCGGGAGCACGACCATAGTCCTGGGCGATCTGCGCGGCGAGGCGGTGATATTCTTCGAGCGCGCGTAGGTCGGCATCGGGAGTGCATGGCGCCTTGAGCGCGTTCAATCGATACAGTGCCGCGTCGGCAGAAAGCGGCGCCGCAGCAAGCCAGCGGAGTGACAGCTCAGCGCATGCGTCCCACGCGCGCGCACGCGCAAGAGACTCGCACCGCCGCAGGCAAACGCGCGCGAACTGTGCGTCGAGCCGCGCGCGATGTCGTCCGCACCAGTCCTCGAATGCCTGCGAGGCGGACAGGTGAACGGCGTCGAGAAACGGACCCTCATACAACGCTATCGCGCGTTCGTCGTCGTGTGCTTCGACAGCTTCCGCAAAAGCGAGCGCGTCGACATACAGCTGCGCGTCCTCACTCAGCGCAACCTCTGCGCGACGCATCGTGATGGCGCGCGGACCGAGCACGCGGCGCAGATGCGAAAGCGCATCGCTCAGCGAATGACGTGCGCGCGCCTCGTCCTGCTCAGGCCAGAACAGCGCAATCAGTGTATCTCGCGATACCGGGCGACGCGCGAGTGCGAGTACCGCCAACAGAGCAAGCTTGAAGCGCCGCCGAGCGAGCGTTGCATCCTCTTCGCCGCGAGGCGAGCGAAGGGCGAGGGAGCCAAGAGTGACGAGTTGCACAGCGGATACACGACTATTGTTGAATCGTTCGGAGCGACAACTACCGCCGCCCGGATTCACGCGGCGACGACGCGGCTCTTCGACGCTCAGCGTCGAGCGAACACACTGCTTTCGCGAAGCATGCGCTTCGGACCGAAAACGGTCAGACTGCACTGCTGCATTCCGCACCGGCAGCATCGCGACTACACAGTATAACCGGCATTGCTGGTGCAAGGCAGTGCGTCGCCCGCTGCTCGGCATTCCCTCCGACGGCACGTGACGGAATCCGCCCTCGCCGAGTTAGTATCCTGTTCCAACCTCGTACGCAGTGCCACTCGAGACCCGATTCGCGAGGAATCACTCGGATGTTTCCCGCATCCCGCCTTTTCACCCCACCGAGCCGAGAACTGCACGTCGATGATTCGATCGCTCAACTGGTCTCAAGTGTTGCTCTGCCTCGCTGCCGTCGCTCCCTCCGTCGCAAGCGCGCAAACACGTGTGACGCTCGACACAATCTCCGTTGTCGCGACACGAACACACGTTACGGATGCGACGCGTGCAGTCGAAGTCATCCGGCGTGAAGACATCGCGCGCTCAACCGCACGCAATGTCGCCGAGCTGCTCAGTGAGCGACTGAGTGTCGACGTCTTCGGGCGCTCGGCAGCGCAGGCGGATGTCTCGCTGCGCGGAAGCACGGCCGAGCAAACGCTCGTGCTGGTGGACGGCGTTCGCGTCAGTGACGCACAGTCCTCCCACTACACACTCGACCTGGCGGTGCCGCTCGCGGCCATCGAGCGCGTCGAGATTCTTCGCGGATCTGGCTCGGCACTTTACGGCCCCGATGCGGTCGGTGGAGTGATCAACATCGTGACGCGCCAGGATGTCGCGAGCGCGGAGCTCGCAACGCACGGCGGTTCGTTCGGCACAGTTGGCGGCGGCGCGAGCGGCGGATTTGCTCTCGGCTCCTTCGCTCTCCGTTCAACGGAGGAATTTGAGAAGTCGGACGGCTTCCGTCGCGGAACCGATCATCGGATCTCGGGGGGACGCGTCACGGCAACGGGCCCACTGATGGGCGGCCGGATGTCGTCGAACGTTGCAGTCGGCACTCGTGATTTTGGTGCGAACAATTTCTATGGCCCGTACAATTCCACCGAGCGCACGCAAAGCGCGACGGCCGACACGAAGCTCGAGGTTCCTCTCGCACGTTGGCTGATGAGCGTCGGCGGGAGCACGCGCCGGCACACGGACCGCTTTACGCTCGTGCGCGACAATCCGCAGATCTACGAGAACTTTCACGAGACGTGGCAGAGCACCGGCGAGCTAACGGCGCGAACGTCCGCGCGTGGCGCCACGCTCGTACTTGGCAGTGACGTCGAGAATTCGCAGCTCTCGAGCAGCAGACTCGGTGGACGACACGAATGGCGCACCGCAGGTTTCTCCGAGCTGACGCTCGGATCTGCGACGTCGATGACGGCCGATATCGGTCTGCGTGCCGATCGTTCGTCGATCTATGGGGGATTCCTGTCGCCGTCATTGGGCGTTGCGTTCCCGTTCAGCGACATCGTGAAGATGCGCGGGAGCATCGGCCGTGGGTTCCGCGCGCCGACGTGGACAGAGCGCTATTACAGCGATCCAGTGAATCTTGGGAATCCCGATCTCGCACCTGAGCGGTTTTCGACGGGTGACGTGGGTCTTCGCGCTGCGGCGGCTTCAGGCCTCGCGATCGATGTCGGAGCTTTCGTGCGGCGCGCCGACAATCTCATCGACTGGGTAAAGCCACTCGGCTCACTACCGACGGCAATCTGGCACGCCACGAATGTCGGTGGCGCCACATATCACGGCGTCGAAGGAACGTTGTCGGTGCCCGCGTGGAATGGACTCGAGTCGGCGATATTCGGATCGGGGATCACCTTCGAGGATTCTCAGGGCGCGGGGCTCGCCGGCAAATACGCGCTTCGTCCAATCACCAGACAATTCGGCGCGCGCGAGCGCTGGACGATTGTGCCGGACGTGCAGGCATCGTTCACATTGACGCACGCACGGCGAGCGAGCGAAGACGGCTACACGACGGGCGCCGCCAGACTGCAATGGCGCGTTCAGCGCGCGTCGCTTTTGGTCGACGTGACGAACATCGCCAACGCCGCGTGGCTCGACGCATCGGCCATTCCGGTCGCGGGTCGCGCAGTCTACGTCGGAGTTGGCTGGCGATAGGCTACGAGACTATCCTGTTGACTTCGATGGCCGCGCTGATCTGACGCTCGATCTCCATGGCAGCGTCGAGATCCGCAGTCAGATCTGCGGGTGAGCCAAGGCCCGTGCGAAGCCGTAGAAGTTGCAGACGAATATTTTCGAGTGCCGCCACGGCGGACGCACGCCGATCAGCAGCGGCGCGCCTCGCCTGCTCCAGATCATTCGTCAACTCGACGCGTCGCTCGATCAATGTCCGAGTGGTGTTCGAGAGATCGGGCGACGCCGACATCGTGTGCGACTCGCCCGCCTGCGCGAGCGACGCTTCGAGCTGCTCCTCGTGCCTGCGCAGCGCTGCGATCTGCGCTCGCAGTCGGTCAATCACCGCGTGTCCGCCTGGTAGCAGCGCCCGTGCGGCTGACGGCAGTGCGTCGAGCATCTCCTCGGCCGCTCGTGCAAGAATGACTTCCGTGTGCGCGTTCAATGCACTTGGAAATGGTGTTGCGGCCGGCGCGCGTCGTCCGCCGAACCATGATTTCACGCGCGCGAACGTCACGGCCTTCGACTCCTCCGCGAAAGAGAAGAACCATTGTCCGAATCGGCCTTGCCATCGTCGATCGAACCAACGATCCGCCCAATGCCAGCGCTTCTGGCGGGGAAAATACCTCTCTGCGCGAACCATGAGCGCAGCTCCGACGGCGCCAACTGCGAGGCTGACCAAGCCGAGCGCCGGCCCTCCCAGCTTGAGCAAGGCGTCTGCTGACAAGAAGCCGACAGCGATCGCGGACGAACCGGCCACGCGGTACCGCTCGGCCCGCTGAAGCCACGGCTCATCCGTTTCGCTAAGGCCGAGCTCCTCGCGACGCTGCACTCCTTCCGCCTCCAGCGCTGCGCGCACGTCGTTGAAACCGTAACCTGCTTTGAGCAAATTTCCGGCGCTGACATGAAGACGAAATCCGCAGGTTGTTGCCAACAGAGCAAGCGGTCCGGCCAGCGTAACGAATGACAGATGCGTAAATGCGCCAAGGACAAATATCGCGCTGATCAGCACGCCGATCTCCGCACTTATCCTGGTGCGGTCACGGAGAAATTCGCGCACCGCCGGCGCGATTTGAACGTCGGCGCCGCGCGCATCGGCGATCGCATCCGCCAACTCCTCGCCATTCGCAAACCGATTCGAAGGATCCTTGGCGAGACAACGATCGACCGCCACTGACAGTTTCGCCGGCAACGACTCACGCACGGCCGCAATCGGCGGAGGCGGTTGAGTGAGATGCTTGCCGAGCCACCCCATCACGGTCGACGACTGAAAGGGTAGTCCGCCCGTGAGCGCAAAGAACGCCGTCACACCGAGCGAATAGAGATCGCTGCGCCCATCGATGACAGCCCCGGACGCCTGCTCAGGACTCATGTATTGCGGTGTACCGACAATCTCATTGGAGCCAGTCGTCACATTGCGGTCGTTGACACGCGCAATTCCGAAGTCGGTGAGCATCGCGCGTCCACTCGCCCGATCGATCATGACGTTGTCGGGCTTCACGTCGCGGTGAATCACCCCAGTTGAATGCGCATAGGCGAGCGCCCACGCGAGCTCCTGAATGATTCTGCTTCCATCGCGCGCGGCGAGCGGACCGGCGCGACGCACGCGTGCGGTGAGCGTCTCGCCGTCTACGTAACCCATCACGAAGAACACCACGTCGGCATGCTCTTCGACACTATGGATCGGAACGATGTTCGGATGCGACAATCGCGCGGACGTTCGTGCTTCACGAACGAATCGCGCTCGCATCCGCTCGTCGGTTGCGAGAAGCGGCGGCAGAAGCTTGATCGCCACCTGCCGATCGAGTGTAGTGTCGAGCGCGAGGAAGACGATGCCCATGCCGCCGCGCCCGAGCTCGCGCTCGATCGAGTATCGTCCGACGACTGCTGCCTGAAGCGCTTGCAGCTCAGGTGTGGAGGGGGATGTCATGGAACCCTGCACCCTCGCACGGCGCATTTCGTCAATAGTTGACGGCGTGATCTAGTGCGCTGTCAACAGCCGCTGCGAACGCAACGTTCGAAGTGCTATGCCCAAGGCCTTTGAAGACGCGTACGTCGTGCGTTCTCAAGTACGAGCAGCGACTTTGACCGTCGCGATTCGCACTCGTTGGCCTCGGCGTCCTCTGCGGCTGTTGCAGTTTCTCCGCGCTCCTCTGCGAAAATGCTGCTGCTGTCGTTCCTACGGTAACTGCATTTTTTACGCGGAGGATGCACAGAGAGGAACGCGGAGGCCGCGGAGGACGACACGAACCAACACGGCTAAGAAGCAACGGATCGTTTTCTTGGAACCAGCGGATCCATGTCTCGATCGGTCGAGATCGATCCGCTGTTTCCAGAAAATCCGCCGGTTCCATGCATTCTGTTGCCGTTCAATCGAGGCCTGGATGCAAACGCCTCCCGAATTCCTCGAAGAGCCCAAACCGGTAGGATCTCGAGAGACTCGATTCGCCCAGTGCTACTTCCCAGCCGACGGCGCATCAGCAGGGTTGACATACGTCATCGCGAATGGACCCATCGCGTGCACCTGAACGATCGTCTCTCCCTGCGCCGCGGCAAAGTGAGCGCCATTCGCTGGCGCTACGACGAAGCCGCCGGCGTCGAGCTTGGAGGCGGTAGCGAGATCGAACGTCGTGCCCATGCCGACGCGGAATGCGCCGCTCACGACGGTCACGTTCTCATCCGTCGGGTGCGTGTGTGGCGGAATCTTGTATCCGTCCGGGAGCTTGAGGCGGATCGTGAACAGCGCATTGCCTGATGGATCTCCCTGCATCACCGCCATCTGCGCGCCGGCAGGAAAAATTGCTGGCGCTGGACCCCAGTTCAGCGTGGGACCGGGTGCGGCGGTGTCATTCGCCGTGAGCGTGTCCGAGCACGCCGCTGCGGCGGCGAACGCGAGCACGAGTGCCGCTGAAGGTATGAACCGCATGTCGATAATCTCCAATTTGTGGCTGCAATGATCCCGTCCGGCGTCGGCCGGCGGTCAACGTGGCCAAGAGTATATCGACGCCTGTAAAGCAGATCTCCGTGGCAAATACGTGGATATTCATTTTCGCGTACGGTGAGCGCTCAGCGCTTCGATCCTCACGTCCGCGACGACGTTGGCGCCGTGAGCCGATGCTCTGCGGCCCAGACGGCAAGCTGCGAGCGCGACGAGAAGCGAAGCTTTCCAAGCGCAGACGCGACGTACCCTTCCGCAGTGCGTTCGCTGATGCCAAGGACGTGCGCGATCACGCGATTCGTCTTTCCCTGCGCAATGAGTGCAGCAGCATCACACTCGCGCCGAGTGAGCCCGCCGCACCGCTGCTTGGCCAATTGCGCCGGCGTGCGTTCCGGTGGCGGCGGCGCCATCCGATCGATGCCGGCCTGGAACGCTGCAACCACCGTCGGATCATCGAGACACGACGCGAGCTCGGCGGCGACTGACCGCGCGGCATCGAATGCTCGACGTGCGTCGAGACGCCGACGCTCACCAAGATACGCGGCTCCCTGCGCGGCATCGATTCGCCACAGCTGAGGGCGGGCCCCCTGCACCTTCGCACCTGCGCGCGCATCGGCAAACATGGCGGCCGCTTCGTCCCAGCGACCGAGTGCCGCGAACGCACGTCCGTACAGGAGCGCGGAGCGCGGCGTGCCGGCGACATCGCGTTCATCGATTACCGCGAACACATCCGCCGGAGCACCGGCTGCGAGCGCAACTTCCGCGCGTGCATTAGCGAGATAGCGCTGGCCAAGCGTTCGTCGCACACCGCGGCCATGACCATCGCCTCCCATGCGATTGGGGACGATGCGATCTACTTCATCGAGCAGCGCAGCGGCACGCTCATGCTGTCCGTTGCCGGCGAGCGCAATCGCGAGCGGAGCGCCGGTCCATCTCGTCCATGAGTGCGATTCGAGTCGGCGCGCCATGTCGTGCGCTGCCTGCAGCCCGAGGATCGCACCCGCAGGATCGCACAGGTGAAGCGTGATCAAGCCCAACGTGCGACGAGCGCCGCACTCGTATTCCATGTGCCCGATTTCCTCTGCGATGCGGAGCGACTCGTGCGCGAGACGCCAGGCGCGCTCGTATTCACCGAGCCAGCACAGATGGTCGGCCACCATGAAGCGCGCTAACGACTCACCCGCGCGCCATCCAATTTCTGACGCCAGACGAACCGGACGCTCACTGTCGTCCAGGTCCAGCATCTCGAGACTCCCCACCACCGGGCTAGCCGACGCATGATGACTCGCTGCGCTCACGGTCAGTACAGTGAGCGAGTACGTCAGCCCTCGCTTGTCGTCGAGCGCAGTGAATAGCGCAATGGAGCGCTTGTACAACTGAACGGCTGCGTCCTGCGTTCCCGCCGTGTGGTGTGCCAGCGCGAGGAGGTCCACCGTTTCGGCCACGCCACGCCGATCTCCGGCGCGTTCGAAAATCGCGAGTGCCTCGTCGTGATATGGAATTCCCGACTGAGGCTCTTCCCTGTTGACGTACCAGTTGCCGATGCGATTTAAGCTGTGCGCGATGAGCTGCGAATCGCCGATGGTTCGTGCGACCTCCAGTGCTTCGTGCCGAAAACGTCCTGCCCTGCCGTAGTCGCGTGCAGCCCACAGCATTCCGAGCGCATGCAGTGCGATCCACTCTGCGCTGGCGTCGTTCGCAGCTCGTGCGGCGTCGAGTGCGGCCACGAAGTCTCTGTCCGCCTGTTGAAACGCGCCCACCGTTTCGTATGCGCTTCCGCGCGACACGAGCAGTGAGGAATCGAGGCGCGTGCCGGCAAATATCGTTGCACTCACGGCACGGTCGAACTGCCGCAGTGCTTCGCGCGGCGCGCAGAGTGCCAGCGCATGCTCAGCGGCGCTGAGTGCATAGCGGCGTGCCGCATCCCATTCGCCTGCCTCGAACGAGTGATACGCCAGCGCATCCTCAGCGTCGCGTCCGGAGGCGCTCGGCTGCTGTTCCAAAGCTTGTGCGATGGCGCGATGCATCGCGACCCGCTCGCGCGTCAGCAGCTGCGCGCGAATCGTCTCACGCGTGAGCGCGTGTCGAAACGCAAATCGATCGGCCGACTCCTCGACGACGAGTTGCGCCTCGATGAGCTCCTTGACGAAGGCGAGCAGCTGTGTCTCGTCGTGTTGCGTGAGTGCTTTGAGCAACGCGAAGTCGAACCGGCGACCTGCCACCGCCGCGACGGAGGCGATGTCGCGCGCTACGGGACTCAGTCCCGCCAGCCGGCGTCCAACGGCCTCGCTCGCGGTTCGCGGCACCTTGACGTGTTCGAGCGGACGAGCGCGCCATCGGCCGTCGGCATTCACCACATCACCCGACAGCACGAGACCCTTCAGCACCTCCTCAACGAAGAAGGGATTGCCTTCCGTCAGCGCGTGAAGCCCATTCACGAACGATGTATCGAGCGCTGCGGTCGGGCCGAAGATGGCTTGCAGCATCGCTGATACGTCCGGCGCGCTGAGCGGATGAAGTATCAACTGCGACGCGCAGCGCGCGCGATCACAGTCAGCAAGCAATCTCGCGAGTCGCGGTCCGACCTCGTCACTCCGAAAGGTCAGGACGACAACGATGCGCTGCGCACCGATGCGCCGACCGAGATGCAGCAACAGATCGAGTGTCGCGTCGTCGCTCCAGTGCACATCCTCGACAACCAGAAGCAACGGTTGCACACGACCGAGCGCAATCATCGCCTGCTCGAACGCACCAAAGAGACGTCGGCGACCGCTTTCCGGATCCAGTACCTCGTGAGGCTGGGCGTCCGGGAAGACCGAGCTCAGCTCCGGAAAGAAGGTGACCAGCTCGTCGGCCGCAGGTGCGAAATAGTGCGCCGCGACCGTTGGCGATGTCGTCGTGGAGAGCACACGCACGAGATCGAGCAAGGGTGCGTACGGATGCGCGCGATCGGCCTCGAAGCACGCGCCCTCCAGCGTGACGAATCCGAGTGTTCGCGCCTGCTCAACCATCGCGCGCACGAGACGCGATTTGCCGATGCCGGCCTCGCCCGAGACGATCAGTGAACCACCGTGTGCGCCAAGCGCCCGATCGAGTGCATGAGATGCGGTCGACAGCGCGCCGTCGCGGCCGATGAGCGTGGGACACACGACACCCTGCTCGACGAACTTCCGCGACGCGCCGTGCGTGACATGATCACGGGCATGCACAACATCGCCCCGACGCCAGTGAAGCTCATGGGCTCCAGCAAGGGCAGTCGGGGTATTCGATGTGTCCCGGAGAATTTTCCTGGAGGCGTGTTGCAATACGATGTTCCTTTGAACGGTCAGCAGCCGATGATCGGCGGCCAACCGCTCATAATGCGTGGCGTGCTACGGCTTCGTCACCCGGATCAGTGCGACGAACGTGCTCGGATCGATGGGCTTGCCGGTAAATCACTCCCCAGTTGAGTTCTCTCGTGCGACAGCTGGACGAACCCTCGGCGCCGGATGCTCTCCCTGTCGCGTCGAGAGCTTAGCCGGCCTCCATAACTAAAGCCGAAAAACACGTCGAAGTAGCTCACCGCACTCGGTTGCGCACCCGCGAGTGCGATTCTAGAGTATCTCGAACACCTCGTACGTCACGCCATCAGGCGTCCGTTCACCGACGGCCACGCTCACGATCCTGTTCAGCCAACCATGTGTCGGCGACGAGGTCTCGAAGAATGGCACCGTTCGCAGATAATAGTCGCTGGGAGCCACCTGCGCGCCGCCAGCAATGCGGGCGTTCACCTCGGCCGTGGCGTGGCGTACACCGCGATACGTCATGAGGACAAGTGCTCCGTCATCGACTCTCAGAAGCAGTCGGACGTCCTGCTGGGAGGAGCCGTCGGCCCGCACCAACAACAGATCCGAGCTGGCATCCGGCAGAACTTCGCCGCGCAGGCGGTCGCCCGCGAAGTCGCCCGCCAGAACCGTGAACACGCGTCGGGTCCCCACGGGCGTCTGTCCCAACTCGATGATTGGCGCGAGCTTCATGTTGATCGTGAACAAGTGCTGCGACCGCAATTCTCTCATCGTCATCCCCGCTACGGGTTTTCGGGCAAACACCTCTTGAGCTTAGTATTTGTCTGCGTCACGTAACGCGTCCAATCGATTGATGGCATCGTCGCCATTCGCGCCATGAATCTCGCGTCCATCGATCTCAACCTCCTGGTCGCGCTCGACGCGTTGCTATCCGAGGCGCACGTCGGTCGCGCTGCTCGCAAGATCGGGGTGTCACAGCCCGCAGCGAGTCACGCGCTCAAGCGCCTCCGGCGCCTGTTGGGGGACCCGCTCCTCGTGCGCGTAGGCGCTCGCATGGAGCTCACGCCCCGCGCGATGGAGCTTCGTGCATCGCTCGCTCACGTGCTCGAGCGCGTGCAAACGCTTCTTGTCGCCGAGCCCTTCGAGCCTGCGCGAAGCACTCGACGCTTCTGCCTGATGATGCACGATCACATCGCGCATCTCATCGTTCCCGCACTGATGAACGCCGTGCGCATGGAGGCGCCGAACGTCAGGCTGGATGTGCTTCCCTGGCAGAGTCTCGCTTCGATGGACGCGGAGCGCATGCGTTCGATCGACTTGCTGTTGTCGTGTACGACCAACGACGTCCCCGGCTTCCTTTGCGAGCGATTGTTCACGGATACCGAAGTGTCCGTGGTTCGGCGGGGCCACCCTGCCGCGTCACGACTGATGCACCTCGACACATTTCTCGACGCAGCGCACGTTGCCGTGGTTGGCAGCGGGCTGCATGAAGATCCTGTCGACGGTTGGCTACGACAGGAGCAACACGCGCGACAGATCGTGCTGCGTGTGCCGAGCTACCTGCAGGCGCTTCAGGCCGTGGCGCATTCCGATCTCGTCGCATTCGTTCCGAAGCGACTCGCGCAGTCGCTCGCAACGCCACTCTCGCTCGTCGTGATACCGCCTCCAATCGATCCGGGCCGATACGAGGAATATCTCTTTCGTCCGTGCCGACTTGCCGAGGATCATGCCACGATGTGGCTGCGCACATTGGTCCTGAGAATTGGTGCGACGCTCGATTCGTGAAGTTCCGCCCTCACCCACCGCACCATGACTCAGCCCGTGTTTCCCAATGCTGTTGCTCTCGGTACGGAAGTTCCGGTCGCGTCGAGTCGTGGTGCCCATATCGGCGCGGTCATTCGCGTCGCGAGTGGCAACTTCCTCGAGATGTACGACTTCATCGTCTATGGCTATTACGCCGTATACATCGCCAGGACGTTTTTCCCCGCGAGCAGCGAGTTCGCGTCGCTGATGTTGTCGCTCATGACCTTTGGCGTCGGCTACCTCATGCGACCCATCGGCGCCATCATACTCGGCGCGTACATCGACCGGCGCGGCCGGCGGCAGGGCCTCATCGTTACGCTCGGCCTGATGGCGCTTGGCACACTGAGCATTGCGGTGACGCCGGGCTACGCGAAGATCGGCCTCGCCGCACCCCTGATCATCGTGTTGGGCCGACTGCTGCAGGGGTTGTCGGCCGGTGTGGAGCTCGGTGGCGTGTCGGTGTACCTCGCCGAGATCGCGACTGCTGGGCGACGTGGCTTCTACTGCTCGTGGCAATCGGCCAGCCAGCAGGTAGCGGTCGTCTTTACTGCGCTCATTGGATTGATGCTCACCGGCTGGCTGTCTGCCGCGGAGATGGCGGCATATGGCTGGCGCATTCCGCTGCTCATCGGATGTCTCATCATCCCTGTAATTTTGTGGCTGCGGCGTTCGCTCGAGGAGACGGCGGCGTTCCGTAAGCTGCAGCACCGCCCTCACGAGACGCGCGAGGTTCTGCGCATCGTCGCCGCGAACTGGCGGCTCGTGCTCATCGGGATGTTGATGACCGTCTTCACCACCACATCCTTCTATCTCATTACCGCATACACACCGACGTTCGGACGACAGGCGCTGCACCTCGACGCGCGCACGACCTTCATCGTGACGTTGTGCGTCGGGCTGTCCAACTTCGCGTGGCTGCCGGTCGCTGGTACGCTCTCCGATCGTATCGGACGACGTCCGCTGCTCTTTGTGATTCCGGTACTCGCAGTGCTCACCGCCTATCCAGCGATGGCGTGGCTCGTGGCGTCGCCAGGCTTTGGAAAGCTGCTCGCAGTCGAGCTGTGGTTCTCGATGTTCTTCGGGATGTACAACGGCGCAATGGTGCCGCTTCTCGTCGAGATCATGCCGTCGCGCGTGCGCACTGCCGCATTTTCGCTGGCGTACAGTCTGGCGACGGCCCTCTTCGGCGGCTTCACACCGGCCATCTGCACGTATCTCATCGAGCGCACCGGCAACAAGGCCGCGCCAGCGTATTGGCTGGCGACGGCGGCGGCGATCAGTCTCGTGGGTGTTCTGTTATCACGGCGAGTTGCAGAGACGCAGTCGGAGGAAGCGTTGGCCTAAGCGAGCGGCGCCCGACTGCCAGCGCATTACTTTGTCCAGAGGAACAGCGCGCCGCAGTTGCCGACTTTGTATTTCACCGGAGCGGTGGCGACGGAGTGCACCTCCACGCCGTGCAGCTCATCGGGATGAAACATGGCCAGATCTCCCATCGGCGTTCCCAGCGTATCCAGGCCCCGATGGAGAATAATGCCGTCGAGGAAGATATCGAGCGGACAAGTCGGCTTTAGACCGGCTCCTCGCCTGCTCACGACGATCTCACTCCCTGGTCCCCTCGGCGTAACGAGGCCTATTCCGGCCATGCGCCGAAAAATGTCGACCACGTTCGACACGTGCATCGCGGCAATCTGTTCCTCGGTAAAGAAGCGGCCAGGGCCATCTTTGCGCCGGTCGAACTCCTCGTTCGCCCACCGAACCCTGCTTGAGCGCTTTGCGAGAACACGCATCGAGTCCAGCACCACGGCCGCGTTCTCCATGCGTATCGTCACTTGCGTGTCTGCCGCGCTCATCTCCACGCGACGGCTCACCGGGTAGTAGCCAAGCGCGATGACGCGCAGCCCGTGCGTGCCCGCCTCCACGCCGGTGAGACGGAACTCACCCTTCTCGTTCGTCGTCGCAAGGTGTGAGGTGCCAAAGAGGGTGACCTGCGCTCCCGCAACGCCGCCGCCACGCAGATTTGTGACTCTGCCATCGAGCGTGTGGCCGGCGCGAGCAGGCGGCTGTTCTGCCATGGTCGTCGCGCGTCCGGACGTGCGCGACGAGTCCGCAGTGTTCGCGATCTGAAAATCGCGACGCAGAATGCCCGTCGCGTCAATCTGTTCTTCCAGGATGCCGGATTGGGCGTCATGCCCGCCCTGCGCCTGCACGTACACCGAACGCTGCACCGGCAAGCCGCAGGCGCGATACGCGCCAAGAGAATCGGTGTGAATGTTTGCGTCGAGTTGACGAGGCCGAACGCTGGCCGTCTTCGCGTCCACATCGAAATCCGCCCACGAGAACACCAGCGTCGCATTCGGAACCGCACTGCCGTCCTCGCGGCGCACTGCGCCGAGCATCACCCCCACTGTGGTGTCCTGCAGCGCGGACGGACAGAGCGCGCGGCGGAGCGCCCGTGCGGATGGGATCGCAAGAAATGCCGTCGACGTTTTTGTTCCATTCACATTGACGGTGACCGCATGCGCGCTGATGCCAAGCACATCGATGACGGCGTGCTCCAATGACACCGAATACGTCCCCGGAGCCAATTGATCGAGCACGAAGCCACCGCGTGCGTTAGTCCGCGCGCTGTGAAATACGGTGTCGCGTAAAGCTGCATCGGGCGTCGCTACGACGATCGCGCCAACCAGTGGAGCACCGCCGTGAAGGCTGTCCGCAGCAAAACCCTCGATGCGGCCGCCCGGGCTTTGCGCGGCAGAGACGGTACTGAACGCGAGGACGGCTAACGCCGCGAGCCACAGGAACGATCGTGCGCGAGTCATGGCCTTAGCATATCATCGTGCCATCGACACTGCAATCTCGTTACGGCATGCCGCGATTCGGTACGTCCTCTGCGGTCGATGCAGCAAGAGTGCGACACAGCGCTGCGGTAGCGTCGTCTGCCGGAAACGTGCACTCGATGCGCAATTCGTCGAGCGTCACGTCGCGCGACGTGACAAACGTGGTGATGGTCGAGAAGAACCGCAGTTCCTGACCATTCTTGCGGAACACCGTCGTCAGCAGTGGCGACGGCTCTGATTCGACGTCGCGCACGCGCCACTTCTGCGGCACATCCGGATATCGCAGCACTTCCTCGAGCAGCGCGCGCAATTCGCCATCTGACGCGGACGCCGCAATCTCGTCGTGAAGATGTCGAATGAGATCACCGGCGATTTCCTCCCAGTTCACGATGTGTTGACGCAGATCATTGGGATCGAACACCTGATGAAGCATGTTCGTGTGCGCACTCGGACCATGCAGATACATGGCAAAGCGCACGGCACCCTGGTTCGCCAGCAGGACGTCCCAACGCCGGTTGATCACGAACGCAGGATACGGTTCCTGCTGCGCCAGAATGAAGTCGATGGCGCGACGCGCCTGCATCAGGCGCGGAGTGCTCAGCGGCGTTTCCGGATATCGCGGCGCGTAGCCGGCAGCGTGCAGCAGCGTGTTGTGCTCACGAAGAGGCATGCCGAGCGCGTCGGCGAGCCGGCTCACCATCTCGCGACTCGGTTGCGCCTTCCCCGTTTCGACGTAGCTGATGTGACGTGGCGACACGTCTGCCTCGAGCGCGAGCGCCAGCTGGCTCAAGCCGCGTGCGGACCGCCATTCGCGGAGCAGCGTGCCAATTTGCGTATTGCTCGCTGGTGGTGGCGCTTCGGCCGTGGGTCTGCTCATGCCGCAAGCTATCGGGGGGCGTTTCGAGCGCCATAACCTCTCACGTTATTGCCCGCATGCTCTGCCATCTCCTATTCTCGCCGCTCACGTCTCACGGAACCTCTGGGAGAGCCATATGCATCGTCGGGAGTTCGTACTTGCAGCAGGCCGCACCCTCGCTGCCAGCGTCGTCACAGGATGCGTAGCGCACCGAACACGCAACTCGGATGTCATGCAGACCGGTGCGGCGACGGGGTCACTGGCTCTTACTGGACCACTCAATGCCGCGGCCTATCACGCGACACGACGCTTTGTGGCGACGCGTTCCGGTAAGGTGGCGTACATCGAGCGTGGTGCTGGCGACACAGCGCTCTTTCTGCACGGCCTTCCACTCAATAGCCTGCAATGGCGCGGAGCGATCGATCGTCTCTCGAACAACCGCCGGTGTGTAGCACCCGATTTCCTCGGGCTCGGCTACTCACAGCTGACGGATGGTCAGAGCGTGGCGCCGGCCGCACAGGTGGCCATGCTCGTCGAGCTGATGGACAAGCTCTCCATCACGAGCGCAGACGTCATCGCAAACGACAGTGGCGGCGCGGTTGCCCAGCTGCTCGCCACTCGACACCGGGATCGAGTGAAAACCCTGCTGCTCACCAACTGCGATGTTGAGCCCGACAGTCCACCCCCCGCATTACGCCCGATTCTCGCCATGGCGCACGACGGCACGCTGATCGACAAGGTGATCGCGCCCTGGTTGGCCGACAAGGAGCGGTGTCGCAGGGAGTTTGGCGGAGCCGCGTACGTCGACCCCGCTCATCTCACAGACGACGTGATCAACTACTATTTCGCGCCCGTGCTGAGCACTCCGAAGCGCAGAGCAGAGTTTGTCGCGTACCACCTCGCGCTCGAGGTAAATCCGCTCGCGGGCGTCGAAGCGGCGCTGCGGCAGTGCACAGTGCCCACCCGAATCATCTGGGGGATGTCGGATACCATCTTTTCGCCGTCGAGCCCCGACTATCTCGACCGCACACTGCCGAACTCACGAGGCGTGCGTCGCATCGCCGAGGGAAAGCTGTTCTTTCCGGAGGAGTACCCGGAGCTAATCGCCGAGGAGGCGCGTCGGCTGTGGGGCTCGATGTGAATCATCGCGGTTGGCGGGCACGAGGCGAGCATGGGCCGCTTCACGCGGATGTCGCACGAGATTTGACCCAGGTCTGCATCGATGTCGATTGTCGGCGAGCTCGTTCGACGTGTAGGTACAAAGGCTCAGTCGCCAACACGTGTGACATTCAAAACGGAGATCGAGAATGAAGTATTTGATGCTGCTCAAGGCCAGCGAGAAGTACCGTCTGGAGGGCCCGCCGCCTGGCCTGCTCGAAGCGATGGGCAAGTTCGTTCAGGAGAGCGTTGCGTCGGGCAAGGTCGTGGACACGGGCGGACTCAAGCCCACGTCTTCCGCCATGCGGCTTCGTGTGGAGAAGGGCAAGCTTTCAGTCACGGATGGTCCCTTCTCCGAAGCCAAGGAAGTCGTTGGCGGATGGGCGATCGTGAAGGTGGATTCGAAGGCGGAGGCGCTGGAGAACGCGACGCAGTTCATGGAGCTGCATCAGAAATATTGGCCGGGCTGGGAGGGTACGTCTGAAGTGCACGAGATGGAGGAATACTGACGCCGTTGGCAATTCCGCCCACGCCTGTGGGCGGAATTGCGATCGGCGCGTTAGCGCAGGTCCACCATCGCGTCCGGTTCCCGATCACCCTCCGCGCTCCACGCTGAACGCCACCGTCGGCGCGCGTGCCACTCGCCCCGAACGTTCGCGACGTCAAACACGAATGCGGATATCGCGTACACCACCAATCCACCCACGCTCATTACAAGCACTCCAACACTCGTGCGCGGAAAGTCCAAACGGACGAACGCACCGAGCGGCAGGCACGCGACGATCGTGCGGACGATCTCGCGCGCTGGCAACGGCACACGCAGAATGGATCGGCCGAGCGCCCACGCGAGCGCGAGTGCTATCGCGTACGCAAGCAGCGTCGTCCACGCGGCGGCGATGACGCCGAATCGAGGCAACAACAACAGATTCGCTCCGATGTTCACCATCGCCGCCGGCAGGAGCGCGACAAGCATCATCCACGATCGCTTCGAGAGCTGGAAGGCGAGCGCAAAGTGCATCGTCGTCAATCCGGATAGCAGCGCCGCCACCGCCACCCACGGGAGAATCGGCGCAACGCCGCTCGCCATACGCTCGCCGGCAATCACGCGCGCAATCGTCTCAGGTGCGCACACGAGAATCGTAACCGTCGGAAAGGCGACCCCCATCAGAACCGCCGCGACGCGCGACAGCAGTCGGCGCACCGCTTCCACACCGCGCGATTCGTACTCTCGCAACACGATCGGCTTTGTGGCGAGCGCAATGGATGAGAGCACGAGCGTGATCGAGCGGTCCGCAAGCACATAGCCAACGGAATAGACTCCGACAGCTGCCGGGCCGTTGATGCGCGCAATCAGCAAGCGGTCGGACCCCGCCAGCGCTATTGCCGCAATGCCCGCGAGCGCCAATGGACCACCGTACGACAGCATCTCGCGCACGATAGACCACGTTTGCGACGATATCGGCCGCGGATGCGATGCACGTCTGAGCAGTGTCGGTGACACGAGCGCCGCCAGTAAACCTCCCGCTCCGATTCCGACTAACGGCGCTGATGCTGTCGGCTCGCCACGCCAAACCAATACCGCGACAACCGCGAGCACTGCGCCGCCGGCACTCATCGCGGCTTCCGTCATGACATAACGCCAATGGCGACCCGTAGCGCGATTGTGCGCCTGCGCCATACCCACCCACGCGCGCAGAAGGAGAACCACCAACCCCCAACGCGCTGCCACCACGATGTCCGCGGAGCGCGCGCTCACCGCGACGCCAATCATCCAGCCTAACGAGGTAATCGCTGCCGCCAGTACAAATCCCAACCTGACTGCGGGAATCAATGTCGCAGCCGCAGCCTCGTCGTTAGCCGCAGAATGCAGGCGGAGTAAACTCGTCTGAAGCCACACAAATCCGAGAATCTGCCCGAACGCCACGACCGTCATCACAATGGCGTAGATCCCGAATGCGGTTGGTGTCAGCAGGCGCGCAAGCAGGGGCAACGTCAGCAGTCCCGCCACTGCTGACAACACGTTGCTCAGTACGTAAGGCCCGATTGACAGCCTCATCGGCGCATTTCTTGCTCCTCGGCGCGAGAACAGCGCGAGTAAAAAACAGTTTGGCCGACAGACCGCGGCCCATGCTGTTGCGATTCTCACGGTCCAATATCGGTAGCACCCATGCGCTATCGCTACCTTGCCGAGCCGCATCCGCACCTCTTTGTCGACGAGATCGTGCCGCCGAGTGTTTACGCGGCGATGCGCTTTCCGGACGAGCACGTGATGCCGGGCGCGAGCTGGGGGATCACCACCGGCGATGCCGCCTACGACACGGTGTTGCACGACACGGCGTGGCGCGCATTGCACGACGAGCTGCGCGGGAAACACTTCGTGTCCGCAGTCCTGGCATGTTTCGCAGATGACATGCGCCGCGCCAACTGCCTCGTCGATCCCGACGCGGCACACCTAACGACATTCGTCGAGTCGCGCGAGGATAAGGAAGCGCGAACACTGCGCGCCGACGGCGATCCCAACGAGCTGTTTACGCGACTGGACTTCCAGTCCAAGGGTGCCGGTGGATACCGCGAGTTCGTGCACCTCGACTGGGCGCGCAGACTCATCGGTGGTATTCTCTTCTTCTCGGATGCTGACGAAGAGGGACTCGAAGGCGGAGAGCTCGCACTGTTTCACGACCGCGACTTCCGAAATGATCGCTGGTGCCACGATCCTGAGCTTACCGCGACGTTTCGTCCGCGACATAACACTGGCGTCATCTTCTTGAACTCGAACACCGGCTTTCACGGGCCGCGCGCGATCACGGCGCTCAGAGGGCGCCGGCGCTGGCTGTATTACACGATTTCAAGTCATCTGGACGTCTGGCCGTGTACTCCGCGCACCGTTGCTGAGGCCGCAATGTCGGCCGTCGCCCACGGATGAAGGTTGTGCTCGTCTGGAATGGCCCGCTCTCGTTGCCCGAACGCCGCGTGCTGGCCAGGCGAGAGCTTCCGCTATTGCAGCGCCTCGGCGCTGAGGGCATCCGTATCACTGTGGTGCTCCTCGGCGATGACTTGAGCCTCACGACCGATTTGCGCGCTGCGAATATCGAGCACGAAGTGTTGCCGTTCGCATTGCCGCCGCGGGCCGGCTCGCTTCGCCGACTCCCTGCGGCCGTCGTGGGTCTGCGGCGTCTCCTCGCTCGCGTCGAACCGGATCTCGTCGAGGGCGACGATGTGATGCCGGCAATCGCTGCGGGACTCGCGGCGCGCTCACGCAGCCGCGCCGTAATCGTGTACCGACGACATCACTCTGGAGGACGACCGCCGCTGATCGCGGCGAGTCGTGTCGCGGCGCGTCTTGCCGATCGCACCCTCGTCTCGTGCGAGGCGATGCGACACAAAGCGGCAGCCGACGACCGCGTATCGCAAGACCGCGTGCACGTTGCGACGAGCGGCGTTGTCGAGTGCCGCAGCGTCAACGCACTCGAGCTGTCGGCTGCGCGCCGTGAGGTAGGACTCGGTGAAGGCACGCGCGTCATCGGCGTCATTGCGCGCCTGCGACATGCAAAAGGAATTGACGTGCTGCTGGACTCCCTCGATCATCTCGGCGACATGGAGAACGTCCACGTGTGCATCGTCGGAACTGGCCCTGATGCGCAGTCACTTCAACTGCGTGCTCAGCGCGCACCGCTGCCGGTTCACTTCCTCGGCAATCGCGACGACGTTGAGCCCTGGATCACGCTCGCCGACGTGATCGCGATGCCGAGTCGTCACGAGTCACTCGGACGCGTGACGCTCGAAGCGATGAGAGCAGCGCGACCGATCGTCGCCTCTCGAGTGGGCGGACTGACGGATGCCGTGACCGACGGCGTGAACGGGCTTCTCGTGCCTGTCGAGGATCCGCAAGCACTCGCCACAGCGCTGCGCATGGTTCTTGGCGATCGTGTGTTCGCGAACCGTCTTGGCGACGCGGGGCGGACGCGGTACCAGACGCGGTACACGCTCGAGCACATGGCGGAAGGCTGGCGGTCAGCGTGGGAGCACGCGCTCCGCGCTCACCGCGGCTCGCGATCGTGATCACTCTCTTCTGCGTTCGGCCGCGGCGCTACAACGTCGGCAACGAGACGATTTTTCTCGGTGTGCGTCACTTGCTGCACGAAGCGTTTCCCGAGGGTGTGAACATCGTACAGGTGCCAGCTCTTGCGACCACCGGTGAGGACGCAATGGCAGGACTTCAGGCGTCGACGGTCCATCAGGTGAATCTGTACGGACACGGCGTTCTCGTTGGAGGCGGCAATCTTTATGAGAATGGCGGTCTCACCGTCGACGTCAACGCACTCGACGCGTTGCGGCCACCGCTCATGCTCTTCAGCCTTTCGCACGGACGCATCTACGACAACCGTCATGCGCTGGTGCGACGCACCGACGCGATGCCACACGCGCTTGTCACGGCGCTCAACACGAAGGCGGCGCTCTCGCTCGCACGCGACGATGCGACGCTCGACTTTCTGCGCACACTCGGCTTCACACACCCGGTGCTGGGCGGTTGTCCTACGCTTCTCTTGTCCGAGATAGCGATGCCGTCGACCTCGAATACGGCGAGCGTCGCTGGTGGCACACTGCTGTCAATCCGCAGTCCGCAACTCATGAGCATCCCGTTGCGCGAGCAGGCCAGACTTCATGGTGACCTGATACGCGTCATCGCGGCGTTGGAAGCCGACGGTCACGGCCCGGTGCGCATCCTTTGTAATGATGCACGCGACCTCGCATTCGCATCGTCACTTGGTGACGTGGAGTGCATTCTGCCCGACGACGTCTATTCGTACCTCGAGATGCTGCGGCTCGCACGGCTGGTCGTGTCGTTCCGACTGCATGCATTCGTACCGTGCCTCAGCTTCGGCACGCCCGCCGTGAATATCAGCTACGACGAGCGGTCGCTCAGCCTCGTGCGCACCATCGGCCTGGGTGAATGGGACATCGATTTCGTGCGCAGCCACGACGTGGTCGCCGACGTACGCGACCGATGCGCGCGGCTGAATTGTCTTGCGAGCTTGCGCGATGCGGCGCAACCGAAATGGCGCGAGCTCACGACGACGATGCGCGACGCGATGCGGAGCTTCGCCGAACTTGTGCGCGCCTACGCGACCGAGGGTCCGTCGGCCACGTGAGGTCGCGTTGGCGCCATGCGATCAGCAACTTTCTGCGCCTGACGTTGCCGACGCTGGCCGCCTGCTTTGCCCTTGGCGAAATCGTGTTTCGCACGCTCGTTCCGGCGGCTGAAAGCCCGGCGGTTGTCTTCGACGGCGCGCACGGTGTCGTCCACTACGATCCAGCTGTCGCACGCACTGGCGTGAAGACGCTCGGACCCTCCGCACGCACGCGCGCGCGATGGCGCATCAACGATGCGGGGTGGAACAGCTCCGTCGAGTACGACGCGCGGCGGGTCGCCGGCCGACCGCTCATCGCGATCATCGGCGACTCGTTCATTGAAGCGCTTCAGGTCGACGTCGATCGAAACGTTGGTGCACTCGTTCGGCAGCAACTTCGTGGGAAAGCCGATGTCTATTCGTTTGGCATGTCTGGCGCGCCGCTGTCGGAGTACCTCCGGATGTCGCGCTATGTCGTGCGCGAGTTCCATCCCGATATCATCGTCATCAACGTCGTGCACAACGACTTCGACCAAAGCGTGCGGACGCTGAAGCCAAACTCACTGGTGCTGCAGGTAACGCCGGAGGGCGGCAGCTTTCGTGAAGTGGCGCCGATTGCGTTTGAGCCGGATCGGGTGCGGCGAATACTCGCGCACAGCGCGGTGATCCGTTACCTGGTGCTCAATTGCCTCATTGCGCAGATTCCGCGGCGCCTCGCGGCCGCGCTACGCAACGAGGCGTCGGGCGAAAATCAGTGGAATGCGAACACCGATCCCCGCGCGCTGCTCCGAGAGGAGCCGCTCATTCGCAGGAGCTTGGCAGCCATCATGCGAACTGTGCGTGCAGAGAATCCGGGAACGAGAATCATCTACATGATGGACGCTCCGCGCCGCGACATCTACGCTGGAACACTTGCGACGAGCAACCTGCGCTGGCTCACCCAAATGGTGCGTGAGACCGCCGAAGCAAATGGAAGCGAGTTCGTGGATCTCACCCCGACGTTTGCCGAGTACTGGTCCGCTCAGCATCGGATTCTAAACGATCCCGGTGACTATCACTGGAATCAAACAGGGCATCGACTTGCCGCAGAGGCCCTGTTGCGCGCGCTCTCTTACAATGTCTTCAGATATTGAACGAGATCCGCCTTCTGCTGCGGCGTCAGATTGAGACTCTTTCGTGTGTTGTACAGATCGACGACCGCATCGAGCGTCGGCGCAACGCCGTTGTGAAAGTACGGTGCGTGCTGCCAGAGACCGCGAAGTGGCGTCGTGCGATATTCCTTCGTCGCGCTGCGCGAGGCGAGGCTCGGCGCATTGCCTGGCTCGGGCTCACTCACCACTTCGCTCGCCGGATGTAGTGCCATCTGGGTGAAGAGCGCTCCTGTGTGGCAGCTGGCACACTTTCCGGCTCCCGTGAAAACGACGCGTCCACGAGCGGCGGCCGCAGCGTCGACGCTGCCTGCGGGTGGAGTTGGCGCAGCGATACTGAGTTGATACGCCTGCAGCGCCGGAAGCGCGGCCGACACGGAGTCCGGCGCGTTCTGAACCTTTACGGCAGGAGTGGCGCGCGGCTCGGTAAACGAGCCGTGCCCGTGCATCTGCGTTACGGCAACGTACCTGTTCCAGTACGCGATGTCCTTACCGTCTCCCGTGTAGGTCACGCGATGCACGCCTCGCAGCCCGTACGCCGGAGGAATCACAGACGGGGCGTTCTTTCCGTCCTGGTTATAACGGGCGTCGTACTTTCCTTTCCCCCACGAGTTGTAGACCGTCTTTTGCGCGGCCGTCAGCGCAGGTGAGAGCGCGATGATGGCGCCTGGATTGAGATCGTGATTCGGCCAGCCGTCCAACCGCTTGCCGATTCCCGCTGAAAATGAGTTGTCGACCGTCGAGTGACACAGAGCGCACGTGATTCCAACTCGCGTCAGGACGTCCTGACCGTTGACGCTCGTCACCTTCCCTCGCACACCGACGACTGCATTGAGCTTGAGCAATGCAACCGTTGTGGCCGGGCTCTTGAGACTGATGCTTCCGTTCTTGATTCCCTGCACCACCGCTGGCGGCAGCGAATCAGTGTCGACCTTGAGACCCACTGACAGTGCCGTAGTTGGATCGACGGACGTTCGAATGACCTCGTGCATGCGGAGCGTGTCAGTCCAGAACGTCTCGTCGCCGAATGTGGCGTAGCGGAAGATCTCCTTGCCCTGCGCTGCGAGCGCCCGATCACGGGCACTGGACGTTAGCGAGCGGCCGAAGGCGGCAACGCCCAGAGCTACCATGACGCCGAGGGCTAGCAATCCGCCAACGCGGATGATCGGCGACACTCGGCGCACACGCGGAGCGGACACGTGAGTCGGATCGTTTTTTGCCAACATTTTTCCCCAATCGCATGAGTGTCGGGAGCGAAGCGCTTCGTCGCGCTACTACGTCAACTAATGACATCGCTACCTGCCTGTCTTGTGGATTCTTGATCCGGTTGCCGTACGCATGTCATGAGTACCGAGCCGAGGCATAGCCGCTTTCGTCCACACGTGGACCATGCAGATGTGGTCGCGCTTCGTACGGCGTCGGGCATGCCGGTCGAGTTGATGCGGACGTGGTATCGGACACAGGTATTCCCGCGACACTCGCACGACTACTTCACACTTGGCGTCGTGCTGCGCGGCGCCGGCACGCTCTGGTATCGCGGCCTCGAGCGAACGCTGCAGCGTGGAGACGTCGTGGTGATCCCTCCGGGCGAGGTGCATACCGGCGGGATGGGGCCCGGATCGGAGGTTCTCTCGTACCTTGCCGTGCACGTTCCACCTGACGTCTTCGCGACTTGCGTCGGCGGAGAGATCGGCCGCGCAGCAACCACTCCGGATTTCGGCACGCCAATCATTCGCGATCGCGGTGTGAGTACGGCGCTGCGCCGCCTGGACACTGCGCTCCGCTACGCGGACGACGACGCCGCTGACGATGCGCTGAGCGGCGCGATTGCACTTCTCGTGCGTCGCCACGCGAATTCACCGCCTGCTCCACGTGTCGCGACACCGACGCAAGAGCCGGGCATCGTGCGATTGACGCGCGAGGTCATCGAAGAATGCTATGCCGAGAATGAGCGAACGTCGCTGCACGCGCTTGCGCTACTCGCGGGTGTGACGCCGTTTCATCTCGTTCGCGTCTTTACGCAGACCACGGGCTTGTCGCCGCACCGGTACCTGGTCCAGACGCGCGTCCGCCGCGCAAGTCAACTGCTGGCGCGCGGAGTACCATCATCGCTCGCAGCGGCGATGACCGGCTTCGTGGATCAGAGCCATTTGATCACGCAGTTCAAGCGCTACGTCGGAACGACGCCGGCATCGTATCAGCGATGCATCGCGTCCGGCGCGATGCGGTAGCTAGTCCGCCACATCGCGCCCTTCGGCACTCGCTCCTCCGCTATTCCGCCCGAGACTGCGCTTCGTATTCCAACCTCACTCCAACGGCTTCCGCTGGCGCGATCGCGAGATGAACCGCACAAGCATGGCGAGCAGCACGGCCACCCAAGCGACCAGGACCACAAGCCACAGCACGAGAAGGCCCATGGACATCTGGCCACCCAAATTCGAGAGGCTAAAGCACAGTCCCGGTATGATCAGCAGCGCGGCAAACAGCACAAGCGCCACACTCACCCTCGACGGCTTGCGCTGGTCCGGCACGATGGGATCAGGCGTGGACATACCGGCGGCTCCTTGTGAATGAGATCGCGTAATACCCCAGCACACCGGCACAAGCCAATTGGATCGCCGAGAGCCCAAGCACGACAACTGGCTCCGGTTTGATGAAGTCGAGCACGAGCCGCAATGCCAGATACGCGATCATGAACATCTTGAATTCCACGCCCGGACGTACCTGACGCGAGCGCAGCATCAGCAGCGCTAACGCGAGTACCGTCAGAAACGCCGCTTCGTACAACGCTGTCGGATGTCGTCGGATTCCGTCGCCGAGATCAACACCGGTTGGCCACGACGTCTGGGTGCCATACGTGTGGTCGTCGAGTCCGGAAAGAAAACAGCCGATGCGCCCGATCGCGATGCCCACCG
>JBDUCR010000245.1:0-10391 GCA_040003345.1 bacterium
TCTCGAATGGCGACGACAGCCTCGATACGCGTCGTCCAGTGCGCAGGCAATAGACTCGCCACCGCCGCGATCAGCAGCACAAGCGCGACCCCCATTGCGAGAGTGGCCGCATCGGTCGCGCTCACGTCGTACAGCATCGCTGCGAGAAATCGATTGGCCGCCAACGCGCCAACGACGCCGACAGCTGCGCCTGCCGCCGCGATCACGATGCCGCGCCGCAGCACCAGACCTCGTAAGCTGCCGGGAGTCGCGCCGAGTGCCATGCGCACGCCAAGCTCGCGCGTCCGTTGCCGAACCATCGTCGCCATCGCGCCAAACAATCCGATCGCCGCGAGTGCAACCGCCGCCACCGCGAAGACGCCGAGGAGCAATGCATTCAAACGAGGCTGTGCGAGTGGCTCCTCGAGAAACGTGTCGAAGGGCGCTGCAGTCGCGAGCGTCAACCCGGGCGCTGTCTCGCTCACCGTGCGACGAATGCTTCCGAGCAGCTGAGCGGGCGCGCCACTCGTTCGAATGGCGAGCATCGTTGGCGCAAATGGAAATGGCGACTGGCCGAGCGCAAAGTAGATGCTCGATCGTGCGTCTTTCAATTCGCGATAGCGCGTGTCGGGCACCTCACCGACGACCTCGAGCGCCTGGCCCTGCCATCCCATCCGCAATCGCCGGCCAATCGGATCAGCGCCCGGCCAGAAGTATTGCGCAGTCGATCTGCTCACCACGACAGCCGTCGGCGAACCACTGCGATCCGTTTCGACAATCAGCCGTCCGCGGAGAATCGGAATCCTGAACGTGTCAAAATATCCCGGCGACACGACCTCCATGTTCACCATCGGATTGCTCTCCGCCTGATCTCGCGTTTGTCCGTCCGCCGCGAGTCGTCCGTCCCACCCGCGCGTTCCCGAAAACGGAAGCGCGACCGCGGGCGACGCAGCGACGACACCGGGCGTTGAATCCAGTCGTGCAATGAGTCGCTCGAGTAGCGCGAGCTGCTGCGGTGCGCCATTGAATTGGTCGCTCGGAAACGCCAGCTCTCCAATCACCACGTGCGACGGATCCAATGACAAACCGGCGCGCTCGAGCCGGAGATAACTTCGCATAAGGAGCCCGGCACCCGACAGCACCAGCAGCGCGAGCGCAATCTGCCCCGCCACCAGCGCTTCGGTCGTCAAGCGCGATTGTCTGTTTCCACTCAGTCGTGTGTCGGAGCGTAGCACGTCCTGAAGGTCCGCACGCGACACGACGATCGCCGGAGCCAATGCGAACAACAGCGCCGCCAACACGGTGATGCCGATCGCGCCGGCGAGCGCGGTTGCGTTGAGCTCGATTTCATTCAGTCGCGGCAATCCCGGCGGCGCGAGCATGACGAACGCATTCACCGCGTTGGCCGCCACGACGACGCCGAGTACACCACCTGCGATTGCGAGCAAGGCGTTCTCCGTCAACAATTGCGCTGCCAGACTGCCCCGGTCGGCTCCAATCGCCGAGCGAACCGCCATCTCCCGCACCCGTCCGACTCCACGCACCAAGGCGAGATTGGCGACGTTCACGCACGTGATGATGAGAATCACTCCTGCGGCAACAGCAAAGACGATCAGCGCACGTCTGGTGTCGCCGAGTATGACGTCGGGCAGCAGCTGCGCCGATCCGTTGAGGTCACGCTGAAAGCGTGGCGCTTCGTCGCGCCGAAAGAATGCTGTGAGCTCGTCGGCCGCACTTGCCCGCGACGATCCCGGCTTCAGTCGGCCGATCAGATCTGCCGCGACGTATTGCTCATTCGCCGCCGTTGTGGACGACAACATCGGCGCCCAGAACTCCGTGCCCTTTGGGTAGTCGAAGCCCTTCGGCATCACGCCGACGATTTCGTAACTCAACCCGCTTTCGTACAGCTCGATTCGCCGTGTGAGAATCTCTGGATCGCCGCCGAATCGTCGCTGCCATGCATCGAACGTCAGCACGGCGACGCGCGGCGCGTCGATCACATCGTCGCCGGGACGCAACGCGCGTCCGCGCACCGGCTGCGCGCCGACAACACTGAAGTAGTTGCCTGATACGAGCGCGCGATGCAGTCGCGCGATTCCACCGTTCTGTCGAATGAACGGCGCCGTCGCGCCCTCGTAGCCGAACAGCGCTACCTCCTGCAGCGCGCGACTCTGGCGCACGAAGTCGCGCGCATCCGTCAGCGACAGTGGATAGTTCGCGAGCCCGCCTCGGCGCTTCTCGCCCCACAGCGTTACGAGCGCGTTCTGATCGCGCACCGGCAGACGTCTCAGTAGCAGAGCGTCGGCCACCGTGAACACCGTTGTCGACAACCCGATGCCAAGCGCCAGCGTGAGAGTCGCGGCAACGGTGAAGCCGGGTGCGCGACGCAGATTGCGCAGACCGACACGAACGTTCCGAAGCAGCGTGTCCATCGGCGCTGGCTTCCCCAGGCTACACGACGGCTGCGGCGCTCTGCTCGTCTACCACTCGACCGTCGAACAGATCGATCATGCGGCTCGCATGTCGCGCGTAACGCGGATCGTGCGTGACCATGCAGATCGTCGCGCCGCCGCGATGCAGCTCGCGAAGGAGATCCATGACCGCCTCGCTGTTCTTCGAGTCGAGATTTCCCGTGGGCTCGTCCGCGAGAAGAATCGCTGGATCGCCAGCAACGGCGCGTGCCACCGCGACACGTTGCTGCTGACCACCCGAAAGCTGCGCCGGATAGTGCTTCGCGCGATGCGACATGCCCACGCGCTCGAGCGCGTCGTGCACACGCGTCTTCCGCTCATCCGCGCTCATGCCGCGATACGTGAGCGGAAGCTCGACATTCTCGTGGACAGTCAGGTCGCCGATGAGATTGAATGCCTGGAAGATGAAGCCGATCTGCCGATTGCGAACGCGCGCGCGCTCCGATGCGCTGAGATTCGCCACCGACTCGCCCGCGAGGAGATACTCGCCCGCGGTCGGCGTATCGAGCAGCCCGAGGATCGAGAGCAGCGTGGTCTTCCCGCAACCCGACGGACCCGAAATCGACACGTACTCACCCTCGGCGATTTCGAGATGGACGTCGGCGAGTGCGTGCGTCTCCACTTCGTCTGTGTAGAACACCTTCTTCAGCCCCTGCAGGCGGATCAGCGCTTCGCCAGTCTGTTCCATTGGATCTCCAAGTAAGGGCTACGAGAGGACTACTTGATTCGAACGCGATCGACACCATCGAACGTCGACATGTCAGACAGTATGACCTTGTCGCCGGCTTGAAGTCCGCGAACAATCTCCACCGCGTTCACCGACGTGCGGCCAAGTCGTACCTGCACGCGCGTCGCCGTCTTGCCGTCGGGATCGAGCTTGAACAGGCCCACTGGCGCATTGTCCTGCCCAATGAGCGTACGGCCCGTGAAGAGAATATTCTTCAACTTCTCGAGCTGAATCGTGCCGTCGACATTGAGATCGGGACGCGCCCCGGCCGGCAGTGGCCCGTCGATGGCGACGTCGATCGTTACCGTACCAGCCTGCGCGCCGGGATCCATACGCGACACATGGCCCGCGACGATTCCGTTCCGCGTGTCGATCGATGCCGGCTGTCCAATCGCCACATCCTTTGCCTGCGTTTCGGCGATGCGCAACACCGCCTTGAGCGTGCCGGGCTGGACGACTTTCGCCATCGCCGTTCCGCCATTGACCCATTGTCCCGGCTGCAGGGCGAGCTCCTGCAGAACGCCCTCTTCTCCCGCGACCACCACCATCGATTGCACGCGCGAGCGCTGGAACGTCGCGATCGCCTGGAGTTTGGCAATCTGCCGCTTGAGCGCGGCCAGCTGCGAGTCCACGCTCTGCGTCATCAGCGCGAGCCGCTTCTGCTCCACGCGGAGGCGCGTCGTCACTTCGTCGGCAGTCGCTCGCTTGGTGTTGGCCTCGAAGGGCGAGATGAGCTTGCGCGTGACGAGCGTGTCGGCCGCAGCTTTTTCCTGCGCCGCGGTGACGTTCAACGTACGCATCGAGGCGACGTTTCCCTCCTGCGACAGCCGCGAGCTCTCGAGCTGCACCGACAGATCGATGTACCGCGACTGCGCCTCGCTCAACGACTGCTCGGCCTGGAGCGCCTGGATCTGCACGTCGGGGTTGGACATCTCGAGCAGGACGGTGGTCGGCGTCACCTTTTGGCCAGGCTGAGCGATGATTCGTTCCACCCGAGCGGAGGTGACAGCGGAGATCCAGCGAATATGCACGGGAACGAGCGTGCCCGGTCCACGAACCTCGCGGACCATGTCGCCTCGGCGCACGGAATCAATCGAGAGGATGCCGCGATCGACCGTAGGTTCGGCAGGTTTGAGACGCGTGAGTGCCACGGCAACCAGCACAAACGCCAACGCGGCGATGCCGATGGTGACGTAGCGACGTGTCTTGCTCTTGGGTGCGCGGGAGATGTCCATGAGCCGTAGCCTCTGCTACTCTCCCCTCCGCAGCACATCGAGAGCATTGATCCGCGTCGCGCGTAGCGCCGGGAGATAGCTCGCGACGATTGCCACCAACGCCAGAACACCTGCGGCGAGCGCGAAGCTCACGGGATCGCTAGCGGATACTCCGAACAGGAGCGCGCCAAGCGCTTTCGTTCCCGCCGTGGCGGCAAGCAGACCGATTCCAATGCCGCCGAACGCCAGATACATACCTTGCCACACGACTATGCTGAGCACGTGTCGCGACTGCGCGCCGAGTGCCACACGAATGCCGAACTCTGTGCTTCGCTCGCTGACGACATAGCTGATCACGCCGTAGAGACCGAAGATGGCCAGCAGCAGCGACACGGCGGCGAGTCCAGACAGCACGGTCATCGTCAACTGACGCGGCGCAAGAGTCGCGCGTACGCGATCGGCTAGTTCTCGAGGATCGAACACCGCTGCCTGGGACTCGATGCCAGAGATTGCGCGTCGAACCACAGGTGTCACTGCGCCGAACGTCGACGAGCTCCGCACCACCAGGTATGTCGACGGATACCAATCGTGTTGAGTGAGCGGATAGTAGACCGTCGCCTTCGCGGTCTCCCCAAGCTCCTTCTGGCTGACGGTTCCCACGATACCTACGATCGTCGCTGGCGTTCCCCCCTGCGAGATGCGTCTGCCAAGCGGATTCGCGGCGCCGAAGAACTGTTTCGCGAGCTCCTCGTCGATGATGGCAACCGGCTCCGATGCTCCGCGATCATTTGCGTCGAAGGCTCGGCCGCGTCGCACTGGAATGCCCATCGTCGTGAAATAGTCACCGCCTGCCGCGAGCATATTCGCGTGACGTCGCGGACCGCTCGCATCTTCGGGCATTCCTTCGATTGAGAACGGGCTGCTGTCCGTGCCTCCCGTGAAGGGGAGTTCTGACACGAGTCCAACCGAGAGGATACCTGCGCTGTGCGACAGCGCATCAAGGACGCCATCGTAGAAGCTGGACATCGCGCCCTTTTCAGCGAAGCGCGGTCCGGACACCGACACACGCACGGTTGATACAGCGTCCGCGCTGAAGCCGGGATTCTGCGCGAGCAGCGTGGACACGGTGCGAATCATGAGTGTCGAGCCAAGCAGCAACATGAGCGTCAACGCCATCTGGATCATGACGCCCGCCTGCAGCAAGCGATTCTTCCCGACACCAGCGGATTGTCCACGCCCTTGTTTCAATCCCGACTGCAAATCCACGCGACTGGCACGGAGCGCGGGCACGATGCCGAACAACATGCCGGATACGATCGTGGCCACAGCGGTAAATGCGAGAACTCGGGTGTCAAGCTTGACCGCCGCGAGCGCGGGCAGCTCCGCTCCTCCAGCCGCGCCGAGCGCTTGAAGTATCGCTACACCGAGCACGAGCCCAACAACCCCGCCGAGTAGCGAGAGCGCAAGACTCTCGACGAGAAGCTGACGCACGATCGCGCCGCGGTCGGCACCGAGCGCGGTACGCACTGCGAGCTCACGAGAGCGAGCGGCTCCATGCACCAACTGAAGGCTCGCGATGTTCGCGCAGGCGATGAGCAGCACGAGCCCTACGGCGCCGAGTAGCGCGAGAAGAGCGGGGCGCAACTCACCAGCAATTTCGTCGATGAAGCTGCGACTCGAGAAATGAAAGTCGTCCGTACCTGCGGAGATCCCCGGATGCGTCTTTCTTGCGGCCGCAACAAGGTGGGCCTGAAGAGCCGCAGGCGTCACGCCCGGACGCAGGCGACCGATTGTCGTCATCATCAGCCGGCCGTGATTGATTCGGCTCTCCGGCGTGATCTGGAACGGCATCCAGAGCAGTGCCGTGCGCGGATAGTGAAATCCCTTCGGCGCTACGCCCACGACCTCATAGCTTCCCGACACGAATTGCACCTTGGTGCCGATGATCGAGCGCAACCCACCGAGGTCCTGCCAGAGATCGTAGGAGATCACGACTACGCGATGATGCCCTGGGATCGATTCGTCCCTCGTGAAAAAGCGTCCCGCTTCCGGTCGCACACCGAACAGGTCGAAGAAGCCGCCAAGGGTGAGAGCACCAGGCATCCGCCTCGCCTCGCTTCCACCGATCATGATCGGACTGCTGTTGGCGAATCCGGCGACCTCCTGAAACACGCCTGGATTTCCCGCGAGCTCCATTGTTTCTGCGGGATCGAGCGACTGGTCGTTAAGGGGGAGCTTTGGCAGATTGTCGTGGACGAACACCAGCTCGTCGGTGTTGCCTACCGGCAGCGGATGGAGGAGCACCGAGTTGACGGCGCTGAAAATCGCGGTGTTGGCACCGATCGCAAGCGCGAGCGTGAGAGTCGCCGCAATTGTGAATACCGGACGCTTTGCAAGCTGGCGCCTCGCAAATCGGAGGTCCCGCAGTAGATCATGCACGCGTTCAATGCGGAGCATCGTTGTTCCGGCTACCTGGCTGGAGGAGATCTGATGGCCATCTGCTAGGCAGACGGTGTGCCCTTCTTTCGAGCGACGATAACCTGTTGCCGCTCTTGGCGTTGCTCATCGCGAACAATTCGGTGTTGACGCTCCCCGCGTCCGATATTGGGACCGCGCGTCCCAATATCGAACGCTTGCGACGCGACAGCCCGCAGGAAACCTTCCTCCTTCATTAACTCGCTCGCTCCGTCGCTCCATTTCCAGGATGAAATCGTGATTTCGCTGCACAACGTCGAGAAAAGCTTTCCCGTGGCCGGCGGCCAGTCGTTCGTCCTCAGACGCATCACACTGGACATCGCAGCCGGCGAGTTCGTGACGATCATGGGCCCGTCCGGCGCCGGCAAGTCCACGCTGCTCTCGGTACTCGGCATGCTCGACGGAGCATGGACCGGCGAGTACACGCTCTTCGGCCAACCCGTTCACAAACTCGACAACAAGAAGCGCGCGGCGCTGCACAAGCAGCACGTCGGCTTCGTCTTTCAACAGTATCATCTGCTCGACGATCTCACCGTCGCCGAGAATCTCGACGTCCCACTGTCCTATCGCGACATCAAGCGCAGCGAGCGGCAAGCGATCGTTGCCGACACGCTCGATCGCTTTGCCATCGTCGGGAAGAAGGATCTGTTTCCTTCGCAACTCTCGGGCGGACAGCAACAGCTCGTGGCCGTCGCGCGCGCGATCATCCACAAGCCCGCCATTCTCCTCGCCGACGAGCCGACCGGCAACCTGCATTCGTCGCAGGCACGCGAGATCATGGAGCTCTTCAAACAGCTCAACGCACTCGGCACCACGATCATCCAGGTCACGCACTCCGAGGAGAATGCGACCTACGGCAATCGCATCATCCGCCTGAAGGACGGATGGCTCGACGCACAATGAGACACACCTGATGAGCGCGACGAACGGCCTCGTGCTCGTCGCCGATGACGACCGAGACGTCCTCGAAGCGATTCAGCTGCTCCTCCGCAGCGAGAAGTATCGCGTCGAGACAGTGACGTCCCCCGCCGCGGTGCTTGCCGCGATCGCGGCGCATGACGTCGACGCGGTGCTCATGGACATGAACTACACGCGCGACACGACGGGCGGCGCAGAAGGGCTCGATCTCCTCGAGCGCCTCCGCCAGGCGGATGCGACGCTGCCGGTCGTCGTCATGACGGCGTGGGGCAGCATCGAAGGCGCCGTCGAATCGCTCCGTCGCGGCGCGCGCGATTACGTCGAGAAGCCGTACGACAACGCGCGACTACTGAGCATCCTTCGAACACAGATCGAGCTCGGACGCGCGTTGCGTCGAGGACAACGGCTCGAGTCGGAAAACGCGGCGCTGCGTCCCGCCGGTGCACCAACCCTCATCGCCGATTCGCCGGCCATGCAGGGAGTGCTGCGCACGATGGCGCGCGTCGCTCCGTCCGATGCGAGTGCGCTCATCACCGGTGAGCACGGCACAGGCAAGGAAGTCGTGGCGCAATGGCTGCACGCGGCCTCAGCGCGCAGCGCGCGGCTCATGGTGACCGTCAACGTTGGCGGCTTGGCCGAGAGTGTGTTCGAATCCGAGTTGTTCGGGCACGTGAAGGGCGCATTCACGGATGCAAAGAGCGATCGCGTCGGGCGCTTCGAGCTCGGCGACGGCGGCACGGTGTTCCTCGACGAGATCGCGAACCTCACGCTGTCGCAGCAGGCTCGGTTACTGCGCGTGCTCCAGACCGGCGAGATCGAACGCGTCGGTTCGTCACGCACCCGGCGCGTCGACGTGCGTGTCCTCGCCGCAACGAACGCCGATCTTCGCGCCGAGGTTGCCGCTGGCCGCTTCCGCGAAGATCTGCTCTTCCGGTTGAACACCGTTGAGCTGCACTTGCCACCACTTCGCGAACGACGTGAAGACATCGCCGCACTCGCTGCGCACTTTCTGCGCGAATACGCTGGACGCTATCGCAAGCCGATTACACGCATCCAGCCCGACGCCATGGAGGCGATGCTCGCCTACGCGTGGCCTGGCAACGTGCGCGAGCTGGCGCATACCGTCGAGCGCGCGGTGCTTCTTGCCGACGGCGACGCCATTCGCCCGAGCGACATCAGCCTTCGTCCTCCCGCCAGCGGCACTGTGCGACTCGAGGATCTCAGTCTCGAGGAAGTCGAGCGGGCACTGATCACCAAGGCCCTGGCGCGTCACGACGGCAACGTCACGCTCGCTGCACGTACACTCGGTCTCTCCCGCAGCGCGATGTACCGGCGTCTGCAGCGACACGGCCTGTAAAAACGCGTGGCAACGCATGAGCGGCGAATCTTTCGCCTCGCACTGCTTGGTGGTCTCCCCGCGGTACTGCTGTCGCTGTGGCTGCTGCATACGCACGCCTATTCTCTTCGTACGCAGTGGACCATCGGCGTCGCCATCGTCGGCGCATGGCTCGGCGTCGCGTACCTGGTGCGCGAACAAGTCATGCGGCCACTGCAGATGCTGTCGAACATGATCGCCGCGTTGCGCGAGCAGGACTACTCACTTCGTGCGCGCCACGCCCGTTCCGACGACGCACTTGGTCTCGCCTTCCTCGAGGTCAACGCGCTCACCACCGAGATGCACGACCGCCGGCTCGGCGCACTCGAAGCGACTGCTCTGCTCCGTCGCGTCATGGCGGAGATCGACGTCGCCGTGTTTGCGTTCGACGAGGAAGGTGCGTTGCGCGTCGTGAACAACGCGGGTGCACAGCTGTACGGTCAAACCGAGGAGCAGCTGCTCGGTCGCGCAGCAGACGACCTCGGCCTCGAAGAATGTCTGCACGGCGCGCCGCGGCGCATTGTCGAGCTGCCACTGGGTGTGCAGACAGGCCGGTGGGAGTTACGACGTGGGGAATTCCGCCAGGGTGGACGTCCGCATCGGTTCGTCGTGCTGGCCGACGTGAGTCGCGCGCTGCGCGAGCAGGAGCGCGACGCGTGGCAGCGTCTCATTCGCGTGCTTGGTCACGAGATCAACAACTCGATGACGCCGATCAAGTCGCTCACCGAACGGCTGCGCGAGCTGGTGAAGCGCGACTGGCCGAGCGACGAGCTGCGCGAGCATCTCGATCGCGGGTTGGGTGTGGTGTCGTCACGCTCGGAGTCGCTCGCGAGATTCTTAGCCTCGTACGCGCAGCTTGCGCGGTTGCCGGCGCCACGCATGCGCCGCGTGAGCGTGAGCGAGTGGGTGCAGCGTGTTGCGCGACTCGAGTCTCGTCTTCCCGTGCAGGTTGAACCGGGCCTCGACGTAGTCATCACCGCCGACGGCGATCAGCTCGACCAGCTATTGATCAACCTCGTCGCGAACGCTGCGGATGCGTCTCTAGCAACTGGTGGCGGAGTACGCGTGCGATGGAGCGCAACCGCGGAGCAGCTCGAGCTGGTAGTCGAAGATGATGGAAGTGGTTTGTCGAACATGGCGAATCTGTTCGTGCCGTTCTTTACGACGAAGCCGCACGGAAGCGGAATCGGGCTCGCACTGTCCAGACAGATTGCCGAAGCACACGGCGGTAC
>JBDUCR010000295.1:0-10364 GCA_040003345.1 bacterium
GTCGGGCGACGGCCACGAGTTCGTAATCGACCAGATCGCAAACGACTGCCTGAACCTAAAATAGCAAAAGACTTTAGCCGTCGCGGAGATGGATATGATTAAATCCTTCCTTGTAGTAATGCTCGGCGGCGCACTATTGCCTTTGCACGTCATGAGCGCACAAAAGCTGACTCGCGACGACAGTCTTGCAGTCGCAACATCGGCCCTGCTCTATGCCCAACACGAAATCGGAACGACTTCGACTATCGCTCTTCGATGGGATTCTGCGCTGTCGAGATTTGCGCATCTGGATTCGGCAGGCGCGAGGGTTCTCGCCGCAGGATTGGGCACGCCAGTTATGCGGTGGGACGAGGCTACCGGTTGCGGACTCAAGCAAGCGGCATGCAACATGGATCCGAAGCTCGTGCTGTTGTCCACCTTCCCTGTGACGACGGAAGGGGACACAGCGCTAATAACAATCAAGGCGGAACGGCGCTCTAATTCGCCGAGGATGCCAGTGTCCTTTCGGAGCAACCAATACATGCTCGTTCGCCGAGGCGCTCGTTGGGATGTCGTGGGCATTCGCGTAACGGGCGTTTCCTGACGCGCTTTCTGCGATGCGCGCCGCCACGGGCGCGACGATGTCGCGAGCAACCCCGACGCCTGGTTGGCCCGCATTATTCCGGCCGCAATACACTTGTCCTTGAATGCTTGTCAGCGCCTACTAGCCGGATCACTCTGAGACGCCACCTGCGCTGAGATCTATGACAAACTCAAATTCTTATCCTCGCATTGCGAAGCGAATAGCGACATCGACGTTGTTCGTCGCTTTGTGCGCTCAGACCATTCTTGCTCAATCCTCGGCGACCAATAGAATCAAACGCGCAGGAATTGCCGTCGTAGGAGCCGCGGCCGGAGCGTTGGTTGGGCGAGCCGTAGGACGCGCGCTGAGTCCTTCGCCTTCATGCTCAGGTTGCGCAACAGATCCGCACGACGGATATCTGGTGACCGGCGCGCTGATCGGAGGAATAACCGGAGGTGCACTCGGGTGGCATGCGTCAAGCTGGGTATCGCATTCGTCGGCTGCTCTTCGAACAGTTGGGCAAATCCAGAGGAACGCGGCGTGCCCCGCAACCGCGGGCGATGGTATCCTCATCGTCCACGATGGGGAACTGCCGCTGATTCGTTTGCGAGCGGCAGACCCGACGATTCGCGAAGCTGGCCTCTCAAGCGCCCGCCATGAGCGTTCCGAAATAATACCTAGGCTCAGTCGAACACTCCGAATGGACGCCTGCAGCACGTAGCGCGCGCACTGAGGCTTGTGCGAAGCGCGCTCGGTGACATCCTAATGTGCGTCGAAAGGCAACGTTCGAGATCCTTTCAACCGCAGTGCGGAGAGGTTCTCGCTCGAAAGATGCGAACACCAACGGCGGTCGCATCGGCGTGCCAGAGTGACATCCACTCTGCTCAGCCCACAGCGCTCGGCTGCATGTACATCCCGAGCGCATGACCAACCGCATCTGACGACGCACCAGTCCACGACTTGGGGATGATGAACGCTGCGTGCCTGCCGTAGTAGACGAAGTAGTGATCAGTCGTCTCGACAAAGCGTTCCACTCCACTCCAGTAGCGCTGCACCACGCCGAACGCAGAGCGTTGACTGGATCCCCTGCTCATCGATGCTGAGCTCCTGAAAGCCCGTCGAGCCGCGAGAGAGACCGGTCTCTGCGAGCCCACGCATTTTCTTCGCGACGGCGTAGGTGTACCACTTGGGGATGAGCGTGAACCACGCAACGGCGATTCCGACCCAGATCCAGTCACCGATGTTGCGACCGTTGCTGCTGATCAACAACGGCACATTGGTCGCGAGAACGATCAGGGCAAATAGATAACGTGTGAATCCCAGCGACTTGCTCGAACCGCCGTCAACTCCGAGCGTCCGCCCAATCAGCTCACTGCGGCCGTCATCGCTGACTCGATGTCCGCAGCAAAGGTCGCAACCGTTGACCAATCGCCGTCGTAACGCACGCCGTTGATGAAAAACGTCGGCGTTCCATTCACGCCGCTGCGCACGCCACTGAGAAAATCAGCGCGCACCTGTTCCGAAAACGCACCCCTCTCGAGGTCCAGCTGCACCTCCTCGCCGTTTGTGCCCGCCGCCCGTGCATACGTGACGAGATGATCGTCGTCCAACGCATCCTCGTGCTCCTGTGCGTTCTCGAACAACAGATCATGCATCTTCCAGAACGCCACGGCATTCGCGTGAGCCGAAACACTCTCGGCAGCTTGCGCGGCATGGAGCGCATGCGGGTGCACTTCTGAGAGCGGGAAGTTACGGAAGACGAATCGCATGCGATCGCCGAACCGTTTCTGCAGCGCCTTCACGCGTGGATGCGCCCGGGCGCAGTGCGGACATTCGTAGTCGCCATATTCGACAAGCGTCACCGGCGCATCAGAGTTGCCAAGTGCGTGGTCGTTGTCGTTCACTGGAGGCTTGAGCGTCTGTGGACTCGTCATGCCTTTACTCCGTCAAGCGCCTCGAGCGCCTCGAGAATGCCGTCGGCTCCGGGATTCACCGCAATCGGCGAGAGGTAGCTCCACCGAATGATGCCGTCCCCATCGATCACGAAGAGCGCGCGCTCGCTCGTTCCTTCTCGCTGGCGGTAAGCGCCGTACGCGCTCGATACCGCGCCCTTTGGCTCGAAGTCAGAGAGCAACGGAAAGTGCAGCTTGCGCGACGCCGTAAACGCGGCGTGACACCATGGTCCGTCCACCGAAACGCCGAGCAGCACGGCGTCGTGCTTCCTGAATTCGCTCAGGACTTCGTTGTAAAGCGCCATCTGGTCGCCACAGACCGGACTCCAGTCGGCGGGATAGAACGCGAGGATCACCGGCTTACCAGCAAAATCCGAGAGCGACACCGACTGGTCGGCGGTGACGGGCAATGTGAAGGCGGGCGCGCGGGCGCCCGCGGGAAGCGTTGTGGATTGCGGAGTCATCGTTGGAGTCCTCGATTGCCGTGAGTCTCAGCACCTAGTCTCGCCAGCCGTTGCAAGTTCCGTAGACGCCGCTCGCTCGAGAGGCCAATCACCCGACGCGTCCCTGTCGCTCTGCCTGCGGCGAGCACATCTTTGTCTTGCGGCCTCATCGTCGCGCTCTCGTTATCCGATGCTCGAGCCAGTCGGAAGCCCGAGGGTATGGTCACCGGGAGCGAGAGCGACTGAAGATGCCGCGAGTCTTGATCGTCGAAGACAACGAGATGAATCGCGACATGCTCACGCGGCGCCTCACTCGTCGCGGATACGAAGTCATTCTCGCTCACGACGGCGCGCAGGGAGTGTCCATGGCCGCGAGCGTTTCGCCGGACATCATTCTCATGGACATGAGCCTCCCGATCCTCGATGGATGGGAAGCGACGCGACAGATCAAGGCCGCTGCCACGACGCACGCGATTCCCATCATCGCGCTTACGGCGCACGCCATGACTGGCGATGAGGCACGCGCACGCGACGCAGGATGCGATGACTTCGACACAAAGCCGATTGACCTTGACCGCCTCGTCGGGAAGATCGAACGCTGGCTCGTGCGCGTCGCACCACCATGATCACCTCATGGCGCATCGAGCGAGAGGCACGCCCAGAGCACCTAGCGGAACTTCTGGGATTCATCGAAGCAGCTTGCCGAGCTGCCGACGTGTCCGAGGACGTCGCGTTCGCCGTGCGACTCGCGAGCGAAGAGGCGTGCACCAACGTCATCAAGCATGCGTATCCTCATCACGCGTCTGGCTCCATCTGTCTGCATATCCTGCGAGAGTCAACACGGATTGTCGTCACCGTACGGGATCATGGAAGTCGCTTTCATCCCGAGGACGTTCCAGTGCCAACCGTCAATGCGTTCGTCGAAGAGCGCGAGCTTGGCGGCCTCGGATGGCACCTGATCCAGCGTGTGATGGACGAGGTGCATCATGAGTACGACACCACGAACGGCAACACCCTGACGCTCGTCAAACGCATATCGACCCTCGCATCTTCGCTGGAGCATGACATGGATATTTCGGTCGAGCAGTGTCCTGCCGCGACGATCGTTCGCATCACTGGCAGCGTGGACGGCATTACCGCCGAGGCGCTGCTCACGGCGCTCCAGGCGCAAGTGAACGATGGCAACGTGCGACTGGTCGGTGACCTCACCGGCGTATCGTACACGAGCAGCGCTGGACTGCGCTCGTTGCTCGCGACGGTGAAGCTCGCACGGCAGAAAGGCGGCGACTTTCGTCTCGCCGGCGCTGTGCCCGCCGTGCACCGCGTGCTCGAGCTCAGCGGCTTCACGAGCATCATCAAGATGTACGATGCCGTAGATGACGCTGTCGCGAGCTTCGACACGTGAGCAGCGTGAGCGTCGCGCCGCCGCGGCGGAAGATCGCGCTCGTCATCGGCGCTGGCAGCGTGAAATGCGCCGCCGCACTTGGTCTGTGGAAAGTGCTGAAGCGCGAAGGCATTGCCCTCGACTTCGTCGTCGGCTGCAGCGGCGGCAGCATCTACGCGGCACTCATGGCGCTCGGCTACGATGTCGAGACCTGCCAGGAGATGACCATTGCGATGTGGAGACGCGAAGTCACGGCCAAGCGCGACTGGCACTCGATCATGCGTGCATTCATGCCGAAGCTCCTCGGCTTCGACGGAAACTTCGGCATGGTGAATGGCGACGCGATGTACAAAGGATTGTCGACGCCATTCGGCGGACGCTCGTTCTCCGACGCAACCACTCCGCTCTACATCGTCGCGACCGATCTCCTCGACGGACATCAGGTCACGCTGTCGAAGGGCAGCATTCTCGACGCCGTTCGCGCAAGCATCGCTATACCATATGTCTTCAAGCCGTGGAAAGTGGACGGCCGCATGCTGCTCGACGGGTGCCTTTCGGCGCCGCTTCCGGTGGACGTCGCGATGAAGGAAGGCGCCGATCTCATTCTCGCGATGGGATTCGAGAGCCCGTATCCGCGCAAGATCAAATCAGCGACGCGTTACGCCTTCCAGCTGAACAGCATCTACACGAACAATCTGCTGCGCGCGAACTTCTCCTTTCACAGCCTCGCACATCACGCCGAGATCATTCCCGTACTGCCGGAGTTCGAGGGAACCATCGGGCTCTTCGACACGCATCGTTTCCCGCACGTGATCGAGCAGGGCGAGCGCGCAGCCGAAGCGCAGCTTCCGTATCTGCGTCGTCTGTTGGCCTCGCCGATATGACGGGCCCGGTAGCGCCTCCCAGCGGAAGCACGATTCTCGTGGTCGACGACAACGAAATGAATCGCGACATTCTTTCTCGGCGACTGCGCAAGGATGGACACCGTGTCGAAGTGGCGGAGCATGGGCTGCGCGCGCTCGAGATGATGGCGTCGTCCAGTTATGATCTCGTCATGCTCGACATCATGATGCCCGAGCTGAACGGATATCAAACGCTCGAGCGCCTCAAGGCGGATCCGGTGCTGCAGCACGTACCTGTCATCATGATCACCGCCGTCGACGACGAGCAGAGCATCGTGCGTTGCATCGAGCTCGGCGCCGAAGATCACATGCCGAAGCCGTTCAACCGTGCACTGCTGCGCGCGCGCGTCTCGTCGTCGCTTGCCAAGAAGCGGCTGCACGACCGTGAGCAGATCTATGCGGCGAGTCTGGCGCGTGAGCTCGATATCGGCCGCCAGATTCAGCAGGGCTTTTTGCCAGAGCATCTGCCCGAGATCGATGGATGGAATTTCTCCGCCTGGTTTCAGCCCGCTCGACAGGTGGCGGGTGATTTCTACGACGTGTTTCCCCTTCCCGGCAACAAGATCGCGATCGTCATCGCTGATGTGTGCGACAAGGGCGTTGGCGCCGCGCTCTTCATGGCGATCTTCCGCAGCCTTTTCCGCGCACTCGGTGAGTTGCGCTTCACCGCCGCATCGCCGGCGGATGCGCCTTCAGCGGCCTTGCTCGATGTCGTCACCGCCACGAACGACTACATCGGCGGCACGCACGCGAGCGCGAACATGTTCGCCACGATGTTCTTCGGTGTGCTGGAACCGGAGAGCGGGCGATTGTGGTTCGTGAACGGCGGTCATGAAGCACCGATTGTCTTGACGTCAGAAGGTCGCGAGCGCACGAGGCTCGAGCCGACTGGGCCTGCGGTCGGAATGATGCCGGACATGTTGTTTCGGGTCGCCGATCTCGTGCTCGCTCCGGGGGAGCAGGTGCTCCTCTATACCGACGGAGTGCTCGACGCTCGCGCACCATCGGGCGAGCAGTTCGGCGAGACGCGCATGCTCGACTGCGCTCGATCCACTCCCCGCGACGTTCTCGACTGCATTCGGCAGTCACTCGCGGAGTTTTCGATGGGAGAACCCGCCTTCGATGACGTGACGATGATGAGTATTCGTCGCGCGGAGCAGCGCTGATGCCGCCGACTCCATTCAAGTCGCTCAATTCCGTTCTGGCCGATGTGAACGTGACGACGCTGTCTGGCATCGACTCGCCACATCGCGTGCATCCAACCGTGCGGCTCGATTACGTCGTTCGTGTCACGACGTACCCGTTGTTCTTTGCGCTGTACATCGTGCGGCTGTGGCCCATCGGCGTGCCTGTGTATGCATGGGCCGTCCTCACCGGGCACCTGCTCATCTGGCCACAGCTCGCGCGTTACATCGCAACACGGAGCAAGGACAGCAAACGCGCCGAGCTGCGCAATCTGCTCGTGGATTCATTCGTCATTGGATCGTACGCGCCGATCACGGCATTCAGCATCTGGCCTAACGTCGCGGGGCTCGTCGGCATTCACTCCGGCAACATGAGCGTCGGTGGCGCACGCTTCGCCGTGCGTGGCTTGCTCGCGTTTGCGGCCGGTGCTGCGGTCACCGCTCTCCTGATACACGCCACTATCGACCTCACCGGCGCGTCGCTGACCACCGAGGTGCTGAGTATCTGCATCATCGTGGTGTACATCACGGTGTTCAGTTTGCACTCGCACGTGCAATCGCAGCGCAATGTCCAGAACCTGCGACGCATTCGTGCGCAGAGTGCGGAGCTCGCCGAGCAGAGCCAGCTGGTCGTCGAGCGCACGAAGCAAGTCGAGAATGCGCGCGATGCGGCTGAAGCGGCGAATGCGGCAAAGAGCAGCTTCCTCGCTAACATGAGTCACGAGCTGCGAACGCCGCTCAACGCGATCATCGGCTACAGCGAAATGCTGATCGAAGAAGCCGAGGAGATGAATGGTGGCGCGCTCGTGCCGGATCTCGAGAAGATTCGCAGCTCGGGCAAACTGCTGCTCGGCCTGATCAACGACGTCCTCGACCTCTCGAAGATCGAGGCAGGTCGGATGGAGCTCTACCTCGAGACGTTCGACGTGGTGGAGCTTCTCGGGAGCGTGACGGCGACGCTGCGTCCGCTGTTGCTCAAGAATCACAATACGCTCGAGGTGCAGGCGTCGGAGGGACTCGGTGCCGTTCACTCCGACCTCACTCGCGTGCGGCAGGTGCTGCTCAACCTGTTGTCGAATGCGAACAAATTCACGGATCATGGTCGCATCGAACTGCGCGTGAGCCGTGAGCCCGGCCTGATCGGCGACGACATCGTGTTTGCTGTTTCGGATTCCGGCATCGGCATGACGTCGGAGCAGGTATTGCGTCTGTTCCGTCCATTCACGCAGGCTGATGCGTCGACCACCCGGAAGTATGGCGGCACGGGACTCGGTCTCACCATCACGAAACATTTTGTGACGATGATGGGTGGCACCGTTGACGTCACGAGCCAGGCGGGCAGAGGGACGACGTTCACGGTGCGTCTGCCGGTAAATGCGCAGCCGCTGGTGTACACGGCCGAAATGCCGATTCCGCTCGCGCGGCGCAGCAGTGGCGCGAAGAACGCGAAGTCCGTCGGCACGATTCTCGTCATCGACGATGATGATGTCGCCCGCGAGTTGATCGTGCGTCTGCTCGAGCGTGATGGCTACACGACGATCTCGGCCCGTAGTGGCGACGAAGGCTTTCGCCTTGCGAGAGAACGAAAGCCTGATGCGATTACGCTCGACGTCTTGATGCCCGGGCTCGATGGGTGGGCGGTGCTGCGTGCGTTGAAGGCGGATCCGACCCTCGCTCCGATTCCGGTGGTCATCATCAGCGACGCTGTCGATCACTCGCTGTCCGAGTCACTCGGCGCAGCGGGCTATCTGCACAAGCCTGTGGAGCGTACGGAGCTCAATGCGTCGGTGCGCGCCGCAATCGAGTTGGCGGCGGTGGATCGCGTTTGACGCAGTCATCCATGTACTCGCTCGCGTGGAATGTCATTCTGCTTTCCCGCCGTCCCATTTAGGTTTCCGAATATGTACCAACCATTCGAGACCTATCGCGGCTTCGTCTATCCATGGTGTATGGATCACGTGGGCCACATGAACGTGCAGTCGTACACCGCGCGCTTCGACGAAGCGACCTGGCAGTTCACCACGCGGCTCGGGCTCAGCGCGCGTACACTCGGCGCACAGCGGCGTGCGATGGTCGCCGCTGACAACCGCACGCAATATCGCCGTGAAGTCGTGTCCGGAATGGTGCTGCACATCTGCACTGAGCTGGTTTCCGTCGGCCGGTCCAGCGTGCGCTTCATACATCGCATGTACGACAGCGAGACGGGCGACGAGCTCGCGATCTGCGAGCTCGTCGGTGTGCACTTCGACACGGATGCGCGCGTAGCGGTGCCGCTTCCAGAGCACGTGGGTGAGTACGCAAAAAAGCTGCTGCTCGCGGACGGCGAAGCAGCAGCTTTGATGGGGAAGCAGAGCTGATTAGTGTCTGCCGTGCGCGCGTCGCTCTCCTCCGCCGCTGCTGCCACTGGTGCTACCGTTACTCGGTCTCGCTGACGCGGGCTGTGCCGCCGGCGCGCGCGAACGCCCATCCGATTGCGTGGTCGTCCTCGGGCGCTCTACCGCTGTCCTCGGCGCCGAGTCGTAGTGTCGCTCGCTGCTGCGTTGCTCCGTGAATCCCTGGTCTCTCACAACGCGCGGATGCGCTACGCGCGGATTGCCGGGCTGCGGATAGTAGGGACGTCCGATCACCACTGGTGGACGGTAGTAATGTCGTCCGTATGAACTTCCGAAGCCGAAGCCGAATGGCGTGTACGCCACCGGGCGGTATCCATGGCCATACGGATAGTAGCCGAACGGTGAGTATGGATATCCGTAGGGCACGTGGCCGAAGCCAAAGAGCGAGAAGCTGAACACCACGGGCGAATACGAATAGTACGGACGATATCGCACGGGGTACGGTGCGGGATAATAGCCGTATCCGTATCCCCATGGGTCGTATGTGTGCACCACTTCGCGCTCGACCACTCGCTCGACGACGCGTTCGCCATCCGCATTGTAGCGCGTGTCCGAAGACTGTGAGCTCGAGTTCGACACGCTCACCATCGCGTCAGTGACGCCGCTCGGAACGCCGGCGTCGGCGAGCTCACGGAGCGTGCGCGCATCGACGGCGTATTGCTGTCCGCTCTCGAGCAACCATGCTTCGACAATCGGTGCATCTGCCGAGTGTGATGCTTCGACGATGTCGCGCGGAGCGATCTGCGCCGTGCTCGCGAGGCGCGCATTGCGTACTGCCATGCTTCTGTTCCGCAGTGCGCTTGCGAGGTCGGCGGGAAGTGCGCCCGGAATACCTGCGTCGCGGTATCGAGCGACACGCACTTCGGAGTTGCCGCCTGCGGTTACACTGCGCGCGTCGATCCATTCGCCGCCGTTGTTGTTGGCCATCGCGAGAATCGCTGACGTCTCACTTGGCTGGCCTTGGCAGCTCACTGATGATCGGAGAAATACGCGGCGCTGATCACTGCTCCAATTCGCGCGCGTTGTGCCCGTGCATCCATTCGCGTCGATCGTTTGCGTGCGTCCACTCGCGTCGATCTTGTCGCGCGAAACGACTTTGCCGTCGGCGATTGCGGAGACGTCCACAACGTCGACATCGGACGTCGGCGTGACGCAGACGATCGGCGGCGAGGATGTGGCGTTGTTCGTCGATGAACTGTTCGATGCTTGTACGACGGGCGCCCAGCAGCCGATCCACGCTTGCCATCGAGGGCCGATCTGCGCCTGCGCGGTGGATGGTGGCGCGACGAGCGCAATTCCGGTGGCCGCGATCGTGACGACCAACAAGTGGCGTCTGGAGCTCTTCATGGTCCGTCCTCGGTGCTGAATCTGTTGGGAAGCTACGGCCTGTATTCGACGTGTCGCAACCGTATCAAAATCAGGACAGCAATCGCGTCACACTGACACGACTTTGTCCTCGAATTCGGTCAATTGCGTGGCCTATTCGGGGCAGCGTCTGGACCGCAGTGGATTCTCATGCAGCCGGCGTGCCGAACAACGGAAAT
>JBDUCR010000340.1:0-10271 GCA_040003345.1 bacterium
ATCGATCCGCACGCGGGCACAGTGCACTATCGCAAAGCTGGTGTGCAGCACATCGAGGACGATCATGCAGGATGGCTGCGCGCCGAGGGCCCGGTGCGCATCGGCGTCACCGCTGGCGCGAGCACGCCGAACAACAAGATCGGCGAGACGGTCGCGCGCATTCTCGCGACGCGTGGTCTCGTGCTCGAGACGGTGTGAACGGCTGATCGCCTCCCTCAATGCTCCCGTACTTCACGCACTACGTCGCACTCGGCGACTCGGTCTCGATCGATCTCTATCCGGCACTCGACGCGGGCGAGATCGACGTTGCCGTCGCGCTCGAGCGTGATCCCTCGGCCGGCAACGTCGCGCCACTCGGGGCCGCGTCGCTGCTGTATCAGAACGACGATGCGCGCTGGCCCGAAGACCAGAACGACGATCTCGTGTCGCGGTACGCCGGCATCACGATGCAGAATCTCGCGACGGACGGCGCAACCATCGGCGACGTGTTCGGCGAGCAGCTCGCTCAACTCGAAGCAAGCGACGACGATACGCTCGTCACCCTGAGTGTGGGCGGTAACGATCTGCTCAGCGCATTCTCGAATCGTCCGCGCTCGTCGCTGCTCGAGGCTATCGCGCGCGACGTCGGCGACGCGTATGAATTCCTGATCGACGCCATTCGCCGAGCGAGGCCGAATTCACTCGTCCTGCTCACGACGATTTACGATCCGTCGGATCGCACAGGGCGAATTCCTGGCGTGCTCGAGGACGCAGGTATACTGCCGCTCTCCGTGCTCGAAGGAATGAACGCGCACATCACACGACTGGCTGAGGGCACTCCGAACGCCGCCATCGCCGACGTGTACACGCATTTCATCGGACACGGCGCCACCGCGCCCGAGGCCGATCGCTGGTATTGGCGTCGCTCGCTCATCGAGCCGAACGCCCAGGGGGCGCATGAAATCCGCCGCGTGTGGCGGAACGCAATCGATTCGGCGGACGTCGACGAGTGATCGCTGGTCTGCTCTTAGCCGCTGGCCGCAGCAGTCGCTTCGGCGGCGACAAGCTGACGGCCAAGCTCGATGGCAAAGCGGTGATTCGCCGAAGCGTGGCTGCACTCGTGCCAACCGATCTCGTGTACGTCGTGATTGCGCCTGGCGCGGACATGGTGACGCAGGCGCTCTCTCGGCTCGACGTACACTTTGTCGTCAACCTTGCGCGCGACGAGGGAATGGCAAGCTCCATTCGCGCCGGCGTCGCTGCGCTGCCGATGGACATTGACGCCGTGGTCATCGCTCTTGGTGATCAGCCGTTAGCGTTGCCATCCGTCACAAAAGAGATCTGCGAACGCTGGAGACTCGGCAACGTTGCCGCCGTAGTCGTCGAGTATCGCGATGGGCGGGGACATCCAGTGCTGTTTGGACGGGAATGCTTTGACGCGTTGCTCGCCTTGCACGGCGACGTCGGAGCTCGCTCGGTAATTAACGCGCTCGGCGGCCGAGTTGCGCACGTGTCCGTTGATGCGCCGATGCCGGCGGATGTGGACACTGTCGATGCTCTGATGGCGTTACAGGGGACGACGCTTCACAAGTGAGTGTCGCCCTGACCTGACAGCCATGCACGGCAGCGAGTCATCAGCTCGTCTCGATCGCCGGAACGCTCAACGGAGTCGCATCACCGGCGCGGCGCGACGGCAACGAGAACGCGAAAATACTTTCCTCGTCCGTGAACTCGGCCCACGCACGACCGCCCAGTGAGTCGACCGTTTCGCGAACGATGCTGAGGCCAAGACCTGTGCCCTCGATTGCCGCAACGGCATCGCCACCGGCGCGATAGAAGCGCTCGAACAGCCGCGCACGCTGGTCAGGCTCTACGCCGCGGCCGTTGTCTCGCACCTCGACGACGACGGACGCCGGCCCGTCATCGCCGGCCAACACCGCGTGCCCGGTGATTCGTACCCAGCGATTCGTTTTGTCGTCGTCAGCATACTTGATGGCGTTCGACACGTAATTCATCAAGCTGAGCTCTACTGCCGCGGCGTTCACTTCCACATCGGGAAGCGTCTGGTCAATCGTCACGATCACGCCGCGCGACCGGGCGAGCTCGCGCAGCTGACGCACGACCTCCGTCGCCGCACTCTGCAGCATGACGTGCCGGCGCTGCCGAACATCGTTCGAGGGTCGCGACAGCTCGAGAAGGTTGTCGAGCGCGAGACGCATGCTCTCCATGTTGCGAACCACGATACCTACCAGACGCTCTCGCTCGTTCGGATTGAGCTCGGGCATCTGCAGTAGCTGGCCGGCACCCATCGTCGCTCCAATGCGATTCCGCAGCTCGTGTGTCAGCGAGCGATTGAATGCGCGCAGCCGCTCCTCCCGTTCGCTCAGACGCTCCTTCATGAGCGCGAGAAACTGCACCGTCGTCGCCTGCTGGATGAGCGATATGGCATGATACAGGCGATGCGCACAGAGCATCAGCTCCTGGCGCGAGCACGGGTCCACAATCTCGTCAACGGACCTGGAGAGGAAGGAGAAGAGAATGCCGCCGAAGATCTCGTATTCCTTGAGAAGCTCGTACTCGTCGAACCCCTGCGCGTGACGCAGCGCTCCGAGCTCCATCGCCTTCGCGATGACCGGCATGTCCGCCGGGATTGGCGTCGCGGGATTCTCCATGTAGCTGGCGATGCCGTCGATCAGCAACGGCACGTGATCCAGCAGATCGTCGCTGGGAAAGATGCGATTGGGGTCGAGCGCCACACGATTGCTGATTCGCTCGAGCCACCGGCGTGTCAATTCCATCTTCTCAGCGCGCAGTCTGACTGCGAGAGCGGAGGCGAGGGGGCACGGTGCGAACAGATCCATACTATACGCTAGCCTATATGCATCGTGATTGTCAGGCGCGTCTATCTACGCCCTTCCGGCGCACCGGCCCGATTCCTGAAGACGGTCACCAGATCCCCAACCGGAGCGCACCAATGGCAGTCTGCGACATGTGCGGCAACGATTACGACAAGGCATTTACCGTGACGATGAGCGGAAAGACGCACACCTTCGACGCATTCGAATGCGCAATCCACATGCTCGCGCCAACGTGTGCGCACTGCAGGTGTCGCATCATCGGCCATGGCGTGGAGAGCAAAGGCACATTCTTCTGCTGCGCGCACTGTGCACACCAATCAGGCGTAAAGGGCGTCGAGGACCGCACGACATAGACCGGCAAGCCGCTTGCGGCTCGGCGCTCGTCATATCAAGCTTCGAAGGGACATCAACTTCGAAGTGCGATGCACCCTCGTCTGACTGAACTTCTCGCCTACCTCGACGTACAGCGTCTCCGCGTACTGGGAGCGGCATCCAGGCTTCCACCGGAGCGGTGGAGCGAGCGTCCTGCTGCCGGTCGCTGGTCGGTTGTCGAGGTGTACTGGCACCTCCAACACGTCGAGACGGGCATTGCGAAGCTGATCCGCAAGCGCGCCACAGAGGCGCGCGCGAGCGGACATCCCGCCGAAGAGGCGGACAGTTCGCTGCTCGGCGCACTCGACGGGCGCCGAGTGACCGATCGAACGCTGGTCATCCGTCCGCCGTCGCAGAGCATGCCAGAGGAAATGCCTTCGGCGGCGATGGTGCAGCAGCAGCTCAACGAGTCGCGCGCGATGCTCCGTGCCGCGGTCGCCGAAGCCGACGGCCTCGCACTCGGCAGCATCAAGCATCCGCATCCGGCGCTGGGCGAGATCGATCTCTACCAGTGGATTCTGTTCGTCGGTCAGCACGAAGCACGGCACGCGCAGCAGATCGCCGAAGCTGCAGAAGCAGTCTCGGGAACCTGATCGCCGCGTCGTATCATCCTCGATGTTCCCCTCAGGAGACCCCAATGATCCGTCGTTCCATTACGAGCCTCGCGCTTCTCCTCCTGGCCTCCGCGCCGGTCGCAGCGCAGATGAAGGACATGAAGGAGCACGATCCGACGAAGAAGATCGCCGGTGGCGCGCTGCCGGCTGGCTGGAGTGGACGCACCGACGAGGCCAGCGACAAGATCTCCGACGCGAAGTTCGTCACGATGGGTACCGGCTATCACGTCACGTCGGGACCAGCGGCGATCTACTGGAGTGACAAGTCCATCGTCAAAGGACCGTTCACGGCATCCGCGACGTTCCGGCAGACGAAGAACCCGTCGCACCCCGAGGCGTACGGCATGTTCTTCACGGGCAGCAAACTGCAGACGCCCGACCAGACCTACGCCTACATCCTCGTCCGCGGCGACGGAAAGGTGCTCGTCAACCACCGCGCAGGCGCGACGGTGCACAAGATCGTGCCGTGGACAGACAACGCGGCGGTAAAGAAGGCGGACGCGAATGGCGTCGCCACGAATACAATTGGAATCGATGCGTCGAAGCCGGATTCCGTGCGCCTACTGGTGAATGGCGTCCAGGTCGCAGCCATGCCGGGCTCGCACGCCGGGAGCACGGACGGCGTGGTCGGATTGCGGGTGAATCACAACCTCGACGTACACATCAGCGACTTCAAGGTCGCTCCGAAGAAGTAGAAAATTCCTCCAGCCGCGTCCGGCGCGATTGCGCCGGGCGCCGCGCAGCATTTAATAGCGGGCATCCGGCTCGACGCGCTACTAGCGAAGCCACTTAATGTATACAATATTGTGCGCCAATAGCGCTCCCACCGCCCCGCTCCGCCATGATAGCCCATCTTCTCCTCGCGCTCGCGACCGTCGCGATCCCCGTCCGCGTTCACAAGACGCCTCCGGCGCAGCGCGCCCGCATCACTTACAACGGCCGCTCGAACCAGCTGCACGTTCGCCCGCCTCGACTCGAGGAAGGCAGCGCAGTCGTTGACGGGAAGCTCGATGAACCCCAGTGGCGACAGGCTGCGTTGCTCACCGGCTTCAGTCAGTTTTCGCCGAACGACGGCGTTCCCGCCGACGATTCCACCGAAGTGCTCGTCTGGTACTCGGCAACGGCCATTCATTTCGGCATCCACGCCTTCGAGCGACACGGCGTGCCACGCGCGACACTCGCCGATCGCGACAAGATCGACGGCGACGACAACATCCAGATTCTGCTCGGCACGTTCAACGACGGACGCCAGGCGACGGTGTTCGCCGTCAATCCACTGGGCGTGCAGGCCGACGGCACGATCGTCGAATCCAACCAGACGCGCACGAATGGCTTCGCCGGCACCACGCTCGCGCGCGACCCGGCCGATCTCAGCGCGGACTACGTCTTCCAGTCGAAAGGCGTGCTCACGCCGGATGGATACGACGTCGAAGTGCGCATTCCGTTCAAGAGCCTCAAGTACCAGTCGGCGGACGTGCAGTCGTGGGGACTCAACATCGTGCGCCAGGAGAAACACTCCGGCCACGAAGACAGCTGGACGCCTGCCCGTCGCTCGGGACTTTCGTTTCTCGCGCAGTCAGGGTCACTCGATGAGCTCACCGATCTGCGTCGCGGTCTCGTCGTCGACGTGAATCCGGAAGTGACGCAGCGAACAGCCGGTGGCCCGACGCTCCCCGGCACATCGAACAACTGGGCGTACGATCGTCGTCGACCAGAGTTCGGCGGGAACGCACGATGGGGTGTGACGAACAATCTCACGCTCAACGGCACGGTCAATCCTGATTTCTCGCAGATCGAATCCGATGCGGGACAGCTGGTGTTCGATCCGCGCCAGGCGTTGTTCTTCGCCGAGAAGCGGCCGTTCTTTCTCGAGGGAACGGAGCAGTTCGCGACGCCGCACTCGCTGATTTACACACGCCGAATCATTCAGCCCGTTGGCGCGGCGAAGTTGACTGGCAAGCTGTCCGGCACCAGCATCGCCTTTCTCAGCGCAGTGGACGACAACACCGGTTCGTTGTCGCGCAACGATCATCCCATCTTCAATCTGCTGCGCGTGCAGCGGGATCTGGGCACGTCGTCGAAGCTCGGTGTCGCCTACACGGACCGTGTCGATGCGGGGAACTACAATCGCGTTGCCGACGTCGATGGCAGTTATCTCTTCGGCGGCGTGTACAGCTTCCAGGGCCAGTACGCGCAGAGCTACACGAAGTCGGGCACCAGCGTTCTGAATGCGCCGCTCTGGCACGCCGGCGTCAATCGCAACGGCAAGCATCTCGCTTTCTCGTATTCGCTCGACGGCGTGCACGAGAACTTCATCACCGGCGCGGGCTACATCAGCCGTCCGGGCATCGTGAACGCAAACGTCGACCAGCGATACACGGTCTTTGGGGCACCGGGCGCATTGTTCGAAGCGTTGACGTTCAATCCAGGCTACTTCAGCACCTGGCGGTATCAGAGCTTCGTGCATCAGGACGATGCGATCGAGAAGAAGCTGCACTTCAATCTCAACGCGACTCTGCGTGGCGGATGGAATGCTGGCGTCGGCTACTTCGTCGAGACCTTCGGCTTCGATCCCGGTCTCTTTGCGAACTATCGTGTGCTCGGCGTGGCGGGCGATACGCTGCCATTCACGGGCACACCGAGAATTCCCAACAGCGAAGCGTACCTTCAGTTCGCGTCGCCGGAGGGCGACAAGCTGTCGGTGAACGCGTTCTATCTCTGGGGGCACGACGAGAATTTCTATGAATGGGCGACGTCGAACATCATCATCTCGACGTATGGATTGACCTATCGACCCACCGACAAGCTTCGCGTGAACGCGACGTACAATCTACAGAGCTACAACCGTCGCACCGACGGCAGCATCGTCGGCAACAATCGTATTCCGCGGCTCAAGCTCGAGTATCAGATTGCGCGTCCGATCTTCGTGCGCCTCGTGGGGGAATACGATTCGTTTTATCGCGATGCGCTGCGCGACGAGAGCCGTACGGGTCAGCCGATTCTGGTGAATGGGCAACGCACCGCACCGCTCACGTCGACGTCGTTCCGCGGCGACTTCCTCTTCTCGTTCCTTCCAAACCCGGGCACGGTCGTGTTCCTCGGTTACGGCGCTGGCTATGCCGACACGCGGCTCGCGTCGCAGCCGTTCGAGTTTCCGTCGAGCCTGCGGTTCAACGGATACAATCGCACGGATGACGCGTTCTTCGTGAAGGCCTCATACCTGTTCCGCTTGTGACGAGCGAGAGCGGCGAAGAGGGAACCCTTCGTCGTGCGCTCGGACTTCGCGATCTCGTTCTGTTCAATCTCGTCGCCGTGGTGGGCCTTCGCTGGCTCGCGACGGCGGCGAAAGCGGGTCCGAGTGCGCTCGTACTCTGGCTGCTGGCCGCAGCATTCTTCTTTGTGCCGCAAGGGCTCGTCGTCACGGAGCTGTCGTCGCGCTTTCCGCAGGAAGGCGGCATCTATCAGTGGACCAAGCGCGCGCTCGGTGAGAAGCACGGATATCTGTGCGGCTGGTGCTACTGGATCAACAACGTGTTGTACTATCCCAATCTGCTCATCTCGACCTCGGTGATCGCGACCTTCGCGATCGGTAAAGGCGAGAGTGGATTGGCGAACAACTGGACGTACGTACTTTCGGCGACGCTCGTCTGTCTCTGGCTCGCGGTGCTGGTGAACATCGTCGGCGTGGGCACGGGCAAGTGGTTGCAGAATATCGGCGGCGTGGGGACGTATGTCCCTGGTGTCGTGCTGATCACGCTTGGGGCCATCGCGCTGTTCGGTGGACATCCGTCGGCGAACCCGATGACGAGGCAGAACATTCTGCCGGATCTCGGTCACCTGCCTGGATTGAATCTGTGGGCGTCCATCGCGTTTGCGTTTGCTGGTCTCGAGCTGTCGAGCGCGATGGGCGGCGAAGTGCGCAATCCACGTCGCACGCTGCCGAGGGCGATTCTCATTTCCGCGCCGTTGATCGCGCTCTTGTATGTCCTTGGCACGGGTGCGCTGCTCTGGCTCGTTCCGGCGAATGACGTCAACATCGTTTCCGGATTTCTGCAGGCAATCACGGCGGGGACGCGGACGTTCAGTCCCTCGTTGTGGTGGCTCGCGCCGCTCTGCGCGGTGGCGTATGCGGTCGGCAACATCGGTACTGTGGGTGCGTGGCTCACGGCGCCGGCGCGCGTCGCGTTCGCGATTGGACTCGATCGATATTTTCCGCCGGCGTTCGCACGCGTGCATCCGAAGTGGAAGACGCCCTACGTCGCGATACTCGTGCAGGCCGCGCTCGCGACTGTGTTCCTCCTCGTGAGTTTGCTGGGCAAGGGCACGACGGTCGAGAAGGCGTATCTCATCATCCTCGATACGCAGTTGCTCATCTACTTCATTCCGTACATCTACCTCTTCATCTCCTTCATGCTGCATCGTCGCACGCCCGCGCCGCCCGATACGGTGCGCGTGCCCGGTGGGCCAGTCGGTGCGACACTGATCGGCGTGAGCGGATTGCTGGTGACGCTGTTCGCGATGGGTGTGGCGATGATACCACCAGCGGACGAGACGCGACCTGTTCTCTTCGAGCTCAAGGTCGTTGGAGGGGCGCTCGCGTTCATACTGCTCGGCGGCATCATCTACTGGCGCGCTCACCGAAGTGAGTGAGTGACGCGCGAGGAACTGCATCTCGGGCGATCAATGTGCAGATCGTTGTTCTTCGTTTCAGTCGAGAGCGTGTAAAGGCAATTTTACCGCAGAGGCCGCGGAGGAACGCAGAGGACTGCAGGAACAAATCGGCCTTGGCGAATTTCCGCGTTCCTCCGCGGCCCTCTGCGCTCCTCCGCGGCAAAATTCCTTTTGCGTTTGCGCGTTCAGTGCCTACTACTCTGCAAGCCGCGCAATCATCTCTCGCGCATTCGTCGACCCGTAGTTGCCATAGCAGTTGTTGAAGAACACGATCGTACGCGTCGCTTCCGTCGCCGCCGACTCGATCAACGGCATCCACGACTCCAGCTCCGCCGGCGAATACAGATACCGATACCGCTCGACGGTCGGCACGTTCGCTGCCTCCCACGTTGCGGCGCGACGACCATGCAGACGTATCATCGCGAGATTTGGCGTCGTCACGCCTGCCACCGCCGGCACGCTGCTCTCGAGTCCCTGCGGTCCATCAACCATCACGTGCGTGAGACCGAGATCGCGAAGCATGTCGAGCGTCCATCCCGTGGACTTCTCGCTGCTGAACCAGTGGCCGTTGCGCAGTTCGACCGTCGCCGGAATACCCGCGAGCTTCTCCGCCGACTCGGCCAATAGCGTCTTGTTCGCCGGCGTCGGCAAAAACCAGCGCGGATACTGCAGCAGAATGCCGCCGAGCTTGCCCGTTTCGTGGAGCGGCGAAAGCGCGTCGATGAAATGCGTCCACACGGCGTCGTACAGTTCACGCGGCAGATCCTTCGCGTAAATCTTCTTCTGGCGCGCAATCTCCGCGGGAAGATGCTCCACCAAGCCGACGGGAAGACGCGCCACTTCCGTTGGCTGGCCAGTCATCAGCGCATGCGCCTTCACATGGAACGTGAAATGCGCCGGCGTACGCTCGGCCCACAGTTCGGCGGTCGCGCGGTCGGGAAGCGAGTAGTACGTCGCGTCCACCTCGACCACACTGAACTGCTCCGCGTAGTAACGAAGCCGCTTCTCGGCAGTGGATGTTCCGCGTGGATAGAACACCCCTCCTCGCACCATCGTCGGATCGGTCCACGACGCTGTGCCGATTCGAATCTCGTGCGGTGCGCCGGAGCTCGCGTCGCGAATCAGCGGCTCGCCAACGGCGTCTGGCGCCGTCGTCGCGAGCGCCTGCTCGGCTCGCGCACTCGCGTCCTCGAAGCCGGGATCATGCGCGGGCTCGAGGTCGGGAGCGGGTAGTGGTTGAGCGGTCCGTGGCGGCATGATCAGAAGGGCTGGGCGTGCGTGATGGTGCAAAGACTATGCGGCGCGGCCCTCCGGTCCAGCGTCTCCCGGCCATGCCGCAACATCGGCGTTTGACCTTCCGTAGTGCGGCATACACGTTTGCACGGCGCCCAATGCCGGCGCATCGCACGGACTTTCACGTTCAGCTCCCTTCCCGTCATGATAGTCGCACTCGCCGCTCTCCTCCTGCTGCAGCAGCAGGGCCAGCCCGCACCACAACTTCCGGCACTCAAGGCGTCGCCTGTGACGCGCATCGCGCTCTCGCCGTCGCGACTCGTCGTTGCCGCCAGCGACTCCATTCACCTCACGGCCATCGCGTACGACGCCAACGGCCAGAAGATCGACGACGCACGCCTTCGCTTCGCGCCCGCCGCCGCGAACGGCGGTAACATCGATACTTCCGGCTGGGTGATCGCGCGCGGAACCGGGAAAGTCACCGGATCTGTGATCTCGCTCATTCCGGGCTTCAAGCCGTACGTGCATCGCTTCGAGGTCGTCA
>JBDUCR010000356.1:0-32219 GCA_040003345.1 bacterium
TAGAGCGCGTCGTTGGTGATCTTGCCGATGATGTAGCGGTTGCGGGCGACCTCGAACTGTTTACCCGCGACCGTGTCGGCCTTGGCGGAGATGAGGACGTTGCGCTGCGCCTGCTGCAGCGCGAGCGCCGAGAAGCGCGCGTCCTCGACGAGTGCGTCGCGTCGCATCTTGTTGTTTGCGCCGACGCGATCGTCGTTCGCCTTCGCTGCTTCGACTTCAGCATGGCCGGCGCCCCACTGCATCATCGGGAAATTCATGCCGACGATGAGGCTCTGCTTGCCAAGCGGACTCTGATACGCGGGGCCCAGCGTCGGCGCAGTCTGATTGAATCCGGCGCTCGCCTGAATTGTGGCATTGAAGCGGTTGTTCGATTTCGCAGTCGCGATGCCACGCTTGGTCACCACGTTGTCGAGCTCATTCTGTTGTGTCGCACTCGAGTTCCTGAGGGCCTGCTGCACGGCGACCTCGGGATCCGCTTCCACCATCGGAATCGAGTCTGGCGTCACGATGGTGAACCGTCGATCATCGGGATAGGCGATGAGACGGCGCAACGCGGCCTCGGCGCGATCACGCGCGAGCTTCGCGTCGTCCACCGCCGCTCGCGCACGCAACAGCGCGAGCTCACTCTTGAGCAGATCGTTCTCGCCAATCTTGCCGACCTCGTACCGTCCCTTGTTGAGCGTGTACAGCGTGTCGTTCACCGCGACGTTCGCCGCGGCGTTCTTCAACGTCATTTCCTGCGCGTAGAGATTGAAGAACGCATCCGCAGTATTGCCCGCCACATCCTCACGCGCTTCGAGATAGCCGCGCTCGGCCACAGTGGCGCTCAGCGACTGCATCCGCTTGTCCCACACGATCTCGCGCGGCTTGAACAGATCCTGGGTCAGGCTCACGACGACCGGCGACGTCTGATAGTACTTCTGCCTGACGTCGCCGAACTGATCGTAGCGCGTCACCAGCGACTGCACCTGGATGGTTCCTCCGGTGAGCGGCATCTGCTGCCTGAAGCCGATGCCGAGCGACGACTGGTTTTGCGACTGCGGGGTGAACTGTGTCGTGCCGTCGGGCAGAATCACGGGAATGATGCCGTGATTGAGATTCGCGACATCGCCGGAGAGAAAGAGCTGCGGCAACAAGCGCGCGTTGAACGCATCGTCGCGATAGTGAGCGGCGTCGCGCGTACTGCGCGCAATCTGCGCTTGCGGACCCTGCTCCTGCGCCATGCGAATGGCGTCCTGAAGAGTCAACGTCTGTTGCGTCGCACTCTGTCCCCGTGCAACACAGGGAAGGAGCAGGGCGACGAGAAGATATCTGCGGCGCATTTGAATCTACCTCTGCTATTCGTACCTGAGACACACGATTGGATCAGACTTCGCCGCGTTACGCGCCGGCACGATACCGAACACCAATCCCACGGCCACCGACACGCCGAAGGCCACGACCACCGACGTCAGCGACACGATCGCATGAATCTTCGCGATGTGCTCGATTACCGAAGCGAGAACCACTCCGACGATGATGCCGGCGATACCACCTGCGAGACTGATCATCACGGCCTCGCTGAGGAACTGCGCGAGCACATCTTTCTGCGTCGCGCCCATCGCCCGGCGAACACCAATCTCCTTGATGCGCTCGAGAATGGATGCGAGCATGATGTTCATGATTCCAATGCCGCCGACGATCAGTGAGATGGACGCGATGGCACCGAGCACGACGTTGAAGATCGCCTTGGTGTTCTGCTCCTGCTTGAGCAGCGCCTCGGGAATGGCGATCTCGAAATCAGTGACGTCGTTGTGACGGCGCTGAAGCATCCGACGCACCACTTCGGCGACGGCAGTGACGTCGCCGGAGTTCGCGACCTGCACGATCACCTTGTCGAGCTGATGATAATTGCGCTTCTCGGCGCGCTGTTCATCGGTCTGCGTGGAATCCGCATTGCCCTCGTTCGAGTTGCCCTCTTGCGCAGCCGCCTCCATTTCCTGCTGCGTCACTTCTCCGCGATTGCGATACCGGAGCAGCATTGTCGGCAGCGGGACGTAGACGTCCATGTTCGCATCGCGAATACCGAGGTGCTTGGCGGTCTCCGATGTGACCTTGCGATCCTCGAGCACGCCGACGACGGTGAGCCACTGCGTACCGACCTTTACCGAACGGCCGACCGGATTCTCGCTCGTGAAAAAGCGCGATTTCACTCCGGGCCCGATGATCGCCACAGGCAACGCACCACCGAAGTGTCGCGGCGCGAATGGTGCGCCCTCGGCGAGATGAAGATTGTTCACACCAAAGTAGCTCGAGTCGACGCCAACGACTTTGCCAGAGCGATGATGACCTTCGCGCGTAATGATGCTGTTGATGACGACCTCACTGCTCGTCGCCGAAACGGCGGGTAGCGTGGCCTTGATGGCTTGTGCGTCGAGATAGGTGAGACCAGGTGTGAACTTCTTCGCCTGCTTCTTGGAGTCGTCCTTCTCGTTCTTGCCTTCCTTCTGCTCGACGATCGGCGTCACGACGATGTTGTTGGCGCCGAGCAGCTTCATCTGCGAGAGGATTTCCTGTTCGGCGCCGTTGCCGATGGCGAGCATCGCGATCACGGATGCGACGCCGAACAGAATGCCCAGCGACGTAAGGCTCGCGCGCAGCTTGTTGTGCACGACGGCTTCGGCCGCGATGCCACCGCTGAAGAGAATGTGCGTGGCGAGGGCGCGGGCGCGCGATGATACGGACGCGCCCGACTCGCTTGCGACTGCTGTCACGGATCAGCTCTTCGGTTTTGCCGGCGCCGGCGCCGGTGCGAACGCCTTGCCGACAGGCTTCTCGGCTGGCTTGCCGAGTGGTTTCATGCCCGCTGGGATTGTTGGTCCCGCGGGGACTTTCACGTTCTTGGCGGTATCACCACCTGCGACTGGCGCGGTGATGGGCTTCAGACCGGGAATCGAATCGACCTTGATGCCGGCTTTGTCGCTGGGTGGTGTGAGCAACACGTGATCGTCCGTCGTCAGACCACGACGTATGATGATTTCGTTGTCGTTCGTCGTGCCCGTTTCGATCATCTGCTTCACGACGCGGCTGCCGGACTTCTTGTAGGCGAATTGATAGCCGCCTTCGTTGACGACGGCCTCGAGCGGAATGGACATCACATTCGGAATCGACGCGGTCTCAATCGCGTTCGCGGTCGTCATGCCGGGGCGCAGCGTGGTGTCGGCTTTGGTGACGTTGATCTTTACCTCGAAGACCTTCGAGTCCTGATTGGGCTTCTGCTCGCCGACGTTGGCGATATTCGTGACCGTCCCTTCGAGCTTCTTGGAGGCGTCGGCGTCGAGGGTGATCTGCACCTTCTGCCCGACGGAGATTTTGCGGACGTCGACTTCATTGATGTAGGTCTGCGATTCCATCTGCGTGAGGTCGGGGAGCGTTGCGACCGAATTCTCCCACGCGTTCCACTGCGAGCCGACGCCTTTCTTCTTGCCGTTCCAGTCGCGGATGTAGATCACCATGCCGGGCGCGGGCGCCTTGACGGTGAAGTCGCCGAGGAACTTCTGGATGTTGGTGAGGTTGTTCTGCTGGCGATTGAGGTCGGCGCCGACGGATGACATCTTCGCGACCGCCTGCTTGGTCTTCGTATCGAGATTGCGCTTCGACTGCGCGAGTGCGCGCTCGGCCTTCTCGTAATCGATCTCTGCCTGGCGCTTGATGGTCGGCGCCTCGTACTTCGCCTGCTCTTTCGCGAGCTTCTTCTCCTCGAGGCCGTACTCGGCAGTGCGTACGTCTTCGCGCGCGACGGCGAGGTTGAGCGTCGAGTCGAGTTGCGCGGTGGTGTAGTCGGCTTGCGCCTTCTGAAGGTCGAGCGTGACGCTGGAGAGCTTCGTCGCTGCGGGCGCCTTATCCAGCTCGGCGATGACGTCGCCTTCTTTGACGAGTGAGCCTTCAGGCACGATCGACGCGATTTTCGTCTGGTAGACGTTTACCATCTGGCCGCCAACGGGGCCGGTGACCTGGACGAATTTGCGTGCGCGGAGCTCGCCGGTCGTGGTGACGATCACCTTGAAGTCGCCCTTCTTGACGGGCGCCGTAAGGGACGCTTCCGCTGCGGATGCCGTCGATGGCCATTTGTACCAGGCTATCGGTCCGCCGATGATCAACAGGGCGGCAAGGATAGGAAGCCAGCGCTTGCGAAGCTGTTGCATCTCCGGAGTCTCGTGCGAGGTGGGTTGCTGCTAAACGGCAGGTAGTGTGTGGCCAATCACCTTACCGGTGATGTATACACACTGCAATACGCGGCTTGATTAAGAATCGATGAGCGAGGGTGCATTGTCCGGACGGCTCAGGCTTGGACACCCGGATCCCGAAAATCGTTTAACCGGTGTCAGCGAGCCCGACAGCTTGCCAGTTCGCGGTGCCATCGGGGCGGCGTCGCCGCGTGCGACCCTCAAGGTTACGATGCCGCCGGAAATCAGGAGCCTGCAGCGATTTCGACTCGGAGCAACGTTCGCCTCCGGCGAACAGCGGCATTCGGAGTCCGTGCGCCTGCGAACTTCGGAGTCCTTCGAAGATGCTTTCCTCTGCGCGCTCTGCGGCTCGGTTCTCAGTCTCTGCGCCCCTCTGCGACAATTGTCGTTGAAGTCGTTCCTACGGCAACTGATTTCTTACGCAAAGGATGCACAGAGAGGAACGCGCGGAAGTGCGACTCGATCCGACGATCTGGACACGGATGACCTACGACCTAAAGCGCGATTCACTGCCGGGATGGGCATTGCGTTCGCGCACGGCCAGCATGCCCAATGGAGAGATCCGAGATGATGATGACCAATCGTCGCCTCGCGCGCTATTCGACGCGCTCCGACGCTGTAGACATCGACTAGCTGATCGCATGGAGATGAGGTGATCCTCTGCCGATGCCGGCGCGCGAGTGGCTGGAGTATTCTCACGCTCCCAGTGCACGCTCGCACAAGATATCGGAGTTGTTGAGCCGTAAGGGAATCTACGCATCTCTCTCGTGATGCCCAGCGCGAGCTATGGTGCATCATTCCGCTTCTACATGGACTAGATGATGTCTTTCCATAATCGCGGTCGATTTGCCGTCTTCATCACGACCTAATGTGTGCCTGAGGTAACGATGGTTGGAGTGCGTCATGAGCCACTTGCCTCCGTCATTCCCTCCAGCTACCATGCGAAAAGACGGGCGACGTAGCCTCAGTACGAACAATGTGCGCTATGACTAGGGGGTTCATCGTGAAGCCGTCGATTCGCAGTTTCTTAGTGGCAATTTCCTCGGCGACGTTCGTTCTAACTGGGTGCGATTCGGTTGGGCCCGAATCAATACAGTCGCCCGCAACCCGACCCAGCTCCGATCTACTCAAACTGCAGGATAAGCAGACCGTCAAGCTGAAACGAGGAGCGTTGGCGTTTCGGCCGAACACTGTGTGCCCCGACGATCCGCAGTACGGTACGCCCGACTACTGTTCCATCATTTTTCAGGCGGTGGACGAAGATCAGGCGTTGGCTTCCCAGACGACCGACGCGGCCTCGCCTTCGTTACCGCTTTGGGCGGGCCAGTACGCAGATCAAGCCGATGGTACTTGGGTTTGCCCGACTAAGGATCTTGAGCCGGTGTGGCGCGTGTACGTGCCGGAAGACCACGCTGACGTATTTTTCACCGCAACTATCGCAACTTTCATTGGATACACGGGAATGCGCGGTGTTTACCCGACCGGAGAGTACGCATTACCGCCGGGAGAATTCTATTCATTCGTGCCCAGTTTTCGGTACGGTGCTTCCGGAGGTCATCTCTTCGGAGTGTGCAAGGTAAAGCGGTTTAGGAACGCCAACGGACTCATGGTTGAAGTTGGTCTCGTGACGTGGTACAACTACACCGGTGAAGTATTCCGTCGGTCGCCAACCGGATCAGGCGGCCCCTCGGATCGCGGCTGGGCCTATTACGATGGCGCAACGGGGACGACGAGTGGACAGGATGGAGAAGCGGGTGGCGGCTCGGCAGCGCAATCAGTCGTTGATCGATTCCTTTCCACCGGTGCTTGCACGGTTGGTTGGGAAGTTTGGGTCGATGGTGATCAGCGCTGCAAAGCTGACGGGAGCTGAGCCTGCCGTGAGAGAACACTACGCGCTTCCGTTCACCGAGGAAGAATTTCGCGACGCCTTCGCAAAGTTCATGGATCGTGACGAGGCTGAGCAGTTTGCGCGAGACATTGTCAGTGAGAATGTAGCCGGTCGCGTTCAGGATGTCTTCGGTATCACTTTGACAGAAGACACCCTTGTTGCATTGGCATCGCTGTCACCAGACTGCGCTGCCCGCGTTGAACAGTTCCGGCTCAAGGGTATCGCGATGCGTGATTCGCGCTTTCGTGGCTAGACGGATAGCCAAAGTCTTCCGCTCACTTTGAATAAGTGCCGTCCGGAACCTGTCAACGTATTTTCCCTCTTCGCCGAGGCGATAATACACGGCGGGTCGCGAGCTCAAGCGCGCATTAGCGTGACGCAGGCGCGACCGGCACCCCCGGTGCGGCCAGACGGGATTTGAGGATGGTGGTACTCCAGTTTTGGTCGGTACTTCGTGAGAGGCGCTTTCCGAGGGAGAGCGCCAATCTCTTGTCGTAGATCAGCGTACCGTCAAATGACGATGCCAGCAGATCCCCGTGCATCCGCTCAACGTGGCTTTATCACCGACGAGAACGCGATGCGACGGCGGATCGCTTTATGACCAGCTGTTCCAGAGGTGGACGGCCGCCGAAATAAACTCATCGGCATCGGTAGGCTTCCAGCAGACGTTTGGGCAGTCTCGCACCAAGTAGTACTGCTGGTTTGCACACACCAGATCGTCCCACTTCGCCTTCGCCGCTGCGCCAGCTAGTGAAGGCCGACCGCCTCGAACGAGGCGACCGTGGGCACTACGTCATTAATACGATCGGCGTGGCTGACGTAGTGGCGCTCGGGGCACATAAGCCGCCGACGGAACTACCCGAATTCGTGCGCCACGTTCGAGGCTTCGACACGCGATCGCATCCGGAGAAAATCAAGCACTTTGCTTGGTGGCTCCATACGCACGGCAAGCGCGAGCGGTTTGACGCCGCAGCTATTCGCAGCTGCTACAGCATGGTTGATATGCAGCCCTCGCCCAACCTATCTACGGACCTGACCAGGCTCGAAGCGCGCCGGCCCGCGAGCTACTCACGGACGCCGGCGGTTATCGGCTTGAAGCGAATGTGCGAAACGCGTTCAACATGAAGTACGGAGAGCATGAGACGACGATCACGGTTACCCAACTACTGAAGGATTTGACGGGCAAGGTCTCCGATCAGGCTGAGCAACTTTTTCTCACCGAGGCCCTGACTTGCTACAAGCACCGCGCGTTTCGAGCCGCCATTGTCATGGCTTGGAACCTGGCCTATGATCACGTTCTGAACTGGCTCCTCGCAGACCCTCAACGTCTCTCGGCGTTTAACAGCAACATCGTGGGACGTATCGGGCAGAAGCGAGGCGCGGATGTGGTCATCGCGAAGCGCGAGGGCTTTGAGGACTTAAAGGAGGGCGAGGTCCTCGATATCTGTGGAAGCGCCGGCGTTCTTCCCTCGAACAACATCAAGCAGATCCTCAACGCACAACTCACAAAGAGGAACATGGCGGCGCATCCGTCGCTTGTTGATATCTCTGAGCCTGAAGCAAACGAGACCATTCATATGTTGGTAAACAACGTTGTGCTGTGGCTCACGCAATCCGTGCGCGCTTAGCAGCGCGTCAACTGTCGCCTATGTAAGGTTGCGTATCCGCTGGAGGGGAAGAAGCGGCGCAATGCCTCGCCTACGTATGCGCTTCCGTTTCCTGGCCAAAATCTTACGTAAGAGCCTGTGAGAGAATGAACTGCGATGATTCCTCATCCATCGCCTTGCGCCGGCCGCTCAGGGCACCGTGTTCTTGAGCGCCGCGATACCAACCATCGCGACCTGCGCATCCTGCGCCGACGTGCCACCGCTCACACCGACCGCACCAATCACCTGTCCATCGATGATGATCGGCACACCGCCTTCAATTGGCAGCGCGTCTGCCGCGAGATACTGCAGACGCCCGGCAGTGACCGCCGAGTCCAGCCCTTTTGTCGCGCGCTGAAAGCGCGCTGAGGTGCGGGCCTTTCCGAGCGCGAACTCCACATTCGACAGCCGCGCGCCATCGGTCCGGTGAAAGAGCACGAGATTGCCGGCCGCATCAACAATTGCAAACGCCATCGACCAATTGTTCTTCTGCGCCTCAGCCTCGGCAGCTGCGACAATGTTCTTCGCGCCATCGAGCGTGAGACTCTTCGTCGCGCGAAGCTGCGCGGACGCAGGCGTCGCAGCAAAGAATAGCAGAGCAGGGACCAGCAGGCGGGCTACGCGCATGGAGACTCCTATTGAATGATCAGAACACTCGTCGCTTCAGTCGATCGATCGAGAACTTCGCCGTATCGGCAACCGCCATCACCGTCATCACGCCAGCTTGCACCGGGTCGGACACCACGAGATCCGACACGTCCGGCACGCTGCCCGCCATGTTGAGACTCACGACGAGCAGCCCCTGCGCGCGCACTTCCTTCACGGCCTCCGCAATCTCGCCGCCCATGAGCGCGCCGGCCAGCACGAGCGCGCATGCGCGCGGCAGCCGAGCGACCGCGCGCACGGCGTCGGCCAGCGGCATTTCGCCGACGAGGGGAATGGTGTCAACCGAAATGCGCTCCCCACGAATATTGTGCCGGTCCGCTTCGGAGATCGCGCCGATAGCAACCTGCCCGACCTGCGCACCGCCACCCATGATGATGATGCGCTTGCCATAGATCGTCTGCAGGGTGTTCACGACCTGCACGTCGCGCACGACCGTCAGCGCACGAAGATCGTCGACGAGCTTCTCCGGCGGCGCGGGCAGCGCAATCTCGAAATACACACGCGCCTCGAATGTACCCGCGCCGCTGATCTCGACGGAAAGGATGTCGCCACCATGATCGGCGATCACTCCGGTGAGCTGGTGCAGCACGCGAGGCGCCGATTGCGTCAGCACCAGCACTCCAATTCGGTCGGCCATGCAGCGATCTCTCGTTCGTCGTGGGGCAGCACCTTCCGCAACGGCTGCGTTCTACAGTATAAACATTGCGTCGTAACTCATACCTGGCACCTCATGTCCTCATCGATCTCCCGCCGCGATTTCGTCGCGCAATCCGGCTCCTGTGCCGCGCATCTCGCACTCGCCGCGATGGCGATGCCACTCGCTGCCCGTCTCGCATGGGCACAGTCTCCCACGGGACGCGTTGTCGCGCGCGAGCCCTTCGGATCACTCGAGAAGATCAGCGACGGCGTATGGGCGCTCGTGTCCACGCCGCTCACTGGTGACAGCACCACGGTCTCGAACGGCGGCATCATCGCCGGCCGCAGTGGTGTCCTCGCGATCGAAGGGTTCAACAAACCGCAAGGCGCGCAATGGATGGCGACGAAGGCGAAGGAGCTCACCGGCAAATGGCCGACGCACGTCGTGCTTACGCACTATCACGCCGACCACGCGAACGGCGTCGCCGGCTATCAGGACGGCGTTGAGCATCCGGTTGTGCACACGACGGATCGGACACGTGAGCTGGTCATGACGAAGAACATGCCCGCCGATGCCGCACGAGCAACCGCACTCACCGGCGCCGAGCTGCTTTCGCGCGACACGGCGACGACACTCGATCTGGGCGGACGTACGGTGCGCGTGATTCCACGCGGCGGTCACACGGATAGTGACGTCACTCTCGAGATGGACGATCCGAACATCGTGTTTTGCGGAGATCTCGTCTGGAACGGAATGTTCCCGAATTACGTGGACTGTGTTCCGTCAAAATTGAAGACGTCAGTACACGCAATCAGGCGCTCAACGCCGGAGACGATCTACGTTCCGGGACACGGCACCATCGCGCGTGTCGCCGACTTCGATCGCTACGCAGCCATGATCGATGAAGTGGAGCGTGGCGCGCGCGCGGCGTATGCGGCGGGAACGCCAGCCGCTGACGCAGGTGCAAGCTTTCAGCTCCCACCGTCGCTCGGCGAGTGGGTGATGTTCAGCAAGACGTTCTATCCAAGGGCGTTCGAAGCATGGTACCGCGAGCTCAAAGGCGCGTGATTGAATATCATCGCTGCGTGTCGAGCCCAAGGCTCACGGAAAGAAGTGATACGTCAGCTTGGCGAGATCGAAGAGGCGATTGGGGCCATCGAGAATCGACGTCAGCTCGATGATGGCGACACCCTCTCCGCTGACGTTCGTGTCGAACACCGCGGTGCTGGCGTCGACGAATGGATTCACGAGATAGCCCTGCAGACTTCCCGCCATCTTGAACTTCCGAACCAGCGTTACAGGGCTCGGCATCGAGTCGGCGAGCGTCGCCGTGCCAGTGAACTCGAGCACGCCCGTATACCAGATTTTCTGATATCGCGCGCCGTCGACCTGCGCGTAGCCGGCGCCCAGCGTCAATTCACCCGCGAACGTCGCTCCGATTGAGTGATTGCCGGCAGCATGTGGCCCTGACTGCAAGTGGACATTGCCGACATCGGCGCCGTGATTCACGAGCAGCAGGTCTTTGCCGAAGAGATGAAAGTTCGGCGGGCCAGCGGTACCGTCGACCATGAGGTATCCATTGATGAACCGTGCGGAACCCGGCATGTCGTGCCTCGTCGAAAGGGTGAGCGTCGTGCATGACAGTATGCAGGTCCTCTCGCAACGCTGTCAAAGCGTGCGCGCTAGCTTCCGGAATCCCTTACCCGTGTAACGTGACCGATATTCATGCCGTCGCGCTTCAGGCGCTTCGTGACAACGGCTTCACTCCTGATCTCGACGTCGATGCGCGCCGCGAGCTCACAGCAATCCACACCCTCGCAACGCCGCCCGACGTTCGCGATCTCCGCGCACTGCTCTGGAGCTCCATCGACAACGCCGAGTCGAAGGATCTCGATCAGATCGAGTATGCGGAGGAGTTGTCGGACGGAGTGCGACTGCTGATCGGCATCGCCGACGTCGATACCGTCGTGACGAAAGGCTCCGCGCTCGACCGACACGCGATGGCTAACGCGACGTCAGTGTATGCGGGCGTCGCCGTGTATCCGATGTTGCCGTCGCAGATTTCAACCGGTGTGACATCGCTCAATCAGGGCGAAGATCGCGTCGTGCTCGTCATCGAGATGGCGCTCGCGAAAGACGGTTCGGTCCGCTCACACGACGTCTATCGTGCGATCGCGACGAACAGAGCGAAGCTCGCGTACGATTCCGTCGGCACGTGGCTCGAGGGACGCGGTCCGCTTCCAGACGCCGTTGCGAAGACAGCTGGTCTCGAGCAGCAACTGTGGCTGCAGGATCGCACGGCGAGCCTGCTCAAGCTCCTGCGCGAGAAGGCGGGTGCGCTGGAGTTCGACACCGTCGAGGCGACAGCCGTCGAGCAGAATGGCAAGGTTCAATCGCTCGCCGTGACGAGGAAAAATCGTGCGCGCGATCTGATCGAAGACTTCATGATCGCCGCAAACGTCGCGATCGCACAGTTTCTCGCCGAGCAGCAGCGATCGGCGATTCGGAGAGTGGTGCGTGAGCCGAAGCGGTGGAGTCGCATCGTCGATATCGCGGCGACCTATGGCGCGATGCTGCCGAAGGAACCAAATGCAAAGTCGCTCGCGGACTTTCTCGCGGCGCGTCGCGCCGCAGACCCGCTACGCTTCGCCGATCTCTCGCTCAGCATCGTCAAGCTGCTCGGCCCCGGTGAATACGTCGTGGACAAACCCGGTCCGGCAGATGACCAGGGGCATTTCGGTCTCGCGGCGCATGACTACTCGCACGCGACCGCGCCGAACCGGCGATACGCCGACCTCGTGACGCAACGGCTTGTAAAGGCTACGATCGCGAAGGCTCCGGCGCCCTACACCGACGACGAGCTTGCGGCGATCGCGACGCAGTGTACTGAGCGTGAGAACGCGGCGAATCGTGTCGAACGGATTGCGCGCAAGGCGGCGGCTGCGCTGCTCCTCGCCGACCGTATCGGTGATGTGTTCGACGCGATCGTCACTGGCGTCAACAAGGATGGCACGTACGTGCGGCTCCTTTCGCCGCCGGCGGAAGGACGCGTCATGCATGGCGAGAAGGGAATGGACGTCGGCGAGCGAGTCCGAGTGCGATTGACGCATACGGACGCGGTGCGCGGCTTCATCGACTTCGACGGCGCGTAGCCTGTCATCCTGAGCGAAGCAGAGAATGGGCGCATCGAGGAGCTTGCGCGTCAACGCCGAACGACGCACAGTTCCCGCGCACGCCAACAGCACGGGAGCGTCGAGAATGCGTCGTCGAAAATGCAGAGCAGTTCGGCGCCGTGCTCTGGTCGCGTGTCTTCTGACGGCATCGCTTCCCGCGGGCGCTGCCAGTCAGGTTGCAAGCAGCGCAGGTGCTCAATCCAAGCCCAAATCGGCGCTTGATTCGCTCAAGGCCACGATAATATCGCAGATGGCTGCCGCGCTCGCGCAGCAGAAGCTCGCGCCGAAATTGTGGCCAGCACCAATGCCGTGCGGCGGTGCGCAGGCGACGACGCGCGCGGGCGGCAAGACGCGAGTCGTCGTTCCGGGACTGCAGCAATACTCGGTGCAGCAGGCCGTCGCGCTCGCCGCGAAGTACGGTCTCAACGTCGAGGAGCGAAGCGTGCGACAGGATGGAACACCGAATGTCGTCGTGTCGCAATCGCCACCTCCAAAGACGATCGCTGCGAGGGGAGACACCGTCGTCGTGTGCTGGCTGCGCGCGCCGGTGATTCCGTATGTGCTGAACGTTTCGTTCGCGGCTGCGCAGCGAACACTTGCTGACTCTGGCTATCTCGCGCTTCCGATCGACGTCATCGTCGGCAAGGCTGTGAAGACAGGCACCGTGTTGCGTCAATCGCCACGATATGGTCTGAGCGCCGCACTTGGCAGCACAGACACACTGTACGTGGGCGTCGCGCCGCCGCCGCCGCAGGTGCAGATGCCCAATCTGCGCGGATTCACCGATGACGACGCGACGTCCGCGTTGGACGCTGTTCTGCGCGCCGGCCAGCTCAAGCTTCCGATCGGCCGACGAGCCGTCAACGGTCAGTCCTTCGATCCGCGACGATCGCTCGTCGATAGTCAGCGCCCCGATTTCGGAACAGTGCTCTCGGCAGGTCAAACGATCGAGCTGATGTTTCGCGATACGACGACGCCGGTCCCCATGCCGTATGTCGTCGGTAGGGAATACAACAGCGCGCGTGCCACGCTGCGGACGGTCTTTCAACGGGGCAATCTCAAGCTGAAGATCAGCCCACGAAGCGTCGATGGACGGGCCAACTTCGCGACGTCCATCGTCGAAAGTCAGGCTCCCGATTCGGGGACGACCCTCTCGCCACAGAGCGATGTGCAGCTCGTCGTGCGCGACACGGCGACAATACCGGTGCCACCGCCGCCACCGCCACGACAAACGCTCCGAATGCCGAGGTTGATCGGCAGCTCCGTGGATGCCGCGATCGATACCCTGAACAGACTGTACATCATCGGCGGATTCACGCCGAAGATGGATACGCGTGGAGTGAACGGCTCGACTTACACGCACTCGAGAGCGATCGTCGACAGTCAGTTTCCCGCCGCGGGAGACTCTCTCACGCTGCACAGCGACGTGCGGGTCATCGTGCGCGACAAGAGGCCGTTTCCATGGTGGTGGATCATCGCCGGCATTGCGCTGGCTGGGCTCGGGTCCGCGGCTGCGTGGATGTGGCCGAACCCGCCGCTGCCGCCAACTCCACCGACGCCGCCGGCGACGCATCCGTCAATCGCCGCCTTGAACGTGGTACCATATCCCGATATCGGTAATCCGCGTGTCGTGCTGACCACACGTCGCGGCGAAACGGCAGATGACGCGTTCGCCCGCCTCGGCCTCTCGTTCAATGCAGTTGCCGATCCCGGAACGCAGCGACTTCACGAAGGTGAACCTCCGCGTGCGCGCGAGGAGACGAACGATGCCTGAGACAGCCCTGACTCTGCGCTCACTGTTCGACGTAAACGATCAGGACGCGAAGCGCGTCATCTTTGATGCAGTGGACGGATCGGTGTGGGACCAGGTCGCCATTCCGCGCAGCCTCCGCGAAGCCGCCGCCGAGAAGGTGGCGGGAACACTCAATGCGCTGCTCGCGACGCCGCTATCGGACACTGTCGCGAATGCATTCAACGGCTACACCAAGCTTGCGAAGTACGCCGACGACCAGGATCACGACGTCGCCGAAGGTGATTTCTCGATCGAGTCGGAGCACACGCCGTACGTTGAGCTCAAGGTGACCGGGTTGCCTGCAAAGGAAATCAAATTCCCGCTGACTCTCTCGCTCAATTTTTCCGCAGTGGTGCTCGTGATCAAGAAGAGTCACATCGTCGCACTGCGTGCGGGTACGTGCACGGCGTCAGGCAAGTTGAGCTGTGAAAAAATCCAGCTCTACGAGCGCGAGCTCAAACCGGTGAAGCTTCCCGGCGAGCTCCCGTTCGGAATCGGAATTCGGATTTTCAAGATGCCACACTGACGCTGAGTCAGAAAAACGCGAACGGGTGTCATCCCGCAGGAGCGACGCGAAGCGAGCGAGTGTCGGGATCTACTTTCGCTGCGATTGGATCTGGCCACGGCGCGGCGCATGCTGGATCCCGACACTCGCTTCGCTCCTGAGGGATGACATCTCATCTGATCTCTGATATCAGCGAGGTCAGCGTTTCGCTCAGGAAGTTGTCGCTCACCACTTCGGCGTTATTCGTACCGCCGCAAAGAGATCTTTCGTGCGATACACTCGCCCCGCACGAACGACCTGCACCGCATGTCGCACATCACGGATATGCTCCGCTGGTTTGCCGTCGACGATGACGATGTCGGCAACCTTTCCGACCGTAATGCTACCGTAGTCCTTGTCCTGTTTCATCACGCGCGCCGGAACGATTGTCGCCATCTGCAGCACCGCCGGAGCGGGGATGCCGGCACGTTCGTAGATCTCCAACTCGCCCTGCAGCGGCAGCCCGGTCGCGTTGTCCGTTCCCGGCACGATCGTCACGCCGGCGTCGTACAGGCGCTTGACCAGTTGCGCGTAATTCGCGTCGCCAGCCCGTGCACGCGCGACCGACTCGGGCGACGACGAACCTGATGACAGGTACGCGCGTCGTTCGACCAGCGGCAGCCATGCGACTGCCTCGCCAAGGACGGGATGGCTGCCATCGGGCAACGGCGTGCCGCTGTGAAACGCGCCGAGCGTCGGATCGATGACCGTGCCGTGCGCGCGAAGGAACTCGATCAGCGCAGTGACCTGCGGTGCGTTGACATCGAATGTCGGCACGATGCCGGCGGCGACCTGCGAGTACGCGCGCATTTTCGGCACGTACAGCGAGTCCTGATAGAACGTCTCGACGAGAAACGCGATGTGATTGATCTCGTCGAAGCCAAGTGTCACGGCCGACGGAACGGTCAGCCCGCGCGGCACATGGCCGCTGAGACGCATGCCGCGCTTGTGCGCTTCGGCGGCGATGGCCGGCACGAGATCGGGATGCACGAGATTGTACAGCTTGATCTGCTTGTAGCCGAGTGAGTCGTAGCGTGCGACCCATGCGCGGGCTTCGTCTTCGGTGCGAACGAGTACGGCGCTCGGGCCGGCCCAGAAGCCGGGCCCTTCAATGAATCCGGCGAGAACGGCGCGCGGAGCGAGGAGCGTTCCCTGGTCTGCGCGAGCGCGCTGCGAGATCGCGTCCTCGAGGTCGGACGCGAGATCACGGACCGTCGTGACTCCTGCGGCCAGCGACATTGCGCCGAGTTCCGTTTCCGCGCTCTTGAAGAGATGTCCGTGCATATCCCAGAGTCCCGGCATGACAGTCTTGCCGGTCGCGTCGATCACAGTCGCGCCGCGAGGAACTGTGGTGGTAGCGTCGGGCCCAACGGCGACGATGCGATCGCCGCGCACGACGACAGTGGTGTGCGGCATGATCGTGCCGCGCTCGCTGTCGAACACGTCGCCATTGCGGATGACCAGGTTGCTCGGCGCCGGCGGCGTGAGTTTTGTCGCGAGCGCAGCGGAACGTCGCTCATGAAACACATTCTCGAAAGCGCGTAAGGCGGGCAGCGCTGACTCTGCGCCTTTGCGAATGGTGATGAACCATCCGGCGTTGCTCGCAAACACGGCGTCGTTGGCATCGAGCCACACGACGGATGGACCGAAACCGCCCGCGTCGAGCGCTACGAGTCTCAGTTTCTGCGAGGTACCGTTGACGACGACTGTCGTATCGCCGACGACGTCGGCGTGAATGGTGCCGGCGGGCAACAGTGCCGCGCTGTGGTTTGGTCGTCGCAGCAGCGTGCGCGCCAGTATTCCGTCGTCATACGGAGTGGATGACTGCAGCTGGTAGAGCGGCGCGTTTGATAATCTCGTCGCGCCAGAGTCGTCGCCGCTGAACCAGCGCGCACTGTCGCCGTTGACGCGAAACCATTCGGAGAGTGGCGAGCCGGAGACGACTCCGGTTGACATGCCGCCAACCTCGATGCGTTTTACCGATCCATCGGTGGCGAACTGGTAGCGGGTGAATGTGTGCGGGCCGCGTTGCCGGTCCTGATAGTCGAACTGAACGGTCACTGAATCGCCAGCGGCGACCACCTTCATGGCGCCGGCAGTGCGGCCGTGATTGAGGATGAGGTAGTCGGTGGTGTCGCCGGCCGCGAATGCCGACGCGAAGAGTGTCGCGAGAACGATGCTAGTCATGTCGAAAGATATCGAGGAGCCTACTGCTTGAGTGTCTTCTCGCGCGCCGCGCGGAATTCGTTGCCTGCTTTCCACTCGGGAAACTTCGTTGCGTTCGCGATGCGGTAGCCCATGGTGAGAAAGAGATCGAGATCCTGAACCGCTCCGCTCATTTCCCAGCCCGGCTTGATCTCGTCCTGCGGCTGGTGATAGTCATGCGCCGTGTACTCGTCGCGCTTCTCCTTGCCATATGCCGCTGGCTTGCCGACGTAATCGATGCCCGGCTCAGGATCGAACGCCGGCACGCCCTGCTTCGCGAAGTTGAAATGATCTGACCGATAGTAGAATCCCTTCTCCGGCTCGGCGTCAGGCCGCAACGTGCGCTTCTGCTCGGCCGCCGCCGCCGATGCGTAGTCGTCGAGCTCTGAGTTGCCGAGTCCGATCACCGTCATGTCATTGGTCGGGCCCCATGTGTTGAGCCCGTCCATGTTGATGTTCGCAAGCGTCTTCGCCAGCGGATAAATCGGCGTCACCGCGTAATACTGCGAGCCAAGCAATCCTTGTTCTTCGGCGGTGACCGAGATGAAGAGAATCGAGCGCTTCGGCGGCGTCTTCATTGCAGCGAATGCTTTCGCCATCACCAGCAGACCCGCCGTTCCACTCCCGTTGTCGGCCGCGCCATTGTAGATCGAATCGCCGTTGACCTTCTCGCCGATGCCGAAGTGATCCCAATGCGCCGTGTAGATGATGTACTCGTTCTTGAGCGCCGGATCGCTCCCTTCCACCTTCGCGACGACGTTGCGTGAGTCGATCGTGCGCAGGGTGTTGTCGAGCGACACACTCGCCGTGACGCCGAGCGGCACGGGCTTGAACTCACGAGTGGCGGCTTTTGACTGGAGAGAATCGAAATTCTGTCCAGCCATCGTGAACAGCGCCTTCGCCTGATCGAGCGAGATCCAGCCTTCGACGTTCGCGCGGCTCATGTTCTTGTCAGGCGTCACGAGGTCGAACTGTTCGGACGTTTTGCCCTGCACCACGGCGAACGGATAGCCAGCGCGCTCCGTCTGATGAATGAGCAGCACGCCAGCCGCCTTGTGCTTCATTCCCTGTTCGTACTTGTACGTCCACCGTCCGTAGTACGTCATGCGCGAGCCGCCGAACTGCGTCGTGTCGGCGAGTGGTGGATCGTTTACGAGCATTACGAGCGTCTTGCCGGCGACGTCCATTCCCTTGAAGTCGTCCCACGTGAACTCGGGCGCCTCGACCCCGTAGCCCACAAACACGAGCTCCGACTTATCAAGCGACGCACTCGGCGCCACGTGCTTGGTCCACGCGACGTAATCCTGCCGCCACTTGAGCGACTTCGTCGTGCCGCCCTTGGTAAAGGTGAGCGTCGGTGAGTTCTTCACCGTGATACCGACGAGCGGCACCTTCTGGATGTATGTGCCGTCCGTGTTGCCGGGTTTGGCGCCGATCGCCTTGAACTCCGACTCGAGGTATCTCACCGTTTTGTCTTCGCCGGTTGAGCCGGGCTGCCGACCCATGAGTGAATCGGCGGCAAGCACACGGATGTCGCGCATGAGCGTTCCCGTGTCGATTGCGGCGATGGCTTCGGCAGGAACGGATTCGGCGGACATCCTCGCTGGTTTGTCCGTCGGCGTCGCGCAGCCGGCCAGCAGCGCAGCAAAGGGAAGCAGTAGACGAATGTGCGGACGCGGCATCGTGGCGGTGAGTATCGGGGAATTGGGTAGCGAACAATTGCAGTAGACCAATATGCACTACGTACGGTCACCGTACGTCGAGTGGCCGCATCGACAGTCATGTCCTACCTTGTCTCACCTCGTGCTCCCGCCTTCAGCCGGTCCAATCATCCACGATGGATCTCCGCGAAAGACTCCAAGATGGAAGCGTTGCGCGCCGACCCGCGCTTCAAGACTCTGCTCGCGAAGATCGGGTCCGCCTAGCCGCATTGACAACGCTGCCGGGAGACGCCACCAATGGAGCTGACGAGGTGACGTCTCCCTCCCGTGAGGCGAACGATGTCGGTTGAGCAAAACCATTCTCTGTTGGGCCTTTCGGTCGAGCTCCCGCACTACATAAGCGCGAGCTCGCGCCGCATTCCACTCGTGTTGGGCAGTCTCGTTCTCGCGCTCGGGACCGCGTTCGCGATCATGCAGTCACCGCGCATCGAGCCATTGCGCGAGTCGCCGACGGCATCGCTCGACTGGTGGTCACATCCGATCGAGCGAAATGCAGTCCAACGTCTAGCCGTCTCGAACGCTCCACTGCATGCCGTGTATGCGTTGCGCGGCACTGACGACGTCTGGTTCGCCGGCGAGGGCGGGCTGGTCGTTCATTCGCCCGATGGCGGTCGCACGTGGCAGTGGGATACGCTGAGCGCGGTGCCGCAGGTGGAAGCCACACCGAAGGCTGTGCGCGGTGCGATGATGCAGCGGCGGCGTGCGCTGACGATTCCTGTCGCATTTGCGTCGAACGAAGAGGACGCTCCACAACAGAAACAACAGCCATATCCGAATCAGCAAAGGGCGCCGAACCAGGCCGTCGTACCGCAGCTGACTGGCCTAACGGCGCCCGTCGCCGAGAAGACGCTCATGGGAGCCGGTTTGCGGTTGGGAAGAACGATCGCGACGCCGAGTGCACGAGATGCGAAAGGCGTGGTCACGTCGCAACAGCCGCGCGCGGGTAGCAGCGTGTCGGCCGGCACGCCCGTCAATCTCGTCCTTTCGTCGGGCCCGCCTCCCGTAACGCAGACTCGTCCCGATACGGCGGCGACGGTGACCAAACGTGTCGATTCAGCGGTGACACTCGCACCGTCGTCGCAGAGTTTCTATCCTCGCTTCTACGATATCTGCTTTACGCCGGCGAAGATTGGCTGGGTGGTTGGTGATCGCGGAGCGGTGTTTCGGTCGCCGGATGGTGGAAGGACGTGGACGCAAGTTGCAACGGGAACGAGGTCCGATCTCAATCACGTGGCGTGCGATCCAAAACTCGGTGCAATCGTCGCGGGATTGTCCGCCGTACTCTGGCTGCGAGGCGATAGCGCCGTTGCCGAGCTGCGAAGCTCCGCTGGTGTGGAGGGAACCATCGCTCTTACGCGCGGCGGCGTTCTCTGGGCGTCTGGAAACCTGACGCGCGCCGGAGTCGCACTCGTGAGCTCTGCGGACACCGGACGGACCTGGGATTCATACCCGAACATCTCGCGTGCGCTGTCGGGATCATTTGCGCTCGCCTTCGCCGATTCGCTCAACGGCTTCGCGTTTGAACGAGACAAGGGAGTGCGTGCAACGCGGGACGGCGGTAAGACATGGGCGAGTCCGACCGGGTGCGCGTTCAGAGTTGGAAGTGACTCGGTGAGGCGAGGCCTGCAATCGATGATTGCGTCGACGCCAACTATCGCGAACGCGCTCGATAGTGACGGTCGCGTATGGACAACCTCCGACGCGTGGCAGACCTGTGAGCGGCTGGGCGCACTGCGTGGATCATCGGTGCGAATGGCTGCAGGCTCCGGCGATGTGTGGTACGCAACAGCTGGCAGCGCTCTGCGTTCCAACGACAAAGGTCGCACTTGGTATTCGCAGATTAGCGGATCGCGATTCTCGCTCATTCATTTTCGTGATTCGCTCAACGGATGGGCGAGTTTGGAGAATGGAACGATCGGCAGAACGACGGATGGCGGACGACGCTGGCGCTTTTCGCGCGTCGACTCGCTCGACGCAATCAACCTCGTTCACTTCGCTGCGCGCAGCGCGCAGGAAGTGTTCGGCCTCACGAGTGAAGGACAACAGTATCGCAGCACGGATGGCGGCATGTCATGGCAACCGTTGGTGGATGGCGACACCACGGTGCTCAGGCTGGTGTTCGTCGATTCGCTGACGGGCTGGGGCGTGAAGCTGATGGACAAGAGCACGTACGTCACACATGACGGCGGCCAGAGCTGGCGCGTATCGCCCGCCGAGCGCGCGATGAGTGCACTCTCCGAGAACAGCGGGGGATTGAGCGGTTCCACCATATCGTTCGTCCGCGCGGGAACACACATTGCCGCAACGTGGGCGATCACCGACAAAGACCATAAGCTCATCGGCTTCAACGGCACCAGGTGGGATACGCTCGCCTCAGGCCTCCGCTCCGCGTCGGCCGTCTCGCCAACGTTCGCCTACGGTCTCGACACACTCGGCAACCTGATCCGCTCGACCAACGGCGGACGTCAATGGTCCGCCGTCCCAGTGAACGCGCCGAGAAAATATCCGGCGCCCTGGTATTACGGGTTCGCCGCACTCACCGTCGGAGCGACGCTCGCCGGATCGCGCGCACGACGCCGCAAGGAAGAATCAAACGCCGAAGATTCCATCGCGGACATTCTCGTCAGCGACCGTCCACTGCGCGAAGGCGATCGCGACGTGCTCGACTTCGGACGAATCGCGGCCGGCCTCTCGCGCTTCATTCGCAACTCGCGCACAGAACCTCCGCTCACCATAGCCATCACTGGCCCATGGGGAACGGGCAAGAGCTCGCTCATGCAGCTCCTTCGGCGCGACCTGCAACGTCGTCGCTTTCGCACGATCTGGTTCAACGCGTGGCATCACCAGCGAGAAGAGTCGCTGCTCGCATCGTTGCTCGAGTCGATTCGACTCACGGCGACTCCGCCAGTGTGGACGCCGAAGGGCATTCGCTTCCGTGTCCGGCTTCTGAAGGGCCGCATCTCGCGCTACTCGGCGCCCGCACTCGCGCTCGTGCCCATCTTCGCGCTCGCACTCGGCTACATCCTCAAAGAACCGGCAAAGCGCTGGCACGATGTCGACGCGCTGTTCTCGTCGCTCGTGGGAATCTTCTCGCAGGCTGGCGAAGGTGCGACGGCGGCGAGCGGCTCGACAGACGTGTCACAGCACAAGACACTCATCGCACTGATCATCTCTATCGTCGGCACGACGCTCACGTACATGAAGGGCCTCAAGGCGTTCGGCGTTAAGGCGGACGACGTCGCGCGATCCGTCATGTCCGCCGGTCGCGTCAAGACAATCGAATCGCAACCGGCGTTTCGCTATCGCTTCGCGCAGGACTTCAGTGAGGTCACCGAGGCGCTCAAGCCCGAGCGCATCGTGATCTTCATCGACGATCTCGATCGCTGCAAGCCGGATCAGGTGCTCGAAATTCTCGAGTCGATCAACTTTCTCGCTGAATCCGGCGATTGCGTCGTCGTCCTCGGCATCGATCGCGAGCGCGTCACTGGCTGCGTCGCGATCGGATTCAAGGATGTGGCGACAGTGCTGGCCGAAACGAGAGAGAAGCCGGTGGTCGCGGCACCGACAGCTGCCAAGCTGGACGTCGGTGCCCCGCCGCCGCCGCGGAAGACCGACATTCAGTATCAGCTCGAGTACGCGACACACTATCTCGAGAAACTGCTCAACATGGAGATCCCAATTCCACCGGCCACGCCCGAGGGGTTGGGTGATGTCATGACGAACACGGCGCCTGACCGTGTTGACGGGGAAGGAAATGCTCTCGACAACGAGGATGAAGGACGCGAGAAGAGCCGGCGTCGCATTCGATCGTGGGTATACTCAGGCGTCGCGCTCATGTTGACCGTGGCAACGTTCCTCGTCGGGTGGAACGGATCCGACTGGCTGCTGCGGCTCTCCGATCAGAACGCTGTTTCAGCGCCAGCTGTCGTGGCGCAGCGTCCGCCGACGTCGGCTGCTGCGGACAGTACGCCAGCTGTGCCGCGGGATAGCGTGCGGACGGCCCCGGTTGTCGATGCGAGTGATCGTGATCCAATGCCGCTTACCGTAGGTGCCGTGCCGACGACCGCCTGGTGGGTGCACGGATTGCTCGCGCTCGTTGCGTTCGCAGTGTTGCTGTGGCTCCTCACGCCGCGTGAGGACAATCGCGTCGAGGACTCCAAGGCGTTCGCGGATGCATTGCGTGCGTGGGCGCCCGTTCTCTTCGAAGAGCATCGCACGCCACGTTCGGCCAAGAAGTTCCTGAACAAGATGCGCTTCCTGTCGATGGCGCAGCGCGCGCCAGCGGATCGCCAATCGCCGGTGGAGGCTGTCGTGGCGCGACTGAGCGACGTGCCGTGGCTGCGAAAGCTGCTTGGCGCGTTCGAGCGTCGTCCGGCGACGCAGGAAGTGTTGCTTCCCGGTTCGATTCCAGAAGTTGCGCTCGTGTCACTCAATGTCATTCGCGATCGGTATCCCGAATGGCTGGAGGACAATGCGTTCTGGCATGCGGACCTTCGGCTGTATGTGAAACAGCGAGTGAATCCCATTCCACCCGATATCGAGAAGGCGTTGCGAGCGCTGGATGAGATCAAGACGCCTGAGGGTGGAGCGATTCAGAGTATCCGATTCCACCGGGCCGCTTGGTCTCGACTCGAGGTGTGGGTGAGGGATTAGTCGATCGTGTCATCCCGCAGGAGCGAAGCGAGTGTCGGGATCTACTTTGGTTGCGCCTATAGCTCGGCGGGCAGCAGACAGCCCTACAACGGCCCGGCCCAGCCGGCCGTTAGCCATATGATCCTCCGCTCTCCCGCCTCGACCCGCTCGAGAACATCCATGTCACAGCTTCGCGCCTCACTCACCGCATTGGCGCTCGTCGTCGTTGCGTCGCCAGTCGTGGCCCAGCAACGCTTAGCCACCGGAGCGACGACCTACACGATTGACCAGTTTCTATCGCCGGCGTCGCCCCTCGAGGTGAGCGCGGCGAAGAAGGTGGATCGAATCGGTTGGGTCTCTTATGAGCGAGGCATGCGGAATGTGTACGTCGCGTCGGCGCCCGACTTCGCGCCGACGCGCATCACGAAGTTCATGAATGACGACGGCGTCGACATCGGATCCGTACGGCTCTCCGACGACGGCACGATCGCGATCTTCGTGCGTGGCTCGGGACAGAATCGTGAAGGGTGGGTGGCGAATCCCTCGCACGACCCGGCTGGTGGTGAGCGCGCCGTGTGGGCCGCGAAGACGGATGGCAGCGGCGCATGGCGTCTCGCCGTCATCACCGGCACGCAGCTCGGCGGCCGCGCCAGTGCGCCAGAGCTCTCGCCAGATGGCAAGTACGCGGTGTTCGTTCGCGACGGTCAGATCTTTCGTGCGAGCACCACCCGTGGCGCAAAGGCCGCGATAGACACCGGCGGCGTTGCGTTCATCCGCGAGTGGGGTCGTCAGAGCAATCCACAGTGGTCGCCCGATGGATCAAAGCTCGCCTTCGTGAGCACGCGCGAGAACCACGCCTTCATTGGCGTCTACGATATGAAGACGCACGCCGTCGATTTCATTGCGCCGAGCACAGATATCGATGGGAGTCCAACGTGGTCGGCTGATGGAAAGCGGATCGCGTTTGTTCGTCGTCCGGGTACGCCGTTCGGTCAGCAGGTCGTGGCAGCAGGCGCACCATTTGGTCAGGCTGCTGCGCCGACCGCGGCAACCGGCGGTCGTGGCGCTGGCGCTGGCGCTGGTGCCGCGGGAGCAGCGAGTGCGAGAGCGGCAGCGAGTGGTTGTCCGGTGACGACCCCCGGAGGATTTGGCGGCGGCGGACGCGGAGGCTTCGGCAACGATGGCGACACCGTCGTTGTTGCGGCGGATGGTTTGTGTCGCGCCGCGTTCGCTGGCGGCTACACAGTGTCGTTCATGGTTGCTGATGTCGCGACTCATTCGGCGCGCGAGTTCTGGCACAACGAGCCGCTCGACAGAACGTTCGCCAGCGTGAACAGCATCACGTGGGCAGGCGACAACATCGTATTCGGCGCGCAGGTGCCGAAGGACGAATGGGATCGGTATTACTCGGTGAACATCGCGAGTCCGCAGACGAAGCCCGTGTTGCTGACGACGACCGATGGCTTGATCAACGATGGTGTGGCGGATCGCACGTTCGTGACGACGGCCTTTTCGCGCGATGGCCGCATGATGTATTACGCGACGAATGCCACAGACATCGAGAAGCGGCACATCTGGGCAGTGCCGACCGCGGGTGGCGCGCCGAAGAAGATCTCGACGGACGATGGTGTCGAGGTGTCACCAACACCGCTCGCGTCGGGGAAGAGCCTTGCCGTGCTCTACTTCAATGCGTCGCAGCCGGCGTCGATCGGCATCGTGCCGGTGGCCGGTGGCGAGACACGCGTCGTCTATCCAACGCTGCCGAAGGATTTTCCGAGGGCCGCACATGTCACGCCGGAGATCGTGATGACCAAGGCGCCCGACGGGCTGGAGATTCACAACCAGCTTTTCCTGCCGAAGGATCTTAAGCCTGGTGAGAAGCGTCCGGCGATCGTGTTCGTGCACGGTGGTCCGCAGCGACAGATGCTGCCGGCGTATCACTACATGCAGTTCTATCACTGGTCGTACGCGTACAACCAGTGGCTGCAGTCGCAGGGCTACATCGTGTTGTCGGTGAACTATCGCGCAGGTGTTGGCTATGGAAATTCATTCCGTCGCGCGGCGAATACGCAGGGTCGCGGCAACTCGGAGTATCAGGACGTGCTCGCCGGCGCGAAGTATCTGCAGTCGCGTCCCGACGTCGACGCATCGCGCGTCGGCATCTGGGGGCTTTCGTACGGCGGATTGTTGACGGCCGAGGCGCTCGCGCGAAATTCGGATGTGTTCGTTGCTGGTGTGGATCTCGCTGGTGTGCACATCTACGGGAGCGCGCAGGACACGACGAGTCTCGCGTTCCGGTCGTCGGCGGTTGGGCACATCGATACGTGGAAGTCGCCGGTATTTCTCCAGCAGGGCGACGACGATCGCAATGTCGACTTCTCGCAGATGGTCGGACTCGTCAGTCTGTTACGCTCGCACAATGTGTATTTTGAGTTGACGGTCATTCCGGACGACGTGCATGAGTCGCTGGTTCATAGCCGGTGGATCGACATCTTCAGCCGCAGCAGTGACTTCCTGCATCGCTTCGTGTGGGAGAAGCAGTTGCCGCCTGTGGCTGCTTCGGCCGGCAGCAAGTAAAAAAAGGTAAAACGGAATTTTTACGCAGAGGATGGCAGAGGTTCGCAGAGGCCGCAGAGTAAACCAGGAGCAACAGAGCCCCGCGTCATGGGAGCGACTCTACTTGCGACTCTGTAATTGCTGAATTTCGATTTCACGTAGTCCTCTGCGGCCTCCGCGAACCTCTGCCATCCTCTGCGTAAAAAATCCCGTAGTAATAATTGACTCACATCGAAATCCTCCCCGGCCAATTTTCAAGCAGCTCTCGTTCACACCTCTCTCACGCCCGAACCGTGCACCGCCTTACACTCGCCGTCACCCTCATCGTTTCAGCGGCATCGCCTCTCTCTGCTCAGAAGAGCACGAAGCCCGTTTGGCCGGACGAAGGTCCGCGCACGTGGACGCCACGTCCGACAGTACCGGCCATCACCGCCAACGATCTGCGCACACGTCTGTACCAGATCGCCGACGACTCCATGAAAGGCAGGCGCATCGGCGAACCGGGCAACTACATGGCGACGTCGTACATCGCCGGCGAGTTCAAACGACTGGGATTCAAGCCGGCGGGCGACAATGGCTCCTACTTCCAGAATCTGCCGTTCGGCCCCATCGCCTTCGACAGCACGTCGTCGCGACTCGTAGCAGCAGGTACGACACTCGCCGCGAAGAGTGACTGGATTCCTCTCGCACCATCTGCCGCGAACGGACTGAGTGGCAAAGCTGATCTCGCGAACGTGGCCACCGTATTCGCTGGGCGCTGGGGCGACACTGCAGTCACCCTCGATCCCTCGCTGTTCAACGGCAAAATCGCCGTGTTCATCGCGACGCCAGCGGCCGCGGGACTCGCCGCGCCGCGGCCTCCCGCAATACTTCGCTGCGACTCGGTGCCGAACAAATTTGGTGCAGCCAACGCCGCCCTCGTCGAAGCAGCGGTTCGCGACAGCATCACAAAGGCCGGTGGTAATCCAGCTGCAGCGGGACGTGGAGGCGCAGCACCGGGCGCGCGCGATACACGCGCCCAGAAAGCCGGAGCAGTCGGCATCTTTCTCGTCGCGCTTGATTCCGCCCCGCGCACAACCGTGGGCGCCGCATTCAACGGCCGCATGACGATGCAGCCTGCCGCGCCGACAACCGCGACATCATCACCAGCCGGTGCAGCGATCTCACGCGCAACAGCGGCACGGCTCTTCGGGCAGCCCGTCGATCAGCTCACCGTCGGCGCCGCCGGTCAATCAGTGTCGGGCAGCTGGAACTACGAGTGGCATATCTCCAACACACCGGGACGCAACGTCATCGCCATTCTGCCCGGCTCCGATCCAGCGCGTGCATCCGAATACGTGCTCGTCGGTGCGCACAACGATCACAACGGTGTGAACCCAACTGCCGTCGACCACGATTCGCTGCGCGCCTTCAACACGGTGACGCGACCGCAGGGCGCCAACGATCCGCTCTGTCGCCCAACCGACGCACAGCAGCATCGCATCGACTCACTCATCGCATACGCTCGCAGCATCCGTGCACCGCGTCGCGACTCGATCATGAACGGCGCCGACGACGATGGCTCGGGCACAGTTGTCCTGCTCGAGATCGCGGAGCAGTTCGCAAAGGAGAAGCCTGCACGCTCGATCATCTTCGTGTCACACGAAGGTGAAGAAGCCGGGCTGCTCGGCTCACGCTGGTTTACGGATCATCCCACCATCCCGCTCGCATCCGTCGTTGCCGCGCACAACATGGACATGCTCGGCAAGGGTCGCGTCGATCAGGTGAAGTTTGGCGGACCGACATCCGTGCAGACACTCGGCGCGCGTCGTCTCTCTCGCGACTTCGGCGACATCATCGATTCGGTGAATGCCACACGCGTCGAGACGATGGCGATCGACAAGACGTGGGAGGTCAGCGCCAATCCGATGAATCGATTCTGTCGCAGCGATCAGGTGAACTACGTGCGCCACGACATACCGGTCACGTACTTCTCACTCGGTTATGCGCAGGACTACCACCAGCCGACAGATGAGCCGCAGTACATCGACTACGATCATGCTGCGCGGCTCGCGCGATTCATTCACGACGTGATGACGGCGGTGGCGAATCGAAAGGACAAGCCCGCGATCTCGGGCGCCGATCCATCGTATCCGGTGTGTCGTTAGCGAACAGAGCCTGCCTGCAACGACTGCAGGCAGGCTACTCGTTTCTTCGAGTGTCGAACGGCCGAGTCTAGGGCTCGTCGGCAGGCTGGGCCTGTTGGCGTGCCTCAGGCGGCCTGGAGCTCTGCATCGCGAAGATCATCACGACGCCGATCGTTGCGACGAGAAAGATCAGGCCGGCGAGAATCTGGCGCCTCATGCGCACACCGCGCTGCTGTTCCCGCCACTGCTCGTGCCACGATTTGGGCTGCGGCTCCGGCTCTTCCTCGGGGAGTCGTACGGGGCGTCCACACCGGCAACGCGCGATGAGACCCGCCTTGTCGGCAGTGTAGTGAACGGTCTCACCGCATGCGCACTGAACTGAGAGCATGGTTGAATGTGCAGCGGAACGAGTCCGCGTCAATGCACGGAGTTTTTGACGCAGAGGTGAGCAGAGGGCGCCGAGAACGCAGAGAAACCAGGTCACGCACTTCTCTGCGGACTCCGCGCACCTCCGCAATCCTCTGCGTAAAGATTCCGTAGTTCACCCACGAAACAAGAACGTCCGGTCCCCCCCGGGACCGGACGTTCAATTACTGCACTTGGCAGCGACTCAGTGACTGATCGCGAAGAACCAGGCGGCGACGATTGGACCACGTGGAGGACGACCGTTCGCCGGTGTGGGCGTGCCCGCCGGCGCTGGACCGTACTCAGGCTGGAAGAGATAGGCCATGTGCTTGACCGGATCGACCGCGATCGTTTTCGCGCCCCTCATCGTCGGCACGGTCGCGACGACTGTGTACTGGTCGGGTCCATCCTGCCGCACGACCGTTACTGCGCCTGCAGCGCCAGCAGGGATGTAGATCAGCTTCTCGCTTGGGTCGTAGCCGAGCGCGTCCACACCGTCGCCATTGCTGATCTTCGCCACGACCTTGCCGGTGCTCGCGTCGATCACGACGGACGTGTCGCCGCAGCCCGAAAAAATACGATTCGTCTCACGATCGAGCGCGATACCCGTCGGGCCGTCGCAGGGAGCAACCGGCCACGACGAAAGCACCTTCATCGTGCTCGCGTCGATCACCTGAATGGTGTTCTTGCTCTCGTTGTTGACGAACAGTTTTCCCTTGCCATCGCTCGCCGCGCCTTCCGGCGCATTGTCCTCGAGCACCGCAGTGCCGACGATGTCGCCCGTATTCGCATCGAGCGCGATCGCCGTACCCGGACGGCTGTGATTCGTAAGAATGATGCGGTCGTTGAAATCGTCGTACATGATGCCATCCAGACCACCCACCTTGATCGGAATCTTCTTGATCGCGGCGAGCGTGGTCAGATCGAACATCGTCACGGTCGAGTCACCACCATTCGTCGTGAAACCGTGATTGAATTTTGGCGCGAGGCCGATGCCATGCATGCGCGGCGTGTCGGGAATGTCTCCGAGCACTTTACCCGTCGTTCCGTCGATCACCATCACATGCGTACCGCGCGAAACGAACACGCGGCCAGTGCCCGGCTCGGCGACGAGATAATCGGTGCCGCCGTCGCCGCCAATGTTCCACTTGTCGACCTTGAAGGTCTGAGCCCTACCTGCGCGTGGAGCGGCGATCGCGGCCGCGAGAACCAGCACGGTGGCAAGTGCGTGTCGAGTCATACCGTCCTCTGAAGTGGTGCAGTGTCATGCGAGTGAGCCAGCCACGAAGTGTATCCGGACGAACCTGTCGTCAGCGTTACAAACGCGTCACGCTCAGCTGATCCATGTACCGAGTGTCGCGGCAAGCGTCGCGAAAATCGCCGTGACCACAGCCACGGCTCCGATCAGCGCGCTCAGCATACGCATCGCGACCAACAAGCGTACCAGCGATGCCCGCGGACCGTTGGCACGCTCCCGTATTTCACGATCGGCAATTCCCCAGACACCAAAACTCGTGAAGCATATCGCGGCGCAGAACGGAAGAATCCAGAACGCTGGTCGCCATATGCCGAGTGCACTGGCAGCCGCGACGCCGCCGATGACGTCGAGCACAAGTCGTCCATCGGATCGCGTACGCGCGCGCGCCGCGAGCGCTTCTGCGAGATTCGCGTCGGAACGAAATGCAGAGTTCACCATGAGACATCGCCTCCGTGCGTTGATCATCCCTTACGCACTCTGCTGACGAGAGACCTGTGCGTCGTTGAGCAGCGGACCGTGCAGCAGAATACTGGAACTCTGAGTCCCCATGCGATAGGCTCGGCCGGTGACGAGGCGGCTGCGATAAGAGCCCACTACAGGTTGGGCACCGAGCTCCGGCGTTGGGTTCGAGATAGCTTCGCGACCTCGCTAAGAATCTTCGCGAGCCGCTTCACACCAGCACGAATTGCGCGTTCGTCAAATGCTGCATATCCCAACAGCAACGCGCCGCGCCGCCGTTCTCTCGACGAAAATCGCGACAGCGGCGAGACGTCCAGCCCTGCAGACTTCGCCGCCGCTGCGACATCCGCATCACTCGTCCTGCCTCGCAGCCAGCCGACAAGATGCAGCCCCGCCGCGTCAGGACTCAACTGGATCAGCTCACCGAGCTCCCTGTCCGCCACAACCAGCAAGGCATGCTGCCGCTCGGCACAAAGGGCACGAACACGACGCACGTGTCGCCCGTAATGGCCTTCGCCCATGAACTCGGCGAGCACACACTGATCGATCGTCGGCGCATGACCACTCGTCACGGCACACGCCGCGCGAAACGCTTCGATCAACTCGACCGGCACGATGAGGTAGCCGAGTCGGAGCGCGGGGGTGAGTGTCTTGCTGAACGTGCCGACGTACAGCACGCGACATGTCGGGCTCTGTTGCGCATCGAGTCCTTGCAGACAGGGAATCGGCTGGCCCTCGTAGCGATACTCACTGTCGTAGTCGTCTTCGACGATCCACGCCGAGCTGCGTCGAGCCCACGCGAGCAGCTCGAGTCGTCGCGACGCACTCATCACGCTGCCGAGCGGGAACTGGTGTGACGGTGTGACGTACGCGAGTCGCGCGCGCGGTGCTCGTCGCGCACCAGCACCGATGTTCAAGCCTTCGTCATCGACGTCCACGCTGACGACGCGTACACCAGCAGCGACAAACGCCGCTCTCGCACCGAGGTAGCCCGGATCTTCCATCAACACGGAGTCGCCCGCATCGACGAGTACACGTGCAGCAAGATCGAGAGCTTGTTGCGCACCGCTCACGATGATGACCTGCTCGGGCGAGCAGCGCGCACCGCGCGCGCTGCTGACGTACGCGGAAATCACTTCGCGAAGCGTGCGATCGCCGGTCGCGGCGGCGTGACCGAGAAACACATCGCCCGTGCGCCACCGTCGCGCGGTGAGACGCGCCCAGAGCGCCGCCGGAAATGCATCGATAGCGGGAATGCCGAGCGCAAATGCAATCGGAGGGACATCGGCCTTTGGTCTCCATCCGTCGCCATGTTCGAGGACACGCGCCCAGCGGGACGAAAGAGAAGGCGTGCCGGCCTCGTGGTTCTCGGCTGGCCGGCCCTCTAACCGTTCCTCATTGCGCACAGAGGTGGTGCGTCGCGGTGCGGGCCGCACCACGCTGACATTCAACAGCGAGTCGGGCACCTGTGCGCGCACTCGCGATCCTCCACCGCGTGCACCGGCGAGATAGCCCTCCGCCCGCAATTGTTCGAATGCAAGAACGACGGTATTGCGCGCGACACCGAGGTCGCTTGCCAGTTCGCGCGTTGACGGGAGTCGTGCGTTGTTGGCGAATCGTCCATCGAGAATGGCGGCGCGCAAGCCGCCATAGATCTGGCGATGCAGCGGCGCGTCGGCGTCGCGGTCGAGCGCGATGAGAAACGGGGTCGCATCGGCGACTCCGCGCCGTGTATTTGGACCAGTCATATGTGCGTAATTTGGCACTTTTGTATAGTCCATTGCAACGGTAGCCTTCGGGAGTAGTAGATGGCTCTTCACTCACTCCCGAAGGAATCGCACAATGTCCACCCAGCCTACATCAACACGGCTCCACTACGGCAAGGCCGCGCCCGAAGGCATCGCCGCAATGGAAGCGCTCGATACCTACGTCGACGCGTCGGGCCTCGACCCGGTGCTGCTCGACCTCATCCGCTTGCGCGCGTCGATCATCAACGGCTGCGCCTACTGCGTGGACATGCACACGAAGGATCTCCACGCCCGCGGCGAAACGGTCGAGCGAATTTCCGGGCTCGTCATCTGGAATCTCGCGCCGTACTACACCGAGAAGGAGCGCGCCGCGCTGGCATGGACGGACGCGGTGACTGAGCCTATAAAGGGCCACGTGAGTGACGAGGTGTTCGCGCGCGCACGTCCGCACTTCGACGACAAACAGCTCGTGGATCTCACCCTCGTCGTCAATGCGATCAACAACTGGAATCGCATCGTCGCCGCATTTCGCCCAGT
>JBDUCR010000439.1:0-10228 GCA_040003345.1 bacterium
GATGGCGAAGAGGGGGTGATACGTGGAGCATTGACGGGCGACGGTGCACCGACGCTAGCGCCTAGGTGCCCACGCCACATCTGGCCCACTGCATCCGCGAACCACTACGAAGTCATGACTGACATTTCACTCAATCCCGCTTCGACCGCGCGAGCGGTGCGCGCAACGCTCGGCCTGGTGTGTTGCGTGACGTGCGGGCTCATTGCCGCGGCAGTCGGCCACATTCCGGCACTGCACGGAGCAACCCCCCCCACCGGCCGCCGGCCATCCGTGCAAAGGGCAGGGGTCCTGTCGCCGATCATCGAGCTGCGCCAGTACACGCTGCACCCCGGCAGGCGCGACGAGCTGATCGACATGTTCGATGCGAAGTTCGTGGAACCGCAGGAGGGGCTCGGCATCAAGGTCATCGGACAGTTCCGCAACCTCGATGACCCGAACAAGTTCGTCTGGGTGAGAGGATTCCCGGACATGCCGGCGCGCACACGAGCGTTGACCGCCTTCTACTTCGGCGACCCAGTCTGGAAGGCGAATCGCAGCGCGGCGAATGCGACGATCATCGACAACGACAACGTGCTCGTGCTTCATCCCGTGCATGCGGAGTCCGGATTCGTTCTCGAGAGCGAGAGTCGGATGCCGGCTGGAACGACCGGAACTGGGAAGGGTATCGTGATCGCGACGATCTACCACCTTGATCCGACGCCGGAGAAGGAGCGCGACTTCGTGCAGTTCTTCGAACAGTCGGTCACGCCGCTGCTCACCGGCGCGGGAGCGCCCGTCATCGCCACGTTCATTCCCGAACGGAGCGCCAATACGTTCCCGGCCCTTCCTGTGCGCGAAGGCGAACACGTGTTCGTCTGGTTCAGCCGGTTCGCCTCCGCGGCGGCGTACGATCGCTTCCGTGCAGCGCTCGAAGCGACGCCGCGGTGGCGTGATTCGGTGGCAGTGGAGCTGAGCTCGAAGGTGCGCGAACCGCAGGTGCTCAGATTGTCGCCGACTATGCGATCGCTGCTGCATGGTTGAATCATCGATCGCCTCGTGCGGCGCGAGGGCTCCGTGCCCCGTCATCTGTCTCCTTGTTCGCGCGATTTTCCTCTACGCCCTCGCCGCCACCCAAGGGTGCGCGCATCGCACGAGTGGAGGTGGCGTTGCGGCCGTCGTCCCCACCGCGGCAACCTCGACGCTGGCCAATGACGCCACGGCGCACGACTCGTTCACCGTGCAGTCGGCGACGCTCGGCGAGGCGCGCCTGGTCAACGTGCACACACCAGCACGCTACTTTCGCTCGGCCGGCGCGGTCGCGATGCCGGTGCTTTACATGCCCGACGGCGGGATGGACGAGGACTTCCCGCACGTCGTCCGCACTGTCGATTCACTCATCGCCGCGGACGCGATCCGGCCGGTGATCGTCGTCGGCATCCCGAACACGCAGCGCCGCCGCGACCTCACGGGGCCGACCAATGTGGCGTCCGACAGCGCGATAGCGCCGCACGTGGGCGGGTCGGCGGCCTTCCGCCGCTTCCTTCGCGACGAGTTGATGCCCGAGATCGAACGGCGTTACCGCACGACACCGGAGCGCACGATCGTCGGCGAGTCGCTGGCCGGCCTGTTCATCGTCGAGACATTCCTGGAGCTGCCATCGCTGTTTACGCACTACGTCGCACTCGACCCGAGCCTGTGGTGGAACAGCGGCGCGCTGATCGACTCTGCGGCGTCGCGGCTCGCCGCGCTCGACGGTACACCGCGGACCTTCTACTTCGCCAGCTCGGGGGAGTCGAGCACCGCGAAGCCCGCCGCCCGGCTCGCCGCGCTGCTACGCGCGTCACCACCGGCAGGGCTGCGGTGGACGTATGCGCCGCGCCCGGACCGCAGTCACGGAAACATTTTCAGCGCGCTCGAGGGCCTGTCGCTCGCCGAGGCGCTTCGCTGAATCCGGCGCGGTGCAAACGGTAAGGGGATGACGAGTGTCGCTCTCGTCGTGTCCTGTCTTCTGAAGATTCCGGTCGCGTGGCTTCCCGAAGTTACCCTTGCAACGAATCGCCGATGCTGAGCCTCGTCATCGCAGCACTGATTGCACTCGCGATCCCGGATCGGTCAGGGATTGCCCTCGCAGATGCGCGTGTTCCTGCGAACGTCTCTCAAACCGATACGTTCAACGTCGGCATGCTTCACGTGGAGCGCACCGGGCAGCGTGGACGTACTGCGATCATCTTCATTCCGGGACTCTTCTGCGGTCCCTGGGTCTGGCAGCGCGAGATCGCCGCGCTCTCCGACCGCTATGACGTCTACGCACTAACGCTTCCAGGATTCGACGGCCGTCCGCGCGACGCTGGCGCCGATCTCATGAATCGCGCCGTTGCCTCGCTCTCGGATCTCATCAGTACGCGAAAGCTCGACCATCCGATCGTGGTCGGGCACAGTCTCGGAGGGACGCTCGCAGTGATGTTCGGCGAGAAGCACGCAAATCAGGTGAGCGCGATCATCACGGCCGAAGGGGGATATCCGGAAGCCGCAACAGCGGAAGAGCGGCAGAAGCAGGTGGCGCAGAACGTGGCGCGGTATCGGGGCCTCACGCGCGAGACGTTCGCCCCGGCGCTGAAGGAGAACATGCTGCAGTACGTGATCACCAGCAAAGTCATGGTAGACAGCGTGGAGCGCCTCGCCACACTCGCCGACCCGGCTGCCACGATGGAATGGCTCGAGGCTGCGCTGTCACTCGATCTCACCCCCGGTCTTTCGAGCATCACGGTCCCGCTTACGGCGATCATTCCATTCGACAGCGTGATCGACCCCTACCAGGGTTTCAAGAAGGAAGCCGACAAGCGGGATGCATACACGACATGGCTGGCGCATGCCCCGACGCACTCGCTCGTGATGATCCACAACTCGCGCCACTTCGAGATGATCGATCAGCCGGAGGCATTCGATCGCGCTCTCTACGCCGCGATCGAGAGCGCCAGAGCGCAGCACTGAACGGTCCGCGAAATCGCCGAGACAGAGCGCCGTGACCATTTGGCCATGTTGACGTCGAACGCGTGTGCTCCATCATCGAGGCGCTGGTTTGTTCGCAGCGGAGCAGGCGCGGCGTCGGCCAGCCGCGTGAGTTCAGCGATGAAAGCCGCACGCCACGTTTTACCGCCGTCGTCCGAATAGGATATCTCGTATAAGTGGGTGCCGCGAGAGATATTCGACCAGATGCCGCGAATCAGGATGCTGCGATTCTTGAAGGTATCCTGCACATGAGACTCTCCGCGACCGTCCTTGGGGTGGACAGAACTGCGGACACATCTCGGTGTACGCGGCGGACGCACGCGCTCAGGAGCTGCCGCTCGTCGGCGGCGGAGAACACGATTGGGCGTACCTCCTCGGCGAAACAGGTATGCTGTCTCATGATCAAGGCGTGGGTCGCGCGTTCAGGGCCGCGGGATTTCTGATCATCGTGTTGTCGACTGCCTGGGGACTGGCGACGGCGACACGGCCTTCGCTGGAAGCAGTCGACGCGACTGCGTAACAAATCACACTCGTTCATCACACAGCATGTCGGTCATCCTCCGCACCACGGGGCTACTCATTCTCTCGAACGTCTTCATGACGTTCGCCTGGTACGCGCATCTCAGGAATCTCAGCGACAAGCCATGGTACATCGCGGCGTTCGTGAGCTGGGGAATCGCTCTGTTCGAATACCTCCTCCAGGTGCCCGCCAACCGCATCGGCTATAGCGCGTTGACCCTCGGCCAACTCAAGATCATGCAAGAGGCGATCACGCTCGCTGTGTTCGTGCCCTTCGCATTCTTCTACATGAAGCAGCCATTGCGACTCGACTTCCTGTGGGCCGCGCTGTGTATCTGCGGTGCCGTGTACTTCATCTTCCGCGGTCAGCCAATCGCATGATGCGCGATACGTCGCCGATAATCGAAGTCGCCGAGGAGAATCTCGACGAAGGGAATCAGGTGATCCTCGAGGGGTTGCGTGCATTCAACGGTGCGCAGCTCGGACGCGACGCCACGCCGCAACCCATCAGCGTCTTCGTTCGCGACAAGAATGGCGCCGTCGTCGGTGGACTGATTGGACAGATGCTCTGGAACTGGCTGTACGTCGACAAGCTGTGGCTTCCCGATTCATTTCGGAGCACCGGCGTCGGTGGCGACGTACTGGCTGCGGCCGAGGAGCGAGCGATTGCGCGCGGCTGCCGGTGGGCGCATCTGCAGACGCTGGGCTTCCAGGCCCTGCCTTTTTACGAGCGTCGAGGGTACACGGTTTTCGGTGTGCTCGACGGATATCCGCCTACTTCGAAGCGCTACTACCTGCGGAAGTCTCTTGTGCCCGACGACGCGCAGGCGTGACCGTGCGTCGGTGTCTTCACGCTTCGAGCGAGGGCAACGGGCGTGGTCGCCTTCTGAGCTGCGTGCGTTGGAGCAGCTTCGTAATACTCGCGCTCACCGTGCCGAGCGCGGCTTCGTGATGCTGAACGAGATCGGAGCTCGATGCGGCGAGCGGCGTGAGTCGTTGGCGACGCAGCCGCACGTAATTGAGACGCAGCAACCAGATCACGCGCTCGGCGTCGTCCAGACGCATGGGATTGAACATCGTCCATCCGGACGTCGGCGCAATCGCGAGCGCCTCGGCGAGATTCTCCTTGATGATGGATTCCTTGAGCGCCTTCGTCAGCGTCAGGTGCACGGCGCAGTTGTTGTGCACATGGCCGATCTGGCGACCGAACAAGCGGAACTCAACGCCATCTGCCAGGTCGGGATCGCTGGGATGGCTGGCGTGCGGACGCAGCTCGACGCCCGGCCAGCGTCGCACTTCTTCCATCACTTTGAGCGCGAACATCTCGCGCTCCTGATCGGTCAACATTGATCCTGTGGTCTTCAGTGGCGTCGTCCTGGTGGCCTGTGCCGCTGGCCCCGCACCATGCCTTGAAGGCATACTCCATACCTCACGTCCGAACCACTCTGAGAATGCACATGACCTTCCTCGTTCGCTCGATCGCTGCACTTGCCGTGGCACTCGCGATTGCAGAGCCCGTGCATGCTCAATGGATTTCGCAGACGAGCGGGACTGATGCCGAGTTGCGTGGGTTGAGCGTGGTATCGCCGGAGGTCGCGTGGGCGAGCGGCCAGCGTGGCACGGTGTTGCGTACGACGGACGGCGGACGCACGTGGAAAACGGACACCATCCCGGGCGCGAGCAAACTGGATCTTCGTTCGATCGCCGCGACGTCGGCGGATGTGGCGCATGCGCTGAGTATTGCCGACTCGGGACGAGTCTTTCGCACGACTGATGGAGGTCGCACCTGGTCGCAGCGATTCATGAGTCTGCGCAAGGGCTCCTTCTTCGACGCGATTCGCTTCTGGGACGCGCGGCATGGCATCGCGGTGAGCGATCCTGTTGACGGACGCTTTCTGCTCATCACCACGAGCGATGGCGGCGACAGCTGGAACGAGGTGTCGACGACGGCGTTGCCGCTTGCGCTGCCGAACGAAGGCGCGTTTGCGGCGAGTGGAAGTTGCCTCACCGTCCATGGGAGTTCGGACGTCTGGTTCGTCACTGGCGGCGCGACGGTCGCCCGCATCTTTCACTCGGCCGATCGTGGCAAGAGCTGGACGGTGCACGACACGCCGATTCGTGCGGGTTCGGCGCCGGAGGGAATTTTCTCAGTCGCGTTTCAGGATGCGAAGCACGGCGTGATTGCCGGCGGCGACTATACCAAGGCGAAGCTGGGTGGACGCAATCTGGCGCTGACGTCTGATGGCGGCGCGACGTGGACGCTGGTGGATAGCGCGAGCTCGCCGGCGGGATTCAAGTCGGCGGTGGCGTATGTGCCTGGCACGTCGGGCAAGCGACTCGTGGCGGTGGGGTTGAGTGGAACCGACGAGTCGAGTGACGGCGGCATGCACTGGGTGTCGAGGGACACCGTTCCTTACAACTCGGTGCAGCTTGCCGGGAAGACCGGCTATGTGGCGGGGCCTAAGGGGCGGGTCGCGCGGTATTCGCCGGGTCATTGATCCGTGCGCGGATCGGGGCTGGCTCGTGTGTGACAGTCTCGTGACGGATGCGGTGAAATGCTGTGATCGTAAACATTTGCGCCGAGTGGCTTGGGGGGCGTAGTTTTGTGTGTCGCCTCGTATCCATTTAACGCATCCAACGTCGGACGCGGTGGATCGCCCGGCCAATTTCCGGATAAAATGCGTTCCTCCACGATTCGAATGCTGCGTAGCGCAGCTCTCGGGCTCGCGCTCGTTGCGTGCAACTCCGACCGCGTGCTCGGACCATCGGCGGCGCTGCCAGTTCCTGTTTCGGCGGCGACCCGCGATGTCTCATCGATGGCGGGCGCGGGGCCTTCCGTCCGCATCAGCGAATTTCACTACGATCATCCCGGCACTGACGTCGTCGGTACGGAGAAGATCGAGATCTCCGGGCCGGCGGGAACCGACCTCGCCGGTTGGCAGATCGTTCGTTACAACGGCGCGAATCCGGCGGCGGGCGCCGTGTATACGTCGCCAGGGACGACGACTGTCACTGGTACGATCGTGCAGTCCTGCGGAACGCGCGGTGTGCTCGTGTTCTCGTACACCGCTGGCGACGCGTTGCAGAACGGTGGCAACGATGGCTTCGCGCTGGTGAGTCCGACGAACCAGGTCGTCGAGTTCCTGTCGTATGAAGGAACGATGGTGGCGTCGAACGGGCCGGCGGCAGGAATGACGTCGGTGGATGTCGGCGTTGCGGAGAATGGTGCGGCGGGAACGCAGAACTCGTCGATTCAGCGGCAGCCCGACGGATCGTGGATCCTGACGCCGGCGGCGAACACGTTTGGCACGTGTAACGACGACGACAGCTCGAATCCGCCGCCGCCGATCGATCACATCACGGTGTCGCCGTCGACAGCGAGCATTCTCGTTGGCGCGACGCAGCAGTTTACCGCGACGGCGTTCGATGTATCGAACCAGCCGATCACCGGCATCAACTTTACGTGGACCAGCTCGAACTCGGCATCGGCGACGGTGGATGCGTCAGGTCTGGCGACCGGTGTTGCTGCAGGCAACACGAATATCGTTGCGACTTCTGGCAGCGTGAGTGGGTCGGGCGCATTGCAGGTGGATGCAGCGGTCGTCGATCACATCGTCGTCGCGCCGTCGGATGTCATCGTCACGAACGGATCCACGCAGCAGTTCACGGCGACCGCGTTCGACGCGGCAAACAATCCGATTCCGAGCGCAGTCTTCGTGTGGGCCAGCTCGAACACAGCAGTCGCCACGGTGAACAGCACCGGACTCGCCACCGGCGTTGGCGTCGGCGACGCGAACATCACGGCAACGTCGGGCGCGGCTACCGGCACGGGTGTTCTGCACGTCACGGTTGGCACGCCGTACATCCCGCCCGACATTCGCTTCAGCGAGATCCACTACGACAACACCGGCACCGATGCCGGTGAAGCGATCGAGATCGAAGGACCCGTCGGCACGTCGCTCAACGGCTACAGCATCGTGCTCTACGAAGGAAATCCGACGAGTGCCACGTCACCGCTCAAGGTCTACAACACCGTCGCGGTCACTGGGTCGCTCACGGCGCCGGTGTCGTGCAACGGACGGGGCGTCATCTCGATTCCCATCGCGGGCATTCAGAACGGCGGTACGAACGGATCGCAGCCGGACGGTTTCGCGCTCGCTGACAACAACGGCCAGCTCGTCGAGTTTCTCTCGTACGAAGGTTCGTTCACGGCAGCAGATGGTGTCGCGAATGGCGTGGCATCGCGCGATATCGTGGTGATGGAGGACAACCCCGTTCCGGCGGCTGGCCTTTCGCTGCATCGTAGTGCCGACGGCAAGACGTGGGCAGCGCCTGCCCCGCAGGACTTTGGCTTCGTGAATTCCTGCGGCACTCCACCACCGCCGCAGTTCAACATCACCTTCAGCGGTCGCGCCACGCCGGCCGATCCGCCGCTTCCGGTTGGTTTCGAGGCGCAGATCTTCGCGACGGAGCATAACGGCAACACGATCGTCAACACGACGTTCACCTGGTCGAGCGACACGCCGGCCATTGCGACGATCGATCAGGACGGCGTATTCACGGCAGTCACCGCGGGCACCGCAGTGTTGCGCGCTACGGCGACCGATGGCACGACGGCGACGTATCCGCTGCCGACCGTCGTCGCGACGCAGAGCGCTGCGCCATACGGTGGCAATACTGAGTTCGGCGATCCGGTGGACGGCGATCCAAGCGACGACTTCATCATTCGTCGCGCGGAGTACACGTCGTCGTTCAACAAGAATCTCGGGCGGCCCAACTGGGTGAGCATGAAGCTCGACGCGTCGACGTATGGCGCCGAGGATCGCTGCAATTGCTTCACGTATGATCCTGAACTGATTGCCGCGGGGTTCCCGCGCTACACCACGGCGGACTACACCGGCGCCGGCGCATTCGCCGGCTTCGGAATCGACCGCGGTCACATGACACGCTCGGCCGATCGTACCGCGGGCAATCTCGACAATGCCAGAACGTTCTACTTCTCCAACGTTCTTCCGCAGGCGGCCGCGAACAATCAGGTCACCTGGAAGCTCCTCGAAGACACACTCGGCACCATCGCCCAGAATCAGGGCAAGGAAGTGTACGTCATCGCCGGTGGCTCGAGCAGCGCGGCGTTCCCCAGCAAGGGCTTCGTGAAGGGGCAGCACAAGATCGAGATGCCGGGTACGACGTGGAAGGTTGCCGTCATCATGGATCATGGAAAGGGGCTCGCCGACGTGCACTCCGTGGCGGACGTCCAGATCATCGCGGTGATCATGCCGAATGATCCCTCAATCAATTCGGATTGGCATGTCTACAAGACCACAGTGGATGCCGTTGAAGCGCTATCCGGCTACGATCTGCTCTCGCTGCTGCCGGACAACATCGAGAATCAGGTCGAGGCGAATGATCGTCCGCCTGTGGCTCGTGTGACTGGCGCGACGAGCGGCAACGAAGGCGCGACGCTTTCGTTCGACGCGAGCACCTCGAGCGATCCCGATGTCGGCGATGTGCTGACGTACAGCTGGAATTTCGGCGACGGCACAACGGGAACCGGTGCGATGCCGACGCACGTCTACGCGGACAATGGCAACTTCACCGTAACGGTCACGGTCACCGATTCGCATAACGTCAGTGATGTGGCGACGCTGAATGTGTTGATCGCCAACGTCGCTCCGGTGATCACGAACTTCTCGGTGCCGTCGCCGGCGGCATCGGCATCTGCGTCGGCTACCGTGTCGTTCACCGACGGCGGAAGTGCGGACACGCACACGGCGATCATCTCGTGGGGCGATGGCGCAACGTCGACGGTGAATGCGGGTCTCGCGTCGCAGGCGACCGCGACGCACGCGTACGCGAGCGCCGGCTTCTACACGGTGGGCGTCACGGTGTCGGATGATGACGGCGCGACGGCGACGACGAGCTCGCAGCAGATCGTGGTGTACAGTGCCGCCGCGGGCTACGTGCAGGGCTCAGGATTGGTGCTCGGACCCGGCTCGTCGCTCAACGCACGCGCGACGTTCAGCGCTGATGTGCGCTACGTGGGCAGCAACACGGCGCCGACGGGAACGTTCACCATCGCGGCGTCGCCGCTGATCAAGGATCTGACGTCGAACGCGCTGGAGTATCTCGTCGTCAACGGCAACTCGGGCATCTTCAAGGGCACCGGCACGCTGAGCGACGGAACGCCCGTGCGGTTCATCGTGAGTGGTCTGGACTTCAAGACGAGCAGCGCGAACCCGGACAAGATTCGCATCAAGGTCTGGAATGCGAGTACAAGCGCGGTGCTGTACGACACGCAGCCTGGTGCGGCGGATCTCGCTGTGCCCACGACGGTGGTGCGCAACGGGACGTACACGATCAAGCACTGATCGACGCGAAGCTATACCGGACAACACAACGCCGGCCTCGCATTGCGCGAGGCCGGCGTTTGTCATCAGGGGCACGCTGACTAAGGGATGCTACGCGCTCACACGATGCGTGTCATGCGACGACGAGCGACGCCGAAAACACCGACGAGGCCTGTGCCGAGCAGGATGATACTTGCCGGCTCGGGTGTGGCGATGGCCGAATTGATCTGAACGTTGTCGAGAATCGCCGCCGATGAATTGACCTGCACCTGAATCTCATCGAAGGTTCCGTAGCCATCCGCCTCGAAGCCGAAGTACGACGGCTGTGAGCCATCATACGACGTTGGACTGGTGAACGACGCGACCACATTGCC
>JBDUCR010000158.1:0-3034 GCA_040003345.1 bacterium
GCTCGACCTCCGCCGCCCGGGCGAGTGCGTCGCCCAGCAGGTCGCGGAGGCTCAGAGGATCAGCTCTCCTTCGTCTCTACCGCGGGTGCAGCCTTCGCGTCGCCCTTGGTCTGGTACTTCTGACGGAAGCGCTCGACGCGGCCCGCGGTGTCGAGGAGACGCTGCTTGCCGGTGTAGAACGGGTGGCAATCGGCGCATACATCCGTGTGAATCTCGGCAATCGTGGAACGTGTTTCGAAGGTGTTGCCGCACGCGCACTTGACGGTCGCGGTTGCGTACTCGGGATGGATATCGGTCTTCATTTTAGCCCTGCCTGGCGATAAGTGCAGATTCTGGAACAGCTTGTGAATATACCCGGATTTGGGGCGAAAAGACAAGGAGGCAGTCTACGCCTCACGCATGAGCAAAGAACGCGTTGACTTCGCCGTAGGACAGGCTGTCTTCCGCAGAGCCATACGTCCCCTGTTCCAGCAGCTCGCGCGCGGCACGATGCGCTGCCACGAAGGCGATCTGGGTGATGACCGGCCCAACACTGACGCGAGCCACGCCAAGCTCCGCCAGCTGCGACACACTCGGTGCGCCAGGCATGGCCATGATGTTGAGGGGACCATCGATGGCGCGAACGAGCGCTCCGATGGTGTCGACATCAATCACACCTGGCACGAAGACGCAATCCGCTCCTGCCGCGCGATAGATCTTTGCGCGACGCACGGTCTCGTCGAATCGCGTCTCCGGCGCACCGACCTGGAGAAGGTACGGGTCGACGCGAACGTTGATCACGAGATCGCAGCCAGCGCCGATGGCGGCATTGCGCGCCGCGCGAATACGCGCCGCGTGTACTTCGGGCTCGAGCAGTTGCTCGCCATCGCTGCCGGGCGAATCCTCGAGGTTGATCCCCACCACGCCGATGTCCACGAGACGCTCTACCGTTTCCGCGACATCGCGCTCCGACCCGGTACCGTAGCCGCCCTCGACATCTGCCGTAACGGGAACGGCAACCGTCTCGGCGATGGAACGAACCACGCGCAGCATCTCGTCACGTTGCAACTTCTGGCTGCTGCGCCCGAGACCCCACGACACCCCCGCGCTCGTCGTGGCGATTGCAACCGCGCCGGCCTGCTCGATCATACGTGCGCTTCCGGCGTCCCACGCATTTGGCAACACCAGCGGACGCTTGGAGTGCAGCTGGCGAAAGTATTCCGCTCGATCTGATTGACTCATGCGACGTTCCTTTTGGAGAATGGATCAGCAGACTAGGGTCCAGTCCATGCGAAAACCATGACCTCGAAGGTCATGTCGTTCTCCGTCGCGAGCAGGAGAAGCTGATTTACGGCGCGGCCGGACTGCCCAAACCACGGTGGATCCGCACGGAAATCGATTCCGCGCATTTTACGACTTCACGACGCCGGAGCCTTAACGCGCTCGGTCCGCGCCATCCTGGCCTCACGCCGCCTGGCGTCTAACGAAGTCTGCGCGAGTCAGGCAATTTAGAGATGGCAAATACTGGTCGCGACGCATTTGGCGACAGTGCGTTCACTCGGTGCCTGTACTTCCGAACCCCTTCAAATTCGGCAATGAACGTGATCAAATCGCGGCAACTCGCATTGGCCGGCCTGGTAGTCTGGGCCACGGGCTGCGGAGGCGACGGTGGCGCCGGGCCTGCAACCCCGTCAGGTACTGCGACCGAGATCTCGGCGACGGCGCGGGCCTACCTGAATGAGGTGGTCGGTGTCATGCAAGCCAATTCGATCCGTCGCCAGACAATCGACTGGACGTTGTTGCGGGCCGACGTGTTCACCGTGGCGGGCACGGCGCAATCTGTCAGTCAGACGTATCCCGCGATCCGCACGGCGCTCGCGCGCCTCGGTGACGGGCACAGCTCGTACCGGGCTGCTGATGGAACTGTTTTGTTCGTGCAAACTCACTCGTGCATTGCATCCGGCGCACTCCTGCCGAGCAACATTCCGCAGAACATCGGCTACGTAAAGGTCGGCGCATTTAGCGGATCCACTGCCGAAGCGATCGCGTTCGCGAATGAGATCCAAAACGAGATCCGCCGTACGGACCGCGATGATCTCATCGGTTGGATTGTGGACCTGCGCGGCAATGGCGGCGGCAACATGTGGCCGATGATCGCTGGACTCGGTCCGGTACTCGGCGAAGGTCTCCTCGGATGGTTCATCGACCCCGCGGGAGTGGAGGCGCCGTGGACGTATCACGACGGTGCCTCGTGGGTGAGCGCGGTGGCATTGCAGCGTGTAGACGCGCCATACACACTCAAGAATCCGAACCCGAAGGTGGCGGTGCTCGTGGACAACGGTGTCGCTAGCTCGGGAGAAGCCACATTCATCGCATTCAGGAAGCGTGCGAGCACGCGGTCGTTCGGGGTCGCAACGTGCGGACTGTCGACAGCGAACTCCGGCTTCGTCTTGAGCGACGGGGCGTTCCTGAATCTCACCATTTCCGTGATGGCGGATCGTACCAAGACGACATACGGAGATCAGGTTGAGCCCGACGAGCGCGTCTCGGGCCAAGCGGCGGTTGTCGATCGGGCAATTGCGTGGCTCCAGACGGCGAATCCATAGCATGATGGTTCTTAAGGCTCTGGTGCAAATGAATTGCGCCGTTCGACTTCGAAGGACGTTGCGCCGGGGTGCCTAACCGTGGGGTGCGCGGCTCCAAGTCGTTAGGAATACGGGCAATTTCTCGGAAGCAGGGCAAGCAGGATGGCGGTTGATGCGACGTTCACGCCGCTCCACCGCTCGTCGGTACGTGGATGACCGACGCCACGCATCCGGCGATGTATTTCAGCGATCTCGCCTACTGGCCGCGATTGCTGACGAGGCCAATCATGTTCTCATGGTTGCGATTCACACCATCGCTGTCATCCCGCACGAGGGAGCGACGCGAACGAGTGTCGGGATCTACGATCGTGCCAATTATACCTGGCAGCGCGCGCAACGACGGTAGATCCCGACACTCGCTTCGCTCCTGCGGGATGACATACCCCTCGCTTCGCTCCGGCGGGATGACA
>JBDUCR010000376.1:0-10195 GCA_040003345.1 bacterium
CATCGGCATGGGCGAGACGTGCATTCGCGGCAACATCATGCCGGGCGATGGCGTCTACAAGAGCAGCGACGCCGGCAAGACATGGACGCATGTCGGATTCAAGGAAGCCGACGGCATCTCGAAGATCCGCATTCATCCGACGAACCCCGACATCATCTTCGTCGCGTCGTTCGGCAAGTACAGTGTGCCGAGTGCGGAGCGTGGCGTCTACAAGAGCACGGATGGTGGGAAGAGTTGGCGCAAGGTGTTGTACCGCGACGACAAGACGGCAGCGATCGACATCTCGATCGATCGCACGAATCCGAACGTCATGTACGCCGCGATGTGGGAAGCGTTTCGAAACGAATACACCATGTCGAGCGGCGGTGCGGGCAGCGGATTGTTCAAGAGCACCGATGGCGGCGAGACGTGGAAGGAGATCACGCGCGCGCCAGGAATGCCGACGGGAATGGTCGGCCGCATTGGTGTCTCCGTGTCGGGCGCGAACGCCAATCGCGTGTATGCGCTCGTCGAGAACGACAGTGGTGGACTGTTCCGGAGTGAAGACGCAGGCGCGTCGTGGAAGCTGATCAATTCCAGTCGCGACATTCGCCAGCGCGCGTTCTACTACACGCATGTCTATGCCGATCCGAAGGACGCGGACGTCGTCTACATGCAGAATACGTCGATGTTCCGATCGAAAGACGGCGGCAAGACGACCGCGAACGTCGGCAACGGAACACATGGCGACTTTCATGATCTGTGGATCGATCCCGATGACGCGACGCATCTCGTCGTCGGCAACGACGGCGGATCATCCGTCTCCACGAACACCGGCGGCAAATGGACCGCGCAGGATTTTCCGACCGAACAGTTCTATCACGCGGCGACGACCGGCCACATTCCGTATCACGTCTGCGGATCACAGCAGGACAACTCGACCCTCTGCACGCCATTCAACTGGAACGTCGGTGCCTTCACGCAGGCGCAGACGCCACCGCGTCGCGGCGACACAGCGACAACGCGTCGTGGCGATATCACAACGGGTGGTATGGCGGTGTCGTACGTCGCCGGCGGCGGAGAGCCCGGCTACATGGCGCCAGATCCGCGCGATCCCGATCTCTTCTACGCGGGCACCAACAACGGCGGCTATCTCGATAAATACAATCGCCGCACCGATCTCCATCGCGAGGTCAATCCGTATCCGTGGTTCTATTCCGGCGAGCCGTCGAAAGAGATCAAAGAGCGGTGGCAGTGGACGTATCCGATCATCTTCTCGCCGGTCGATCCAAAGACGTTGTACGTGTCGTCGCAGCGACTGTGGCGAACAACCGACGGCGGACGCACATGGTCCGTGCTGAGCGGCGATCTCACACGACACGATCCAAAGACGCAGGAGAAATCCGGCGGACCGATCACCGGTGACATGAACGGCCCCGAAGTCTACGGTGTGATTTTCTCGGTTGGTCCGAGCAAGAAAACGGTCAACACAATCTGGACAGGTTCGGATGATGGGCTCGTCCACGTCACGCGCGACGCGGGTAAAAGCTGGACGAACGTGACGCCGAAAGACATGCCCGACTTCGGTCGCGTCAGTCAGATCGATGCGTCGGCGTTCAACGACGGTGCCGCGTACGTCTCGGTACGTCGTCCGCTGCTCAATGATTTCGCGCCATACATCTTCAAGACATCCGACTACGGCCGCACGTGGACGAAAATCGTGTCGGGCATTCGCGCCGATGACTACGTGCACGCCGTGCGTGAAGATCCGACGCGCAAAGGCATGCTGTACGCCGCGGCGCAACACGGTGTCTACCTGTCGTACGATGACGGTGCATCATGGCAGTCGTTCTCTCTCAACATGCCGGACGTACCGGTCTCGGACCTCATCGTCGAAGACAATGAGCTCGTCATCGCAACGCACGGCCGCGGTTTCTGGGTGCTCGACAACATTGCACCACTGCGTCAGGTGACACCGGCAGTGCTGGCGTCTGACGCCCACATCTTCACGACGACGGCAGGAGTACGATCGGGACCAGGTGTATCGCTAAGCTGGTTTCTCAAGCAGGCGCCGACCACAGTGAAGCTCGACATTCTCGACTCGACAGGCGCGGTGCTTCGCACGTTCGAGCCCGATACCACACACCCTGATTCTGCTCGCGCCGCAGGGACAGCAGGGGGCGGCGGACGTCGCGGCGGCGGCGGCGTCTTTCTGCCGAAGACGGCGGGCATCAGCCACGTCACATGGGATCTGCGCACAAAAGGAATCGCGACGTTCCAAGGGATGATTCTGTGGGGCGCCGGCACGAATGGTCCCGCCGTTCCACCAGGACGCTACACCGCGCGCCTCACGGCCGACGGCAAAGCGCTCACGACGCCAGTGGTCGTGAAACGAAATCCGTACATCCCCGAGGTGAGCGACGCCGATCTCCGCGCACAATACGCCTTCTCGAAACGCGTGCGCGACAAGGCGAACGAAGCGAACGAATCGGTGATCGGCATTCGTCGCGTGAAGTCGCAGCTCGTCGATCGACTCAAGAAGTCGGATGACGCGACGCTCAAATCCACCGGCACAACGCTGCGTAAAGAAGTCTCGGACGTCGAAGAGAACATCTATCAGGTGCGGAATCAGAGCGGCCAGGATCCGCTCAACTTCCCGATCAAGGTGAACAACCGTCTGGCGACCCTGATGTCGATGGCCGAACGTGGCGATGGAGCACCGACGAACAACATGCCGGAGATCTTCGGAATCCTCACAACGGAGCTGAAGGGCTATACCGATCAGCTTGCGAAGGTCTACAAGACGGACCTCGTTGCAGTGAACAAGGAGCTCGCTCGGCTCAAACTCGCGCCGCTCGACCCGCAGTGTGAAAAAGTGGAGGGCTGCGCGGCGATTCCGTGACGGCGACTCTGTTGGGCGTTCGTTACCCGACAGCTGGAACCAGACGCGGAACATCGAACTATTGGAGAACACTTGCCTTGACCAACCGACTGGGCAGTGATACCGTACAAAAACCGAAGATCGTCACCCGAGCCACGACCCCGATGACATCCACAGCCGCAGGTAACCCAGCGCAGCTTCTCTATCCCGACCTCGCCGACGAGCTCGCAACGACGCGCAAGATGATCGGGCTCGTCCCCGACGGGAACGACGACTTCAAGCCGCACGACAAGTCGATGTCGCTGGGATCACTCGCGACCCACCTCACCCAGTTGCCCAAATTCGCGAACACGATCCTCAGTACGAACGAGCTCGATTTCGCGACGACGCCATGGACCGAAAAGAAGATGGCCACGACGGCTGAGCGGCTCGAGGAGTTCGATCGAAATGCGGGCGCGATGTCTTCCGACGTGCAGGCCGCGCAGTGGCCGACACTCGAGGAAAGCTGGACACTGCGTGCAGGACCGGCCGTCTATCTCACTGAGCAAAAGGGCAAGCTGCTCCGCACGTTCACGCTCAGCCACATGGCGCATCACCGCGCTCAGCTCGGCGTCTACCTTCGCCTGCTCGGCGTCCCGATTCCTGGCTGCTACGGCCCGTCAGCCGACGAGATGTAAGAAGCACGCGCAGGTGCACGGTGCTATGGACGAAGTCCAAGCTCGCCGTGCACCTGCGCGCCTTCGATCGCGAGCATCCTCAGCTTGGTCACGTTGCCGCCCGCGCCCGAAAAGCCACCGAGCTTTCCTCCTGCCGCGAGCACGCGGTGGCAGGGCACGATGATCGGGAATGGATTTCTGCCCAGCGCCTGTCCGACTGCACGCGACGCGCTGGCGTCACCCAGTTGAGTCGCGATGCTGCCGTAGGTTCGCGTTTCGCCCACCGGAATGGCGCGCGCAATCTCGAATACCCGGCGATGGAAGTCGGGCACACCACGCATGTCGAGCACGATCGTTGAAAGATCACTCAGCTCTCCGCGAAGAAGCGTGATGATCACGTCGATTGCGCGCTGTACGTCGGTGGGCGGCTGTTGTTCGCTGGCGTTGGTACGGGTGCGCAACAGACGCGTGCGCGTCTGGCTTTCGCTCGGCTCGGGAAGCTGGACGGCGACGATGCCTCGCTCGCCCCACGCGATACCGCATTTGCCGATCGGCGTATCGAACAGCGCGTAGCTCTCGCGGATGTCGGTCATGATGGACAATCTCGTCGGAACAGTGGGCCCGCTACCTGCAATCTCGCTGCGCATGCAAAACCCGAACGCACCTTCGCGCCGCCATCGTGTGGCGCTCGCAGCCGTTGCAGGCGGCGGTGTTGCGCTGCTCGCGGCTTTCATCGCGCGGCTGGGCATCGACGAGCAATGGCAGATCGATCACCACATACGCTCCGTACTGAGCGAGCATGAGATTCCGCGAACTCGCGCCGCATTGCGAGCAGTCAGTACTGCGGGAACCGTCGGCGGCTATGCGCCCGCGACGCTGTTGGCGATCATAATCATAGCCAGTCGTCGCGATGCTCGTGCACGGCTGCTTCCGCTCGCAGGATCTGTCGCGGGCGCGGTGACCACGAGCCTCGCGCTCAAGCATGTCGTACGACGTCCGCGTCCGCGCACGAAGGCTGGCCCGGTGAACGAGAAGCCAAGCTTTCCGAGTGGGCACGCAACGCGCGCAACCGCGACGGCGCTCGCGATTGCGTACGTGCTCGTGCGTGAGCGGATGGTACCGCGCTCCATCGCACTACCGATTGCCGTCGCGACTGCGCTGGCAACCGGCGTGAGTCGCGCATACGCCGATGCGCACTGGACCACTGATGTCATCGGCGGTTGGGCGTTGGGCGGCGCGAGCGCTGCAGCTTCGGCGCTGTGGTACGAAAGGCTGAGGGCGCGATGAGCGAACCTCAGGAAGCTCTAACGACATCACCGGCGGCGACCGCTGTTCTCGTGACGGCTGGTGTACTGTTGGCGATCATCGGACGGAAAGTCGCGAACAACGAAACGACGGCGATCGACGCGAATGTGCGTGCGGTCGTGCAGGAGCATCGCACGGAGACGCTCGACGTGGTGGTGAAACCCATCACGCTGCTGAGCATTCCACTGACGGTTGTTTCTGCGACGGCAGCACTTGTCTGGTGGCTTCACCAGAACGGTCGCGAGGACGCTGCGCTTGCAATCGGGCTCACACCGATCGTCGCGGCGGCAACCGGTCAGAGCTTTACCTCACTGTTCCGCCAGCACAGCCCGCCCGATGCCACAGAGGCCGCCGACGGCAAGACGCCGGAAGCCACCTTTCCGAGCGGCCATACCACTGGCGTCACGGCGGAGGCGCTCGCGATTGCGTACGTGCTCTCTCGCGAGAAGCTGGCGTCGCCTGCGACGCTCGCTGGTCTGCTTGCCTGGCCGCTCGTTGTCGGCGTGTCACGCATCTATCGCGACCGTCACTGGCTCAGTGACATCGTTGCCGGCTGGATTGCCGGCATCGGCGTCGCGTCGCTCGCCGCCGTGTTTTATCGTGCGCGCACCGCGCCCGAAAGTTCATCCTGAGCCGCGCGTTCGAGCTCGATGTCAGACGACGTTCTCGCCGCATTCCACCCAATCGTCCGCGAATGGTTCGCCGAGACGCTCGGTGTGCCGTCCGCGCCGCAGCGCGCGGGCTGGCCTGCAATCGCAAGCGGCGCTGACACGCTGATTCTCGCACCCACAGGTACCGGAAAGACCCTGGCCGCCTTTCTGTGGGAGTTGAATGCGCTGATCACCGAGGGATTGGAAGCGCCGCTCGCGAATGCGGTGCATCTGCTCTACGTCTCGCCGCTCAAGGCGCTCAACAATGACGTACAGCGCAATCTCGAGCTGCCGCTCGCACAGCTCAAAGAGCGATTCGAAAAGGCAAGCGGCCCGCTGCATACCGGGAAAAGAAATGAGCAGCGGCTCTCCGCATTTCCCGAGATTCGCGTGGCCGTGCGCACCGGCGACACGACGAGCTCCGCGCGTGCGAAGATGCTGCGGAAGACACCACACATCCTGATCACGACGCCCGAATCGCTGCACATTCTGCTGACGAGCGTGCGCGGACGAACGATCTTCAGCTCGTTGCGCGCCGTCATCGTCGATGAGATTCACGCCGTTGCCGGCAGCAAGCGCGGTGCGCACCTCGCACTGACACTCGAGCGACTCGCGCGCGTCGCGCCTCAAGCGCCGCAGCGCATCGGGCTCTCCGCTACCCAGAAGCCGCTTGACGAAGTCGCGCGCTTCCTCAGCGGATGCGACGTACCTGCGAGCGACGGCACGCTGAAGTTCAGACCAGTGACGATCGTCGATTGCGGCCTGGTCAAACGCATGGAAACGCGCGTCGTTTCGCCCGTCGATGATCTCGCGCACGTCGACGGCACGGTCTGGACGTCGGTCGCGCCGCTCGTGCTCAATCAAATCCGCAGCGCGCGCACCACGCTCATCTTCGTCAACAACCGTGCGCAATCGGAAAAGATCGCAGCGCGCGTGAATGCACTCGCCGAAGAGGAGATCGCGCAGCCGTATCATGGCTCCCTCTCGCGCGAACGACGCTTCATGCTCGAGGAGCGACTCAAGGCTGGCGAGCTCCGTGCGCTCGTTACCACAAGTTCCCTCGAGCTGGGAATCGATGTGGGCTCCGTCGATCTCGTGGTGCTGTTGCAGAGTCCAAAGCGAGTTGCATCGGCGCTGCAGCGTGTCGGCCGCGCCGGACACTCGCTCGACGAAACGAGCCGCGGCATCTTCGTACCAACGTTCCGCGACGATGCGCTCGAGCAGCTCACCATCCTCGACGCCATGCGCTCCGGCGACGTCGAGCCAACACGCGTCGTGCAGAATGCGCTCGATGTTCTCGCGCAGATCATCGTCGCCATCATCGCGTCGGAGCCAGACTGGACAGCCGCCGAGCTATTCGACTTCGTGCGGTGCTCGTATCCGTATCACGCGCTCACGCGAGCAGCGTTCGACGAAACACTCGCAATGCTCGCCGGCAAATATCCGAGCGACATCGCCGCGGAGCTCGAGGCGCGCGTGTCGTGGGATCGTGTGACTGATCTGCTCACACCGGCACGCGCGTCGCGCATGGTGGCCACCATTTCCGGTGGCACCATTCCCGACCGCGGCCTCTACACCGTCAACCTCGCCGACAAGACACGCCTTGGTGAGCTCGACGAAGAGTTCGTCCACGAGTCGCGCGTCGGCGACGCATTTCAGCTCGGCAGCTCGACCTGGCGGATTCGCGCCATCGAGCATGACCGCGTCGTCGTCGTGCCCGCGCCGGGCGCACCCGCGCGCATGCCCTTCTGGCACGGCGAGTTCATGGCGCGCTCGAATCATCTCACGCCGCGCATCGGTGCATTGCGTCGCACGCTCGACGAAGCACGCACGCTCGACGATCTGCAGGCGATTCAGACGCAGTACAGCGCCGACGAGCCGACGACGCGCTCGCTCGTCGAATACGTGCAGGCGCAGCGCGCCATCACCAACATCGTCCCCGACGACACGCACCTCGTGCTCGAGCATTTCCGCGATGAAGTCGGCTCGATTCGCGTCGTGCTGCACGCACCCTTCGGCGGACGCGTCAACGCACCATGGGGCATGGCACTCGGCCGCCGAGTGAGCGAGCGACTCGGCACTGAGGTTCAGGTGCAGACGACTGACGACGGTCTGATGCTGCGTTTGCCTGACATGGGCGCCGCGCCTCCGCTCGACGCAATTCGCGCACTGTCCGTCGAAGAAGCGGAACGATTGGTACTCGAAGAAGTCGGCGGTTCGTCGCTGTTCGGCGCGCGATTCCGAATGAATGCGGCGCGCGCGCTGCTGCTGCCGCGCGGCAATCCGCGTCGCCGCATGCCGCTCTGGCTTCAGCGATTGAAGGCCGGTGATCTGCTCGCCGCAGTCAATGAGTATCCGTCGTTTCCAATTCTCGTCGAGACGTATCGCGACGTGCTGCAGGACGCCTTCGACATGGCCGGTCTCCGCGATGTGCTCGCGCGCATCGCCTCTGGCGCGATCACCATTCGGACGGTCGAAACGCAGATGCCATCACCGTTCGCAGCGTCGCTGCAGTTCGGCTTCGTGATAGACAACATGTACGGCGACGACATGCCACGCGCGGAGCAGCGCGCGGCATTGCTGTCGCTCGATCGCGTGTTGCTCGACGAGTTGATGGGCGGCGAAGGCGCCGACGACACGACACTCGGTGTGTTGAACGATCTGCTCGCGCGTCGTCGTGGAACAGCGCCCGGTCGCCAGGCCCGTGATCTCGACGAGCTGGCACTCCTCGTCGATCGTGCCGGCGACCTGACGCGCGAAGAGCTCGAGGCGCGCGTCGCTCCGTCAACGGAATGGCAGCGAGGCGATCCACTCGCTGCACTACTCGAGAGCGGACGCATACTCGGCGTAGACCTTCCTGCGTCCCGCGGCCTCGAGGAACGCTTCATTCTCATCGATGCGTTTCCGCGATACGTCGCGGCGTTCGGGCCAGAGGCGTTCGCCACAGTGCGAGCTGGCCTGACGCAGACGCCTCGACCCGCGGTGGACGTCGTTCCGGCGGTACTCAGAGATGGAGCGCTCACGCTGAAGGCCGCACGCCGCGAGATCCTCGCGCGATGGATTTCGCTTGCGGGCCCCGTGTCGGTTGACGACGTGCTGGAGCGATATGATTTCGATGTGTTGTGGGTCGAGCGTCGGCTCGAAGAATGGGAGCGGAAAAGCGTACTCGTGCGCGGCGTGTTTGGCGGTGATCGCAGCATCACGCGATGGACTTCGCGTCGCCTGCTCGAGCAGGCGCGACGTCGCGAGCTGGCGCAGGCGCGGAAGCAGATCGAGGCGGTGCCGCTCGACCGGTTTGCGCGCTACCTCCAGCGGTGGCAGCATCTCACACCGTCCAGTCGCCTCACCGGCACTGACGCGACGTCAGTGGCACTCCGGCAGATGTATGGCTTGGCGCGGCCGGCCGAGGGATGGGAGCGGGACTATTTGCCGGGGCGTGTGGAGCAGTACGATCCGAACGCACTGGGCCGGCTTGCTGCATCGGGAGCTCTGATGTGGGCAGCGGAGCCTTCGGCCGACGTCGCGACCTCGAGTGCGCCGAAGGTTGGGCGCATTCGGTTCTTCGAGCGTGGGTCGGGCCGGCTCTGGCTCGGCGACGCGGTGGCCGACGACGCGCTCAGTGAAAATGCGATCAGGGTGCGCGACGCGTTGCGTGCGCAGGGTGCGTCGTTCACGGCGGACGTGACGGCAGCGACGGGCCTCGCGCAGCGCGCGACGCGCGACGCGCTCCGGGAACTGGTCGCTGCTGGGTTGGTCACGAACGATACGATGGACGCGTTGCGCGACGTGTTGCGGTGGCGGCCACTGCTTCCCGTCAAACGTGGCAACGAGCCCGATCCTGCGCGCTGGCTTCCCGCGGACTTCAAGCCGTCGGAAAACAGGCCGGTGGTGCAGCGACGGGTGAATTTACGCCGTTTGCCCAAATGGCGTCGGCCCGAGCTGGAAGACGCAGCGTCCGGTAATTGGGGCGGCCGGTGGTCACTCGTTCACACGCCAGGGACGCTGGGCGCCATGCACGACGAGCAGGCATTGGCAGAGCAAGTCGCGCGAAAATGGCTCGAGAGATACGGTATAGTGTCGCGAGATTGGTGGAAAAGAGAGCGCCCAGCAGTTGGATGGCGGGAGATCTATCACGAGCTCAAGCGCCTGGAGTTCCGTGGTGACGTTCAGCGTGGCTATTTCGTGGCGGGGTTGGCGGGGGCGCAGTTCGCGTTGCCCGAGGCCGTGGAGATGTTGCGCGAGTCGGAAGAGGAGGCGATCGTCGCGATGCCGACGTCGGATCCGGCGAACGTGTACGGTCTGCCCTTGGCGCCCGGCGTCGAAGCGGATCCGTTGGCTCGTCCACGCGGTGCTGGTGCGACGCTGGTGACGGTGGGAGGGCGCATCGTTCTGACGGCGGAGAGTCGGGGAACGCGTGTCAGGGTGCGGGACGGTGCGTTGTCGGACGACGTGCGCGAGGCGGCGCGGGCGTTGGGTGACCGGATGGTGCGGCGTCAGGGTCCAGCGCGACGACGGGATCTCGTTGTCGAGACGATCGATGGTGAGCGTTCGGCGGGGTCGCGGTGGGCCGAGGCGTTTCTCGAGGCGGGGTATCGTGGGATGGGGACGGGGCTGCGCTTCTTCGCTGGGATCTGAGGATATATAAATATCAATTGATATCTGGCTTGGTGTTCCGCTATCCGCTATTCCGCCCGCATCGGCGCTCCGCGCCTCGCTCTTCCGCT
>JBDUCR010000267.1:0-10192 GCA_040003345.1 bacterium
CGCCATGGATAGCGCAACGCGCGATCGAGCAACGGCGCGTAGGTCGAGTGAATGGCACGTTGAAACAGCTGGAAGGCGCGACTGCCGTGGGCGTCGCTGTGCGACGGCATGAGACGGCTCGCCAGCCAGGGAATGATCGTCAAAGAGACGAGCAGCGAAGCGAGCACGGTGTAAATCACCGTCACCGGCATCGAGCGGATGTAGCGGCCTGGAAGGCCCGGCAGAAAGAGCAGCGGGACGAACGCGAGCACCAGCGCCAGCGTGCAACCGATCACCGCAACCGCGATCTGGCGTACGCCAAGCACCGCCGCCTCGACGCGACCATGCCCTTCGCGACGATAGCGCGCGATGTTCTCGACGACGACGATCGAATCATCCACGAGCAGTCCGAGCGCGATGACGCCGCCGACGATCGAGAGCTGATTGATGCTGAAGCCGGTCAGATTCAACATCGTCACGCCCACCGCGAACGACAGCGGGATCGATATCATCACGAGAACCGCTGCTCGCCACCCGAGCGGAGTCAGCGTGAGAAGAACGAGCGCGAGTGCGACGATGAAGTCCTCTGTCAGCCGGCCGAGGCGGTTGCTCACGTTCTTCGCCTGATCGAAGGGACGCTCGAGCGTCGTTCCCGCGGGAAGTGTCTTGGCGAAAACGTCCATCTCGCGCCACGCGGCGTCGCGCACTCGCTCGATGTTGACGCCCTCCTGCTGCGTCGCCGTGATGAACACCGCGCGGTGCCCGTTGAGTCGCGTCGCATGCGTGGCGTCGGCGTATCCCCATTGTACGTCGGCTACGTCTCGCACTCGCACGAGTTGACCAGCGGCCGCGCCGACGACCGTTGCGCGCACCTCGTCGACAGACTCGTACGCGCCGTGCGTTCTGACATTGAACTGACGACGTCCCACATCCACACTTCCACCCGGAATGTTAGTCGCATCGCCGGCGATGGCTTGCAGCACTCGGCCAGTGGAAATACCAAGTTGCGCGAGACGACCAAGATCGAGCGAGACGCGCACTTCGTGGTCCGGATATCCCCACACGTCGGCGCCCCGTACACCGGGAAGCGCAGCAAGTTTGTCCTTCAATCGCTTCGCCAGCCGCTCGAGCTCCGCATACGGCGCGGCATCCGACATCAGCGCGACCTGCAGAATATTCACCTCCGCTGACGAGTACTTCTCAACCGCAACGCTGCGGAGGTTTGCGGGAAGCTCAGGACGCAGCGCATTCACTTCGCGCTGGACTTCGTCGAACGTGCGGTCGGCATCTACCGACGGATTGAACTCTACGCTTATCGTCGCCAGGCCTGCGCGGGCCGTGGCAGTGATCTTCTTGACACGATCGAGTCTGCGCAGTTTCTCCTCGATCGGGTTCACGACGAGCTGCTCGATGTCCTCCGGCTCGGCGCCGGGATACACCACCACCACCGTGTAGATCGGAGCGGGAAACGTCGGATCTTCTCCGCGTGGAATCGCCTTCCACGAGCTGACGCCGAGAGCAATCAGCATGAGGAAGCCGAGTGAGGTCAGCTGCCAGCGGCGGACGCTGAGCTCGATGATGTTCATGGCAACACCTTCACGCGCGCGCCATCGCTGAGATATGCTGCGCCATCGGTAACGACGGCTTTCACTCCGTCCAGTCCTTCGCGCAGTGCGGCGCGTCCCTCATTGAGATAGGCGACCCGCACGGCGCGCCGCTGCGCGAGTGAGCCGTCCGGGGAAAGGACGAACACGTTGCCGTGCTCGCCGTCCGCGTCGATGAGCGCTTCGACCGGAATCGTTCGAAGCGTTTCCCCTCCGTGCGTGGTGATCGACACATGCGCGATCATGCCGGAGACCATTTCGCGCGCGTCGTCGAGCATCACTTCCACCATGTACGTGCCGGTGCCGGCCGTGGCGGCGCCCGCGAGCTGGCGGACGTGTCCGCTCGTCACTCGGTCTGGAAACGCATCGAGCCGCAGCGTTGCCGCATCTCCGACATGGACACGCACCACGTCGCGATCGGTGAGCCCAACGCGCACCACGGTTCCTCCTGTGCTGCCACCGATCACAACGACCGGCGCCCCCACGGCGACCATCTGTCCCGGCTCGGCAGCTCGGCGCAACACACGCCCGGCTGTGGGTGCAAGGATTGTGGCGTAACGACGGTTCATTCCCGTGGACTGCACGTCGGCGCGCGCAAGCTCAACGGCCGTCGTCGCATCCTGTAGCTGTGCGAGCGGCGCGAGACTGTCCGCCCACAAGGCTTGCGCGCGTGCCCGGTCGCGCTCCGTCTTAGCAAGCGCAGACCGTGTCTTCTCCACGGCCGCATCGATCTCGCGCAAATCGAGTTCGGCAAGGAGTTGACCAGCGCGGACGACGTCTCCCTCTCGCACATACACGCGAGCGACCACACCACCAATCTTGAAGCCAAGCGGAAACTCGTCGCGCGCGGCGATGACACCGGTGCCGGTTACAGGTCGAGCGAGCGCGGAGAGCTCGACCGGCTGCGTGCGCACGGCAACAGGCGCCTTCTCGATGGTGTGAGGAGCATCTGTGCGGCACGCTGCGACAAGCAGCAGTGCAGCGACGAATCGGATGGAATGCATGGTTGGTCTCGGGGTCACGGGTCGATATCAGTGCGAAGCGCAGCGGCGCGCTCCAGCTCCACCCAACGGCTTGCATAGGTGTAGCGAGTGAGGATCAGGTTGAGCGCCGCGCGGGTCCACGCGGTTCGTGCGTCCAGCGCATCGAGAGGCGATGCAACGCCTTGGTCATTGCGTCGGCGCACCAGCTCCCAGCTGCGCCGCGCGGCGCTCTCGCGCTCGGATGCAGTAGCGATTGCCGTTCTCGCTGTACGCGCCGCGTCGAAGGCGATCCGCACCTGCAGCTCGATCTGCCGCGACGCATCCGCGCGTTGGAGCCGCGCGCGCTCGACGTCGAGAAGGGCTTGCTCGCGCCGAGCGGCGTCTTGTCCACCGTTGAACAGATTCCATTGGGCCGCAATCGACAGCACGACGAAATCCTTGTTCGTGCTGAATCGATAGTCGGTGCCCTGCAGCCCGTAGTCGAGCGCGACTCCCACGCTCGGCAGGAAGGCGGCGGTTGCGGCGCGCACGCTCGCACTGGCCGCGCGCTCTCCCGCCGCCGCCTGCGAGAGCTCTTCACGCCGACCGACGGCGGCACGCACGTAGACTTCCGCGTTCGAATCGAGTGGAAAGAGCAGCGCGGTGTCCTGGAGTACTGCCGGCGCGTCGCTCTGCACCGGCCGTCCGATGACGACTGCGAACGATCGCGCTGCCGCCGTGCGCCGTTCCTCACTCTCGTCGAGCGTCTGCGCCGACTCCGCGCGGTCGGCGCGAGCTCGGAGCACGACGTCTGGCGTCACGAGTCCAAGTGCGAGTCGGCGCTCGGACGCTCGCAACAACTCGTCCGTGAGTGCGAGCACCGTTCGGTTCAGCTCCACCACGCGCGTCGACGACGCGTAAGCGAGATAGCTGAGCTGTACCGACGCGGCGATGTCGCGCGCAGTGACGACGGTGTTGAACCGTTGTGCGTCCTGTTGCGCACGCGCTGCATGCTGCGCCGCACCGATGCTCGCATTGAACAGCGGCTGCGAAACGCGCAGATGTGATTCCTGCGCCTGAGGAAATGTGAGATGAATGTCGGTGGGAAACGCCGTACTGTTGGTCAGTCGATTGAGCGCGGCGTACGCTGGGTTGACCAGCGCACCGACGTCAGCGATGCCATCGAGGTGCGATCGCCGCGTTTCTATTGCGACCGATGGCAGTGCGAGCCCTTTCGCCTGGCGGACTGCCGCGTCGGCGCGCGCCTCGCTCACTCGTTGTTCGGCGAGCTGGAAATTGTTGTGCAGCGCTTCGCGGACGACGGCGGACAACGGGTCAGCCTGTTGTCCCGGTGCCCGCGTGGCCACGATGAGGATGAGGAGCAGCGATGTCGCGAGTCGGAAGGCGGAGAGTCTCATAGACTGACCATCGTAAAATGATTTAACAGTGTTAAGTATAAGCCAAAAAAAGAGAGCTATTGGCCCTCGCTACGGAGCACTCCACGAATGCTGAGATCAGCCATCGCGCGCGCCGTTTCCCGCACGTCGCGCCACTCGATCCACGATTCGTCCGCTTTCACGATCTGCAGCGCGACGACACCGTGCAGCGCACCCCACATGAGCTGCGCCAGCTGATGCGGGTCGTTGAATTCGGGACGATAGCGCCCTGCGTCGATGCCCGCGCGCACCGCGTCGAGGAGTATGAGATAGGCGTTCTTCTCCGGCGATGCCGTGTCGGTGGCCGTGGAGACCGAGGGCTTCGTCGTCATGAACATGAACTGGTAGTGCGCCGGGTGATCGACGGCAAAATCCACGTACGCGAGACCGAGTCGCCGAAGTCTGTCGACGGGATCTTCGATTCGGCCGATGCTCTGGAAGGCGTGCGCCAGTGAGCTGAGGTCGCGCAGGCACAGCTCTTCGAGCAGCGCCTGTTTGTCGCGAAAGTGGTGATAGATGGTGGTCGGCGTGTATTCGATCTGCTTGGCGATCGCACGCATGGTCACCGCATCCACGCCGTCCCGCACGAACAGTTCGCGCGCGGCGTCGAGAATTCTGGTGCGTATGGTGTCGCGGGCGCGTGCCCGTCGCTCGGTTGTCCCCATGACTCCCAACAAGAGATAACTTAACGCTGTTAAGTTATGCGCCGCTCCTCTCTGTTGTCAAGCGTGCCGACCGGGTCTATCCGCCGTGTTCGGCAGCTGGCTCCCGCGGGCCAAGACTTCGCACCAGTACCTTCGCCGCTGCGGCCTGCATGTACACGTCACCATGCGCAACGCGGCGAACCGCTGCGACGAGCTCGCGATCAGCGGCGCTCTTCACGAGATAGCCGGAGGCGCCCGCTTTCATGACGGGGATGAGATACTCCTCGCTCACGTGCATCGACAGAACGAGCACGCGCGCCTTGAGTCCCTTGGCGCGTATCTGCTTCGTCGCTTCAGCTCCGTCGACGTCCGGCATATTGAGATCCATCACGATGACGTCCGGATCGAGAAGCTCCGCCAGGCGCACGGCTTCGCGACCAGTGCCGGCTTCTCCGACGATCTCCATATCCTTCGCTGAGCTCAGCACGGAGCGAATCCCCGCGCGAACAACAAAGTGATCGTCTGCGACAATGATGCGTATCATGTGAGCTCCCGGTTGGCGACGAAGCAGCAGCGACGCGTCGTCGCCCGCGGAGAATCGGCGCGTCCGGTCTCCATCGAGCCCTTCCCCTGGCACCACTCGCGGACGCGTGTCGCTCGACATCCGCACGATATGATTCGCTGACCTCGCGTGGCGTCGGAGTTATTTCTGATTCTTTGTCCGGAGCCTTCCTGACACGGGTGCGGAAGTTAGTTCACCGCCAGAGTTGCCCGGTCGAATCTCGTAGCGCGAGCGCGACTGGCGACGATTGCTTCTCCCGCAGTCCAGAGTGCCGCGCCGAGCAGCGTAAGATCCTTCAACAGAAATGGCGCGCTCTCGCCGACGTTCGGCGTGGTGAAGAGAAAGCTCAGCGTCACCAGAAACATCCCACTCGCCGCGAGGCTACCGGCTGCCGAAGCGCGCGGTGCCCATCGACGCATGGCAATGAGGCTTCCGATCAAAAGCTCGATGACGCCGATGAGTTCCGATCCTCCCTGGACACCGGCAAGAGGATAGAGCCAGAAAAACAGTGGACTGTGGCTCACGAGGGGCTCGATCCCTTTGGCCTCGGCAGCTGTCCATTTCAAGGCGCCGAAGAAGAACAGGAAAAACACCAGTGAGTAGCGGAGCACGAACGCTCCAACGCGTTGAACCATGGGAGCGGCGACACCCTGAGATGAGGTGTGGGAACGCGCGACCGAATCCAGCGACGTGGACATTGCGATTCCTGAGAGCGGAGATAGTCGAGAGACGGGGGTGACGAGCGCGGCGCGCTCGGTGGACATCTCATCGAAGACACAACTCGCCTCAAAGTTCCTGAGGTCAGATAGCCCCTTTGTGTCGGCAGAGAGCGGCTCGTACGCGCTCGCGTAAACGCGTCTCCTCGCCATCTGTCGGTAGTGGCGCGGATGCGGCGAGCGCGCGCTGCATCGATCGCGCAAACTCGAAGTGCGGCGGACAGAGCTCGCAGGTCGCGAGGTGCGTCTCGACCTCCTCACGTGACCGCGCGGGCAACCGTCCATCGAGAAAATCCCAGAGCCGCCTCACCGCCGTCTCGCAGTCGATTGGATCCACGCGTTCGCTATTCGCGATCTCAGGTTTCGACGGAATCATTCGGATCGCTCCTTCACAGCGGGCGCACGCGCGGTTTCGAAGCCTGCGTCGCGCGCAAACTCGAAGAGAAGATCCTGAAGCACACGACGTCCCCGGAAGAGACGTGAGCGCACCGTGCCTACCGGAATGCGAAGCACCGCGGCTGCCTCCTCGTAGCTATGTCCCTCGACGTCGACGAGCACGACGGCCGCGCGGTAATGCGGCGACAGCGTGCCAAGTGCACGGTCGATCGCCGGCCCGAGATCCAGTCGCTCAACCGCGTCGACAAGCCCGGACTCTTGCGCCCTCCAGTGTGCTGCGGCCGTCGCGAGCGATTCGAGCTCGGGGTCGTCATCAGGGGCATCGACATACACCTCCTCGCGTCGCACGCCGCGCAGGAACGCGTGATGGCAGACGGCAAACAACCAACGCCTCGGATCGGAGTCATCCCGAAAGGTGTGCCAGCCGCGCAGTGCGCGCATGTACGTCTCCTGCACGAGATCATCCGCACGTACCGCATCGCGCGTGAGCGACCGCGCGAAACGCGCGACCGCCGGAAGATGCGGCATGGTCAACCGCTCGAACGATGAGTCCTCGGCTGCGCGCTGCTCCGCGTGCTGAGTGATCCCGGCCGATTGAGTCATCATGAGATCATCCGTGCCGCCGTTCATATCCGCGGAAAAGCACGCCCGCGCGACCGCACGACGCGACTCGAGTCTGCACGCTCATCGGTCGAAGTGAAACTCGGCGACCAATGACTCATGGACGCGAATGCGCAGCGCCTCGTCGTCGCAATGTCCGTTGACACCGCCATGCTCATGTACCGCAGCAAGAAGAAACCGCGCGAAGTCGAAGTGAGATTGGCACATGGCGCAGCGAGCGAAATGCTCGGTGGCGCGTTGCTGAAGTGATTCCGGTAATACGCCGTCGAGGCAGGGCCAGAGCTGCCGAACGACAGAAAGGCATTCAGCATGTCTAATCATGAGGCCTCGCGATGCGGCGGTGATGATCCTGGCCGATCGACGCAGAGCGCATTCGTCACATGTGTAGTCACGAGCACGTCGGACGGTTCCAGGAAGTTTCGATTCTGTCGGATACAGAGGGACCGCCACGCGTGCTGGCGGTCCCTCGTGAGTCGACTAGAACGCGGCGAGCCCTTGCTGGCCGCTACTCGGCGCGCCCGTGGACACACTGCCCTGCACTACAAGGCCGTGGCTGTCCGTGACACGGAAGCCCTGAATCGCGCCTCTTCCCGCCTCGAGCACGTAGAGAAATCGATCACCTGCGGCGAGAGCTGGATCGAGCGGCGCACTGCCCGCACCGGTCGACGCCGTCACACCCCCCGCGCTCAGCAGCGCGAGTCGTCCGCCGCTCCCGACCGATAGCGCGGACACATTACTGCTCGCGGAGTTGATCGCGTATGCGAACCGCCCATCCGCGGTCGCGACGAGCCAGCACGTTGCGTTGTTCTGCGTGCTCAGTGAGGCCGTCACCGTGCGCAGTGCGCCGTTCTCCGTCATCCGGTATGACGACACCGCGCCAGCGGGCGCCGCGCCGCCCGCCTCGGCGACGAGCACGCTACCATCGAACCCGTTGTCCACGGCGAACGGCACCGCACCACTCGATGTCGTTGCCACCGGTGCACCAAAACGTCCGTTCTCGTTCACGGAAAGAATTTCGACGCGGTTACTGATTCGTTCCGTCACGACGAGGTGCCTGCCGTCCGCGGAGAACTTGATGCTCGATGCTCCTGCAGCGCCGGGCAGGAGCGATGCCGTCGCGCCGACGATGGATAACAGCTTGCCAGAATCCGTGGTACGAAATCCCTGAATTGTGTTCGAGGTCGTGTTGAGCGCGACAAGCAGGTTACCGCGCGATGCGAGGCTCACCGGCATGACGCCACCCGAGCGGACACGGTCCACAAGCGTGAGTGATCCGTCGCCGGCGACGCGAAAGCTCGAGATGTCGTTGCTTCCCGCGTTTACAGCAAACAGCATCCGATGATCGGCGCGCACAACGAGGGCGTATTGCGATTGGAGCGGATCCGTCGTTCCGCCGATGCCAAGTCCGCCAGTGGAAACGCCGCCGAGCGACGTCAGTGAGCCATCGGCCGCGCGATGGAACGCGAGCACGACGTTGCCCGTCGCACCATTGGTTTCTGTGTAGACGGCACCCGTCGCGCGCTCGCTGCGGTCGTCGTCACCACTCGCGTCGCTGCGTGATGCCGATGGGATGGGCGCGCTGAGCGGCGCGTTGCTCACGACTCTGTCAGCGGAACACGCCGCAACCGCGACGCTCGCGAGCGTCAGCAGCGCGAGCCGTGAACGTTCAGTAATCTGCATTGGTGAATCTCTCAGTACCGGATGTCGGCGCGCGCGCATCGCACGGTCGTGCGCGAGCGGAGCCGACGACGGACGAGCGTCCGTTGGTGCGAGTAGCAATGACCCCGCGTCGGAGTTCCCTCCGCGAGCGATCGCATCAGTGCGACAGATGCCTGCTCACGACATTGGAACTTCCTGCTCGGCTCCGGTCTAAGCTCGTCATTCAGCAAGCGTGACATCTGCGACGATTAGTCGCGGCGCTTCTGCTCGCGACGCGTCCGTTCGTCGCGCCTCCGCTGGTGTTCGCCGGTGGACTACTGACTTAGCATTACGCCAAGTATCAATCTGATGATCCCGATCACTGCAGCGAGCGTTGGTGGACAGTCCGCGACGCTAAGACCGCCGCGGACGTGGCGTCGTGATACATCATGCAGTTGGGGGATTGTCCCACTGCGCGTGATCGTCGGGTACGGATTTCTCGCGCATGGGCTGGCCAAGTTGATACGAGGTCCGGCAGGCTTCGGCAAGCTGCTGCACGTCGTCGGAGTTCCGTTCCCAGCGGCTACCGCGTGGATGGTCACGCTGCTGGAAGTATTCGGAGGACTCGCGCTCATCGTCGGGATGCTCGTCACGTTGATCAGCATCCCGTTGGCCGCTTCGATGCTCGTGGCGATGTTCACCGTCCACCTGCGCAATGGCTACAGCTCAGTGAACACGGTGGGATTGACTGCGACTGGCCCGGTATTCGGTCCGCCGGGCTACGAGATCAACCTGCTGTATATCGCAGCTCTCGTTGCGGTGGCCATCGGTGGGCCAGGAGCTCTGTCCGTCGACGGCTGGAGGTCGAGGCGAAAATTACGGGCGAAGGCCGGAACGTGAGCGTGCATCACGCCACTCAGCGCCGCTGAGTAACCGCAGCCACACGGTACGTGCGCGTCGAGGCAACGGCGTCTCACTTCGTTGACTTGATCTCGAGTCCTCTGAAGTAGCCTTCTGTACCTGGCCCGATCCACAACGCCACAGCGCCAGCGGAATCACCGAGTTTGAGGTCGTTCACAATCAAGCAGGGCTGCGCGGCGCCATGGACGTACAGCCGTGCGGTCGTGCCTTCGACGGTGATGCGCATTCGCGTCCATACACCGGGTTCGAGATCGACGTAACTCTCGTATTTCTCGGGCGACTGCTGGCGAGCGACGGCAAAGCTGAAGTTGGGATACGCGCCGTACTGCGTGGAGTGATTGCGACGAACCTGATCGTCGGCTCGGCCATTCGTCGGACGCAGGTAGATGTACTCGAACTGATCATCATGCAGACGAAACGCGATGCCGACGAACCCGCGCGCCGTGGCCGAGGCTGCGGACGTCGGACGGCCCGCGAGTTCCAGTTCGAGCGCGCCGTTGTGAAAGCTGCTCTCCTTCACGACGGCATACGCCTCTCCATTTCCCACGACACCGTCTTCGGTAATTCTTACGCCGCGCTTACCGAGGTATTCAACGGACTCCAGTTTCACTTTGTGCGGAATCAGTTGGTCAACGCCCTGTGCCAGCAGCGGTGTTGCGAAGGCGAACTGAATCCATGCGGCGGGGTGACTGATCGATCGTATGAAGAGGCGG
>JBDUCR010000028.1:0-10132 GCA_040003345.1 bacterium
GTCGCCGCCTCGGCCGCATTGCGCGGAGTGTATGCCATCGTGAGCGCGGCCATGGTGTTGGCGATGCGCCCGATGCGCGAGGAGTTGAGCGGACCGATCAACATCGGCAGCACCGTCGGATCATACGAATCGGTTTTGCCGTTTTCCGCCGCAGCCAGTGCGGCCCACTTCGCCACCGCATTCGCCGACACGTCCTTGTAGCTGGACAGCGCTGGTGGAGTTGCCGGGTCCGACTGATCGTCGACGATGAACGACTGGTCGAAGAGCAGCGCAAGATTCGTCAGTGACGCCGCCTGCGAGTACTGCGCGAGACGCATGAACTTGTCTGTCTCGGCTTGTCCGGCAGCGAGCTTCACGCCGCTCTTGAACGCGCGAACAGCGTCGTTCGCGGCACCGAGCGTTCCGTAATAGGCATTCCACGGAGTTTCCGTAACGCCGCGGTCACCACCAGCCGAGTTGTTCGCGTATGCGATGCGCGGCTCGAGGTTGTTGAAGCGCATTCCGAAGTTTCCAAAATTCGCCGTCAATACATCGGACGTCGTTTGAAGGAACGCGTACGGCTCGTAGTCCGTGCTGGACAGATACCACGAGTGGATCGAGGAGATTGCGAGTGCCTGCACGTCTTCCGGCGATGCGAGGGCACGCGCAACGTCCGGCTCATTCGGGTTCGTCACATCCAGGTTCGGCTTGCACCCTGCGGAGAGCAGGATGGAAGCCGACGCCATGACGGCCCCGAGCTTTTTTATGCTGTTCATTTATTTGAATGCTCCGGAGTCGTGTGATTTAGAAGCCGACCGTAACCTGGCCGGTGATCGTGCGGAACTGCGGATACCGGAAGCCGTCGATGCGGAAGTTGAAGTCGCTGTTCGCCGTCACGTCCGGATCGAAGCCCGTGTAGTTGGTCCAGGTGTACAGGTTGCGGCCGATCAGCGCGAGCTTGATGTTGCTCGCGTAGCGGCTCAGCCCAACGTTCTGCAGCGTGCGCACACCGAGATCGTAGCTCACCGACAGCTCGCGCAGCTTCATGTACGAACCGCTCTCGACGAAGTAGTCGTTCGCGTTGAGGCCGTTGTACAAACCGCCCGTGTAGAACGGCAGCGCGATCTTCTGGTCTTGCGGTTTGCCGCTCTGATCTTCGTCGGCGTGACGGAAGTCCTGGAACATCCACTGCTTGGTGAAGTTGTAGATCTGTCCGCCCTTCTGTCCGTCGAACAACGCGTAGATACCAAAGCCACGAACGCGCAGGTTATTCGACCAACCGAACGAGAAGTCCGGGTTTACATCACCGATCTTGAATTGGTTGTTGCCCGTTGCGTCGACGAGCGCGATGGGCACTTCACCGGGTGTACCACGCAGTGACGCCTTGACCAGCAGACCGACCGGGTTCACGACGTAGTCTGACGCCACGGCCGTCGCGAACGCAGGATTCTGCTGCAGTTCGGCGAAGCTACGGACCCACTTCTGTCCGTACATGATGCCGAGTGCCTCGCCTTCCTTGTAGTAGAAGACGTCCTGTCCCTGCGCGCCAAGACTCACACGGAACGGCGCGCGACCCAGCTTGTCGATGCGTTGCGTCGTGTGGTCGCCCGTGATACCGAAGGAGTAGCTGAAGTTCGGACGGTCAATCACACGCGTCTGGAGCGAGAACTCTGTCGTCCGTGCGGAAACGTCTGCCGCATTCTGGATCTGGCTCTGGAACCCGCCCGACTGCGCGAGAGACAGAGGGATCGACAGGAACGCACCCTTCGTCATGCGATCGGAGTGCACCAGCTCCATGTCGAAGCGATCGAGGAACGCGGCGTTGACACCGAATTCATTCTCGGTCTGGATCGCGGGCTTGAGTGCCTTGTTGCCGAGCTGCTGCTTGGCGGCCTGACCGTTCGAGAGGTTGTACGTCTCGTACTGATCGCGGAAACCGGGGCGCAGACCGGCGGTACCACGAGCAGCGCGGAACTTCAGCTCGTTCATCCCGGGGATCTTGAAATCCTCGGAAATGCGGTATGCACCGGCGACGCGATAGAAGTTCGCCCAACGGGATTCCGGACCGAACAACGACGATCCATCGCGACGAACCTGCGCGTCGATGATGTAGCGATCCTTGATGGTGAAGTTCTGCGACGCCTGATAGTCGATCGTGTGCGCGGATTGGAAACCCGATGACGTCTGAATCGAAGTTGGATCAGCCGCCTGGAGATCCTGCACTGCAGTGACGTTCAACTTGCGGCCGCTGGTATTCGCGTTGGTGCTGTCCGCAGTCTCGACGAGATACGCCAGTCGCGTCGTGGACAGAACGCTGCTCATCAACAGCTTCGTTGCAGTCGCGTTGAGCTGCGTGTTCTCGGCGACATTGCCGCTGTTGTAGACCTGATAGAAGCCAGGTCCCGGCGTCGCGCTCGAGCTCAGGTAGCCGCGGAAGCGGTAGTCGGTGTCGCGGCGATTGAGGCGGTCCGTGCCATAGCTGCCTTCGAAGCGCAGCCAGTCCGTCGGACGGTAGCGGCCTGACACCGAGCCAAGAATACGCTCGCGGCGGAAGGTGAAGTCTTCATTCGCATACTGATACAGCGGATTGCCGCGTGCACTCGGCGAGTTGTTGACCGGGAGTAGCGGATAATACGAAGTGCTGTCCGTCGTCACCGGGTGAAGAAGATCGAGATCCGGCGGCGCCTGGAGCAACGCGAAGAACCCGTCCGAGCTGGTCGGATCGTAGTCGTTCTTGTTGATGCCGTAGGTGATGCTTGCCGACATGTCGGCCTTGTCGGTGAGGCCCTGATCCACGTTGAGGCGAACGTTCTGGCGGAACTGGCCCGTCGTCAGGGGAAGAATGCCCTGGTTGTGGTCATTCGTGAACGACGTGTTGAAGTTCGTGTTCCCGCGACGCAGCCCCATCTGGACGTTCGTGCTATAGAACGAGCCATCGGTCAGCCATGTCTTGAGCTGATCGCGGAACGCGTCCGCCCCAGCAGTGGGATACGGATTGTCAGCGATCTTGTCCGGCTTCTGAATGCGCGAGCCCGAGGCGTCGAGCGCAATCGTTCCGTCGGCATTCGTGACGTAGTTGTGCGCCGTGGCGAGGGGGACGAAGTGCGCAATGCCCGAACGACCCATCTCGCTCCGGACCTGGAAATCCATCTTGTTGTCCGAGAGATCCTTGCCGCGCTTCGTTGTGATGTTCACGACGCCGTTCGCGGCGTCGGAGCCATAGAACGAAGCAGCCGCGGCGCCCTTCAACACCTCGATCGAAGAGATGTCGTTCGCGTCGATATCGGCGATCGAGTTCTTCGTGATCACGCCGTCGACGATGATGAGCGGCGTGCTGGTGCCGATGCCGAGGTTTGTGGAGCCGCGGAGGCGGATGGTCGGCGCAGCGCCCGGATTACCGGTGCCGAGGGAGATCTTCGCACCGGAGATCTTTCCGGCGAGCGCGGCAACTGGTGACGTGGCAGGCACCTGCTTGAGCTGCTCTTCACTCACGCTCGCGACGGAGAACGGAATCACGGTGCTCGAGGTCGCGTTGGCGACTCCCGTGACGACAACCTCTTCGAGGCGGAACGGATCAACCTTCAGAACGAAGTCGTGGTTCTGGGAGCCGGACTTGACGATGACCGGGCGATTCTGACGCACATAGCCGATGTATCGGGCCGTGAGCAGCGCCTGCTGGCCGTTTGTCTGGGTTACGGGGATCGCCAGCGAGTAAACGCCATTCGCATTGGTGATCGTGTTGGCGTTGAGCGCCTGGATGAACACGTTGGCACTTGCGACTGGCGCTCCCTGCTCGTTCGTCACCTTGCCCGTGATCAACGCACCGCCCTGTGCATTCGCCGATCCGGCGACTGCGGTGAGGGCGAGCGCGACGAGGGCAGCAACGCCTCGAACGCCTGCAACTCTTTTCATATGAATCCTCGAGATGGGGTTCCGCACTTCACTCGCGTCGGTGCACTCGCATCGACGTCCAACCCGGCGCGCCGTCTGCGGGAGGCAGCACGCCGTTCACAGGTCCTAGGTCCGCGAACGCAACCAATTCGACGGTACCGGTGTCTATGTGTCAGGCTCCGCGAAACAGGGGAGCCAAGAGAACATTGGAACTCGCGGCAAGTTCACCGCGTAGGAGGCGTGTAGCAGCGGAAGCGAAGAAATCGCCCCTCTCGGGGAGAGCGAAGAATCTGGCACGCGCGGTGGGATTTTTCGCGTGCCCAGCTTGAGGTCGTCCATCGACGTTTGATGGGGCGACGTTTTGGTGGTTCAACTGTTCCCGACCCCGCTTGCGCTCGGCTCGTCACATCCTGCGTCATTTCGTCACAGAAAGTAAGCCCCTATTCTGGCGGCCGCTTCGGCGACTCCTCGTCCGGCACGAACGAGAATGGCAGCTGAACGAATTGACGTACGCGCCTTCCCTTCGCCCAAGCAGGATAGAAATGGGCCGAGAGGAGCGCTTCGCGCACCGAGGCGGTAAAGAGTGGATGGGACGACGCGAGGACATCGATCGTCGCTGCCTCGACCATTCCCGCCGAATCCACCACGAACTCCACCACGACCTGGCCCGGAACTCTCGCACGAAACAGCGAGTCCGGATACCGCGGTCCCGGGCTAGCCGTATCCAGCCGAGCCGCGAGGTCTACCTCGTCGTGAGTGAGCGCACTGCTCAGCTCAGATAGCCGTACCGAATCCATTCTGGCCTCGGCACGAAACGCAGCTTGGCGGCGGTCACGCGAGGGGCGCGACCAGATCGCAATCACTCCACATCGGTCGAGCTCTCGCGGACCAGTGAACTCTGGCGGAATCGTACCCAGCCCGGCATACACCTCGATCCCTTCGACGCTCTGCAGATCGATGATGTCCACGTCGAATTCGCCGGCGGTCGCTGGAAACCCATCGACGAACACGAGTGGCGGACACGTCGACCCGCGAAGCCGGATCGCCCGCCCCTCGTTGCGCATGGGACCGATCTTCACGCCGGGAATCTCGCGCAGCATATCGGAGAGCGTCGTGCTGTTCGCGCGGTCGATCCGTTCCCGCGTGACGAAGTGCCCAACCTTCTTTTGCATGCGCGCGTTGAATCCGGCCAACCGCGCCTCGTAGACCTGATGTGGCGCGGTCACATTCACGGCCTCGAGCACTTCCGCAGCGGCGACGAGCGTAATGTCGACCGTGTACTCGAGGCCGCCGCGCAGCTGAATGTTCTGCGAGTGTGGCTTGAATCCGATGCGACGTGCAACAAGAGTCGCCGGCCCGGGAATCACTCCCGCGATTCGATATTCACCTTTGTCATCCGAGTGTGTACGGACAGCAGCACCGGCCACGCCCAGATCGACGCCTGGCACTGGGTGACCAGCGGAATCGCGCACGACGCCCCTGATGACCGCGCCAAGCTGCGCCGACGCAGCGGAGCTGCCGACGGCGCAGAGAACTAAAACGAGGAGCGCGCGTCGCAGGCGGGATGTGCGACGAACTGACGCTGACATGCCTTATACACTCACCCGGAGTGCCATCAGTCAAGGTCGATTGACCCGGCTCTCCTTGGGAGGCATCTGTGCGGGCACCGCTCGTTGCGCGCCAGCCGTCAACCGTGCCTGCGCCACCATGAGATTGTTGGCGATGTCCGAATCTCCCGGCCTGATGCGCGACGCGGCGATGTAATGTTCGATCGCCGCCGCGATCTCCCCGCGCGCGAACAGCGCATTTCCCCAGTTGAACTGCGCATCGGCGAGGAAGGGGTTCGCATCGATCGCCAATCGATACTGCTCGATTGCATTCGCAAGGTCACCGCGACTCGCGAGCGCCGCGCCAAGATTGCTGTGGGCCTCGTCGTAGTCGGGCTTGATCGCAAGCGCTCTGCGATAGTGCACGATCGCTTCTGCTACGTTCCCAGTCCGGGCGAGCGCAACGCCGACATTATTTTCGCCCTCGGAGTATCGGGGGTCGATCCTCAGCGCGTCGCGATAGTGCGCGATCGCTTCCGGCATTCTGTTTTGCGACGCGAGCTCCTGCGCAACGCCGCCGTGTGCAAGAGCAGACTCCGGCTCCAGCTCGAGCACATGCGACCAGAACGTCGGCGAGTCGCGCCAGACCTCCACTTGCCGCCACGTGAGCGCTGCATACCACAGCAGCAACGCCGCGGCGATTCCAGTGGCCATTCGTCCATCCTTCATCGCGAGCCGAGCGAACAGTGCGCCAGCCAGAATCGCGAGCACGGGTCCTGAGTGGTACGTGTAGCGATCCGCCGCGATCTGCGGTCCGTTCTGCACAAGCCCGAGCATCGGCAGCGTGATGACGATGAATGCAAGCCACGCGATGCCGAACCCAGGCCATCGTCGCCGCGCAAGAAACGCGAGCGCGAAGATGCCAATGACAATCACGTAGCTCGCGAGAAATTTGGCGCCACCCGCATTGATGGTCGCGGGCATCGGATACAAGGGCGAGAGACGCAACGGCACGAGTGTCTTCGAGAGATACCAGAAGACACTGTACGCAGACACGGCAAGCTTGTCGCCGATACTCAGCTGCGGTCGCGCCGGCAACGCCACGATCGAGAGCGCCGCGATAGCCATCGCGAGCATCGCGTATGGAATCTTCTCGAGATACACGCGACGTGCGTCCGGATTCCACCAGCCGCGCGATCCGCTAAGACGTCGCAGCGGATAGACGTCGAGAAGCAGCAACACCGCGGGCAGTGTGACAGTCGTCGCTTTCGAGAGAAGCGCGCAGGCGAACAGCGTTAAGGAAATCCAATACGATCGTCCGCCGCTCCTCTTCTCGACCGCAGCCCTCAGGTACAGGAGGACGCTCGATGTTGCGAACAGTTCGGACAGCACGTCACGCCGCTCGGTCACCCACGCGACTGACTCCACGCGAAGTGGATGAATCGCGAACACGAGCGCCGCGAACGCAGCGGGAAGGAGTGAATCGACTCCCGTTGCGCTGGGCGACGTCACTCCAGCAAGATCGAGAACCCGTCGCGCCACAAAGAACACGACGACCGCCGTTGCGGCGTGCAGCAGGATATTCGTGAGATGATAGCCCGCTGGATTCATCCCCCAGAGGGAGTAGTCGAGGCCGAGCGTCATCCACGACAGCGGCACGTAGTGACCGAGATGAAACGTCGTCCACATCCATGTCAGCTGCCCGATACCGAGACCGCGATAGGATGGATTGTTGAGGAAATTACGATCGTCGTCCCACGCGATGAAGCCGTTCCGCAGCGCTGGCGCGAAGACGATCAGCGCAATGAGCGCGACAATCGCCGGAACGAGCCATCCACGAGTGAGCGCACTTCGCGACGGCGCGAGCTCGATGCGAGCGGGAGGACCTCGTCGCCTTCGTGCCTGTCGGCTCATGCACCCTCCGGAGCGCGTGCGCGATTACGAGCCCTGTCATCCCGCAGGAGTGAGCGAAGCGAACGAGTGTCGGGATCTACCATCGTGCCGATTATACCTGGCCAAGCTGCACTGAAAGTAGATCCCGACACTCGCTATCGCTCCTGCGGGATGACAACCAGACACTCCGCCACCGCTCTTGCGGGATGACAGCCAGACCAATGAGAGAGCTGCCGTACCAAAAAACACGGGCGGCGAAGAGCTCACTCTTCGCCGCCCGCAAAACCTAACGCGCCACCGACTAGACTGCTTTCGCGTGCTCAGTCACGACGCGAACGACGTCGTCCACAACCTGGAGGAAACCACCCTCGACGGTGAAGCGCTTCCCGACACCATCGGCGCCAAGCCGCAACTCACCCTTGCCGAGCAGCGTCACCATGGGTGCGTGGCCGGTGAGAATTCCCACCTGGCCATCGAACGCCGGCGCGACGACAGAGTCCGTCGTTCCCTCGAAGAGCACGGCCTCCGGCGAGATCACCGAAATGGTGAGCATCGATCAGCTCTGCATTTTCTTGGCGTTCGCAACGACGTCGTCGATGCCACCCGCCATGAAGAACGCCTGCTCAGGCAGGTGATCGAACTCGCCCGCCACAAGACGCTCGAAGCTGCTGATGGTCTCCTCGAGCTTCACGTACTTGCCCGGGATACCAGTGAACTGCTCCGCCACCGAGAACGGCTGCGACATGAAGCGCTGAATGCGGCGTGCACGGCCGACGACGCGCTTGTCTTCTTCCGACAACTCGTCCATGCCGAGAATGGCGATGATGTCCTGCAATTCCTTGTAGCGCTGCAGAATCTTCTGGACGCTCGTGGCGGCGTCGTAGTGACGCTGACCGATGTACTGCGCGTCGAGAATACGGCTCGTCGACGTAAGCGGACTCACGGCCGGGTAAATACCGAGCTCCGTGATGGAGCGATCGAGCACGACCGTCGCGTCCAAGTGCGCGAATGCCGTGGCCGGCGCAGGATCGGTGATGTCGTCAGCCGGAACGTAGATGGCCTGCACCGACGTGATCGAGCCGTTCTTCGTCGAAGTGATGCGCTCCTGCAGATCGCCCATCTCCGTCGCGAGCGTCGGCTGATAACCCACCGCGCTCGGCATGCGGCCGAGCAGTGCGGACACTTCGGAGCCTGCCTGCGTGAAGCGGAAGATGTTGTCGATGAACACGAGCACATCGGCATTGTCGACGTCACGGAAGTATTCGGCGACCGTCAGTCCCGTAAGACCGACGCGGAGGCGCGCACCAGGTGGCTCGTTCATCTGACCGTAGATGAGCGCCACCTTGTCGAGAATGTTCGCTTCCTTGAACTCGAGATAGAGATCGTTGCCTTCGCGCGTACGCTCACCCACACCGCAGAACACGGACTTACCGCCGTGCTCCTTCGCGATGTTGTTGATCAGCTCCTGAATGACGACCGTCTTGCCGACGCCGGCGCCGCCGAAGAGCCCGATCTTTCCGCCCTTCACGAACGGCGCGATGAGATCGACGACCTTGATGCCCGTCTCGAAGATTTCCGTCTTCGGCTCGAGGTTCACGAAGTCGGGACGCTTGCGATGGATCGGCCAGCGCAGCGCATCCTTCGGGATGTCGGCGCCGTTATCGATCGGCTGACCGAGCACGTTGAGAATGCGACCGAGCGGTACGGTGCCGACGGGAACGGAGATCGGTCCGCCTGTATCGACGACTTCCATGCCGCGGACAACTGCGTCCGTCGAGCTCATGGCGACTGCGCGAACCTGGTTGCGGCCGATGTGCTGTTGCACCTCGACCGTCACGTGGATCTCCTGGCCCGAGTCGGTGGTGGCGTTGATCTCGAGCGCGTTGAGAAGCTCGGGCAGATGCCCCGAGTCGAATGAAACGTCGAGCACCGGGCCGATGACCTGAACGACCTTGCCGATTTGTTTGGTTTCGATTGCGGTGGCCATGGCTATCCCTGGAGAGCAGCAGCGCCGCCGACGATTTCGGCGATCTCCTGCGTGATCTGCGCCTGACGGGCGCGGTTATAAGTTCGGCGAAGCACGTTCAGAATGTCGCCGGCGTTGTCCGTTGCGTTCTTCATCGCGGTGCGGCGTGCCGACTGCTCGCCCGCCACCGTTTCCACGAGCGCGCGATACACCGCATTGCGCACGTACGACGGAAGCAACTCGGTAAGGATTGCTTCCGCATCCGGGAACAGCAGATAGTCACGCTGCGTTCCACCTTCCTTCGGCGCGGGCGGCGTGACAGGCAGAATACGATCAGTCGTCGGCGGTGTGCTGAGCGCACTCACGTATCTCGCGTACGTGACATACACGCCATCGAGATCGCCAGCGATGTACTCAGCCATCAACGCATCAACGATCTCCGACGCGTTCTCCGCCGTAGGGCGATCGGTGACATCGATGCGCTGGGAGGCGAGCTCACGACCAACGTATTTGAAGTAGCCGATACCCTTCTTGCCGATGACGTGCACTTCGACCTTCGCGCCGGTCTTTTCGATCTCGATGATCTGTGCGCGAGCGGCCTTGATCAGGTTGGCGTTGAATCCACCGGCGAGACCGCGGTTGCTGGTCAACACGATGAGCGCGACTCGTCTCGCCTTCTCCGGCTGACGCAGCAGCGGAAAGCGCTCCGCCAGCTCGCTGGTGTAGAGACTGGAGATCACCTCGGCGAGCGCGAGCGCGTACGGGCGCGCGGCGACGACGCGGTCCTGTGCCCGCTTCATCTTCGAGGTCGCCACCATTTCCATCGTGCGCGTGATCTTGCGCGTGTTCTCGACGG
>JBDUCR010000506.1:0-31806 GCA_040003345.1 bacterium
GCTATCCGAAGGCGCACGAAGACGACGCCGTGCGCGCGGTGCAGTCGGCGCTCGATATTCTGCAGGGCTTGTCGTCACTCTCGCTGCAGGGACAGAAGCCGCGCGTGCGCATCGGCATCCACACGGGGCTTGTCGTCGTCGGCGACGTCGGCAGCGGACAGACGCGCGAGCAGCTCGCACTCGGTGAAGCACCAAACATCGCGTCGCGGCTGCAATCCGAAGCGGAGCCGGATACCATTTTGATCAGCGACGCAACGCGACGGCTGATCTCCGGACACTTTGCGCTCGAGGACTACGGCCCGCGCACGCTCAAAGGCATCTCGCGTCCGCTGCAGCTCTTCCGCGTGCTCGGCCGCAGCAGAGCATCGAGTCGCTTCAGCGCGATCGCGGCGTCGGGATTGGCGCCGTTCATCGGTCGCGAGCACGAAGTCGACGTGATCCGCGCTGCGTGGGCGGAAGCCGTTGACGGGAATGGTCGCACGCTGTTGCTGCGTGGCGAAGCGGGCATCGGCAAGTCGCGGTTGCTGCGCGTCGCGCAGCTTGCCGCGCGCGATCATCTGCATGAGCTGTTCGAGGCCGAGTGTTCGCCGTACGACATGAACAGTGCGCTGCATCCCGTCACGAAGATGCTCGAGCGGCGACTTGGCCTCGAGGCCGGCGTTACTCCAGCAACGAAGCTCGACAACCTGGAACGGTTTGTCGAAGGTCGTGGCGTACCGCTCGAGGAAGCGGTCCCGTTGGTGGCAGCGCTGCTCGCCATTCCGCTTGGCAATCGATATCCGGCGCTCGACCTCCAGCCGGCACGCCAGCGCCTGCGCACTCTCGAGATTCTCGCTGATCTGTTACTCCATTCACCGGACGGATCGCCGGTGCTGCTGCTGGTCGAGGATCTTCACTGGGCCGATCCCTCCACGCTCGAGCTTGTGGCGTCACTCGTCGCTCGACAGGCAGCGTCGCCGTTGTTCATCGTGTGCACCACGCGGCCAGAAGGGACCGTGTCGTGGCCGCCGGCGACGCATTGGCATGAACTGAAGATTGCAGCACTTCCGCAAACCGACGCGCGCGCGCTCATCGAAGGCGTTGTTGGACAAAAGACGCTGCCGGAAGAAGTGATGTTGGCGCTCATCGCACGGACCGGTGGTGTGCCGTTGTTCGTCGAAGCGGTGACGCGCACGATCGTGGAAACGGGGGTGCTCAAGGAGTTCGACGATCGATTCGAGCTCACCGGACCCCTGCCACCCGGCCTCATACCGGCGACCGTGCACGACTCGTTGATGGCGCGCATCGATCGTCTTGGTCCGGACAAGGCAGTCGCACAGCTGGCGTCGACCGTCGGACGGGAGTTCGGCTTTGAGCTACTGCTCAGCGTATCGGACAAGACGAAGAACGGATTGCAACATGCCGCCACTCGTCTCGTCGAGCTCGATCTTGTTTCGCAGAGCGGCGAGGCTCCGGCGTCGACGTATACCTTCAAGCACGCGCTCATTCAGGACGCCGCCTACGAATCGCTGCTCCGCAAGACGCGTCAGGAATATCACGAGAAGATCGCACGGTCACTCGTCGCGAACTTTCCGGATGTCGTGGAAAAGCGTCCCGAGCTCGTCGCGCAACATTTCAGTCGCGCGGGAAACGGGGCGCAGGCAATCAAGTACTGGCTTGCGGCTGGACAACAGGCGCTGAGTCGCGCAGCGAATCACGAGGCCATTGCGCATCTCAAGCGCGGCCTGGAGCTCATCGATGATGTGCCGGAGGCGGAGCGTCTTTCAGTGGAGCTCGAGTTTCAGGCGGCGCTCGCTCCTGCTCTCACGGCAACGCAAGGTTGGGCCTCGCCGGAGCTCGACAAAGCGTATCGTCGTGCGCGCGAGCTGGTCGATCTGGTCGAAGGTACGCCGCATCGCCTGCCCGTGTTGTGGGGCACGTGGGCGTATCACTTCGTCGCCGGACGTGTGGGCGAATCGCTCGCGCTCGCGCCACAGGTGCTCGAGCTCGCGACGATGGTCGGCAATCCGCTGCTGATTCCTCCGGCGCGTCACGCCACCGCGTGCTCACACTGCTATCACGGCGACTTTCACACGTCGATCGAGCACGCGAACGCGGGGCTTGCCGTGTTCGATCTCGAGCAGGAGCGGCTCATCGCGCGCAACTTCGGCCATGGCTCGAGCGTGTGTCTGCTGTCGTTCAAGGGCGACGCATTGTGGATGCTCGGATTCCCCGATCAGGCGCGTCAGGCGAGCGACGAATCACTCTCGCTCGCGCGGCAACTCAACCACATGCCGTCACTGGCGTGGGCGGTGAGCTACAAGACGTGGTTTCACCATCTGCTGCGTGATCCGGCGCGCATCCTCGAGATGGCGGATGAAGCAGTGCGGCTGTCGCACGAGGAGGGCTTCGCGTTCTGGGAGCCGATGGTAGCTGTGTACCGCGGCTGGGCGATGACGACGCAGGGACGTCTCGAGGAGGGTATCGCGCACATGCGCGACGGCCTCGCACGCTATCGCGCGGCAGGCAATGGTTGCACGCAGGTGCACATGCTCGCCGCGCTCGCAGAGGCGCTGTGGGAAGCGAAGCAAGCGGACGAAGCGTTCGGTGTATTGCGTGAAGGAATGGCACTCGCAAAAGGCACCGAGGAAGGCTTCTACGAGCCCGAATTCTATCGTCTCAAGGGAAAGTTTCTCTTCGATCAGGCGAGAGGCGCAGCCGAGGCGCCGAAGACTGGTGGTGACCGTGCGACGTTGTTGGCGTCGGCGCAGAGCAATCTGCGTCTGGCAATCGAGATGGCGCGTGTGCAGCAGGCAAAGAGTCTCGAGCTCCGCGCTCTGATGAGCCTCTGCGAAGTTCAACGCTCGCTCGGCGATGGTGCACAATCGCGTCAAGCGCTGGCGGAGGTGTATGCGTCGTTCACTGAGGGCCAGAACACACCGGATCTGCGCGATGCGCGCGCGCTGCTCAATCAAATGGCGAGTTGATGTAACCTGATGTCATTCCCATGCGCGCATCAGCGGGACATACGGCATCCCCAGGCGCCACGGCGCGACGAGCTCGTACGATCCGAGGGGCGATTTGTCGATGCCGCGAGCGGTCTCGCGAAGAGTCTTACCGTTCAGCTGCGCGCGCACTGAGCTTCTGAACTGCGGCACGAACGCCGCGTCGATCTCGACGGTGGTCTCGAGTGGGCGCACTGTGGCAACATCCCAACGCTTGTCGAAGTCGGAAACGACGAACGGAAAGCCGTCGAGCGGCGGCAACTGCGAGATGAGCGGTTGATCGAGCATCTGGCGTATTGGCTCGAAGAACGCGTACTCACCGACCGGCCGATGCTCGCCCGCTGGCTTCCACGTGAGGGACGTCAGCAGCTCGTCGGTCTCCGTCGATATGATGAATTGTTCTTCGTCGACCTTGAAGCTCGCCAATCGCTTGAGGAATCCCCAGAAGCCAATGCCGCCGAGGACGGCGAGGACGCTGTTGAGGTACAGGCGCGGCATGTAGTAGTATGGCCCCGGGCTGTTGCGGTTCATGCCTCCGCGCGAGACGTACGAATACGGAATGCCCAGCGTGTACTCGTGATAGTTCAACACCGGCAGCAATGTCGGCACTGACATCACTGCTCGAGAGAGATCATTGAACGACACGATGACGGGATGCGTTCCCTTGGGCGTAACAGTCTGGTCGCCGAGCGCGAGCCCCGACGGTAGCAGCGACTCGACGCTTTCGATCGGCGCAGCCAGCGTCACGCCGCGAAAGACGCCGTCTCCATGGAGATTGATCGCGCTGAATGGATTGAGCGTGTTCATCGATCTTCCTCTCGGGAACAGTTCATGGCGATGAATGAGTCGTAAGACACGAACCCTCGTACTCGGCGCCACTGGCCATCTGGGACAGGCCGTCGTGCGCGACCTGCTCGCACGAGGGCAGCGCGTCACCGCAGCCTCGCGCCAGCTCGAACCGCGTGCGCTTGCTGATCTCGGCGCGCGCATCGTGCGCGGTGACGCTGACGCCGATGGTCAGCTCGACGACTGGATGAGCGGGCACGATGTCGTCATCGATGCCGCTGCGCCGAGTCCATTGAGTCTCTTCGTCCGAAGCGGGAGCGAGCCGGAGGATCTCCTTGCACACGCGCGGCGTCGGACGACTGCGTTGCTCGACGCCGTCGCGCGCCATGGTGTGCAGCTCGCCTTCATCAGCACGTTTACGACGCTTCCGCGACCCGCTGGTTTCGTAGCGCAGATGGAGTCGCGCTGGCGACGCAGCGTGTATCCCTACTTTCGCGTGAAGCAGTTGATGGAGGATATGGTGCTCGGCGCCGCTCGCAACGGCGTACCAGCTGTCGTCCTCAATCCGGCGGCGTTTCTCGGACCCTGGCAGCATGGAGCGGAACGATCGAGCCTCGTACGAATGGTCCTCGAGCGCACTCTGCCCGCCGCGATGCATCACGTGATCAACGTGATCGACGTACGCGATGTCGCCAGTGGCGTGCACGCTGCCCTCGCAGCTCAGCGATATGGCGTGCAGCTTCCGCTCGTGGGACACAACGTCGCGATGGATGATCTCGTGAGACGCATCGGCGACATTGCGAACGTACGTGCTCAGGTCATTGGCGTCGATACTCGCGCCACCGTCGTCGCGGCGTTCTGGCTCGAGGCCACGCTTGCTATGACTGGCCGTGCCGCGCCCGACGCGTGGCGCGCCGCGCCGCTCATCGCCGATGCGTGGCCGATGCAGGAGAGCGCCGAGCAACGCGCGCTCGGTGTGCGCATCCGCCCGCTCGACGAGACACTCCGCGACGCGATCGCGTGGCATCTCGATCATCCTCACAGCTGATGCGGAGCTAGCCATCATCGCGCTTTGCGTTTCGGCTTTCGCGCAGCGTCTGCGGCGCGTTTGCGCGCTGACGACTTCGCCGCGTCGGGGTCGGGAGGGTCACTGCGCATAGGAGCAGACATCGAGTGCATGGCACCGACGTACCACTCGTTGTCCCATGATTCTGCACGCGGAAAGAGTCGCTCCTTTTCCGGCCCCGCCGAGTCTCGACGCACGCAGAACTCCGGCTTCTGCCATGTCTTTGACAGCTGGCTGAGCAACGCCTCACGCTGAAGGTCGCAACGTGCACGCGCGAGTGTCACCGCTTCGCGAAGTAATGGCCAGACAGCCCATGCCTTTTCGACGGCAGTACGATACGGATCCGCGGCTGCCCCTGGATCGGTGAGTGGCGCTGAGTTGAACGCAGCGTGCTGGTCGGCCTTGAACTGGGGTGAGCCGATCAATTCGCGAAGCTCGGCGCGAATCTTTTCCAGGGCAATCGCAAAGATCTCGCGCATGCGCGCACCGTTGTCGCGCACGGCGAAATCCTTCCGTCCATTGAGCGACGCGGGCTCACCCTTCACCGGCATGAGACCGATATTGAGCACGTCGTCGAGAAAATTCTTGATCGCGCCCACAATTTCGCCGTTCGTTGCCGGCGCGTGCTGTGTGTCGTTCGCGTCCACTGTCGGATAGAGCCGCTCGACGCCCCAGTCGGTGAGAATCGCCCACTGCTCTTCCATCGGCGTACGACTCTCGTTCAGCGTCCAGAGATTGTCTCGCATTGAGTCGATGGCGCTGACGATGCTTTTCTCGATGCCGCTGCTTCGAATCTTCTCCGACAGCATGACGAAGAACTGCTGCTCGGCGAACGCCAGCTTGTGCGGCGGCACTCCGGCCACCGCCGACGCGTAGAGCGTCTCGAGCTCTCGGCGCCCCTCGCGCCAGCGCGCGTTGTCGTCCCAGTTGCCCCATTCGCGCGAGAGAATCGACTCGATGACCATCTGTGGATCAATGCGCTCGACAGCGCTGCGTGCTTCGCCGAGCGAGATCACCTCGAGATCGTTCTTGCCGCCGGTCCCCGTTTGCCCGTCATCGACCGTCGTCTCCAATCGCCGAGGGTCGCCCTGGTCCTGAATGACGCCAGTGCTGCTTCTGAGTGTGGTCGTTGCGTAGTCGTCGAAGTATGAGCTCGGGTTCATCCCTGCCCGACTCCACGACGGAGTTCCCGCACGATAGACCAATGGCTGGCCGAGGTCCTCTTCCTTCGCGACGCGAATCCAGAAGGGACGAATTGGTTGCAGCGCGTATGCGACGCCCACACCATCATCGCGAATGGGTTTTCCGATGAGCCCGAGCTGGGCGACAATCGGTTGCGTCGGAAAATCGTGCATGCGGATCACGAGTGGCTGCTCGATCTCGCGGAAGTCCAGCACTTCCATGAGCGTGCGCTGAATGCGCACGATCGACTGGTAGCACGCGAAGTCCGGATCGGCGTTGTCGCGAAACTGCTTCATCGTGAACATCGAGATCGGCACGCGATTACCGAGTAGGGCAAGGCCCATCGCGCGCGCGTGCTGCAGCTCCTCGGGAAAGCGGTCCTTCGTCGCATACTTGCGGTCGAGCTCCTGCCGCAGAATCGCGCTCCAGCGATCGCCGGTGACGCGCCATGCCACGGGGTCCGTCGCCTCGACGGGCGTGCCCTGCATGATCTCGACGATGCGGCGCTTCTGCGTCCGCTCGCCTTCACCGACGGCCGGAAGAATCTCCGCGTCAACCAGCAGCAGTGTCTGCGCCGCGCCCGGAGCCGGCCCCTCTTCGGACATCCACGAGCTTTCCGCCTCTCCGAAGCGCGCGCCAGTGGTCGGAATGCCGAGCACTTCGCTGCCACTGATGGCCGCCGTCACGTTGTCGACGTATGTGTACGCGGGCACGAGTCCGACGCCGACGAGCTCCCACTTGTCCTTGCCGACTTCGCGCTCGCGCTTCACCGGAATGAGGAACGCCATCTCGCGATCAGCCCAGTCGCCGACGTTGTTCGTTCCCGATGTCACGTCGCCGAAGCTCGTCGCCGTGAGGTACACGTGCGCATGCATCTCGGACGGATCGTCGGGACACCACAGCGTGAAACGCTCTTTCGCGGAAGCGAGCGGTTCGTTCAGATACTCCTCGAGATATTTCTCGACAGTAGCACGCGTCGCGAGGAGTGGCAGCACACGAATCGTCGTCCCGGCAAAACGGAAGGGGCCCGCCACGGGCTTCGACGACGGACCGAGCGCCGAGTTATAGAGCAGCTCATCCGGCGCGACAGCATTTCCGATCATGCTGGGCAGATGCCGGTGCCCGTCGCGGTCACGCCAGATGCCGTCGCGCGTGCGCCACGCAACGTTGTAGCCTGTCTGGTAGTCCATGTTGCAGTCATACCAATACGGCATCACGGGCCTGAGCTGCGCGACGTTCACGCCGTCGCCCTTCCATCGCTTCTCGACCTCGAGACCAAGAAGCCGCGTGATCGGGAGAGAGGGCCACTCATGGAGCTTCACCGAATAGCCACCGGAGAGATCGCCCGCCATCACCGCCTGTTCGCCGAGCAGCCCGATGCCATTGAACTTCGTGAACTTCATCGCGCCCATCGTGAGCGCCTGATAGCAGTAGCGTGATGGATCCTCCGACGCGCGGAACTGTTTGCAGTTCAGGATATTCGACGTCATGTTCGGCCGCATCGGATTCACCGCTGTCGCCATGTTGCGCAACATCGAGCCGTAGTTGGACGCGCTGCTGCCCTGATGCAGTGGCATGAGGCCAAGCCCGTTCATCCAGCCGAGCGAATCACGACCGAAATCAGCCGCGGACTTCGCCATGTTCGAAGCAACCATCCAGGGCGCGATGGGGCTGTTGGTGTTGAACGGTACGCGCATGTTCGCGATCGGCGCATCACGATCGATCTCGAGGAAGACGCGTTCCTCCTGTTTCTTCCCGGCGTACAACTCGCTGAACACCATCGCACTCGCTGTCGCTTCATTCACGGGCGCGATCGGATCGCGCATCCATGCGCTCATCGTCGGCGTCATTTTCGCGTACGTCTTCGGCCAGCCGGCGACAGTGCGCCCCATGTTCAACGAGAGATCGTCGTCGACGAAGATGAACGGCGTGAGCATCGCCCAGTCGTGGAACACCCACTTGCCCTTGACGATGCGATACCACTCGACGGGCACGCAGAACATGATCTCGTGCTGCGAGAACCACCCGAGGTTCGTCGCTTCGAGCGCGAGACTCCCGTAGTCGAGCATCATGAGCAGGAGATAGGGCGAGAACGCCCTGAAGTGCCCCACCTCCTCTGGAACGACGTTCACGTAGTTGTTGACGAAGCCCTGAACTGAATTGAGGTTCGCGCGCAACGGAAACAACCGACACGAGAGGTTCGTGATCGAGAACGGCGGCTTGAGCGGCAGCGAGTAGTAGCTGCCCTGCAGATCGCCGAACTTCGGCATCGTGTGCAGCGGCGTCTGCGGAGGCGTCGACGATTGCTTTGGCATGCGGGTTCCGGTTCTCAGTTCCGCTCGATCACCCAGGACGGCAGCGCTTCGATGAAGCGCTTGTCCCGCGAGTCGGGCAGCTGTTGATACAACAATGTGAATTCATGATGCGCCGCGCCGGCGAGGCCCTGCGCCACCTGTCTCGCGTAGTCGATGCAGCCGTACGCGTCCATGCGCTCGCGAACCCAGCCCACGTCGGCGCGTGAGCGTTCCGGGCGCGGTTGCCCGAGCATCGCACTCAGCCTCACCCGCTCTGCCGCTGTCGACTTCTCGAAGAGCCGAATGAGCATCAGCGTCCGCTTGCCTTCGAGGATGTCTCCGCCGAGCTCCTTGCCATACGACGTTCCGTCGCCGACGAGATTGAGCAGGTCATCCTGAATCTGAAATGCGGCGCCAAGGAAAAAGCCGAATCGGATGAAGCGATCGACGTCGAGCGTGCCCCCGGATCCGATGAGCGCTCCAACGCGACAGGGATGAATTGTCGCCAGCCAGCACGTCTTCTTGAGCACCATCTCGAGATAGTCCGCCTCGACGACGTTGTTCACATTGTCGCGACGCCATCCCAGCTCGAGCGCCTGCCCTTCAGCCGACTCGCGCGCCATGCGCTCGGTCTCCTCGAGAATCCGCATCGAGAGACTGGAGCCGAGCGTGCGCCGATTGTCGAGCAATGGCTTCATCGACAGCATCGATAACATGTCGCCGACGTTGATCGCGATGGGGACGCCTTCGGCCACGTGCATGGTCGGGCGACCGCGACGTTCGTCGCTCTCGTCTTCGATGTCGTCGTGAATCAGCATTGCGTTGTGCATCAACTCGATCGAGACCGCAGTCTGGATTGCGGCCTCCATCGGTGCGCCGAACGCACGGGCCGTCGCGATGCACAGGCTGGGGCGAAAGCCACGTCCGCCTCGTCGCGGATACTCCGCAACGAGATCGTACAAATACTTTCGCGGCTCCGCGGTCGGCAGATAGTCAAAGAGTACGGCGCGCGTCGCGTCGCCGTACTCGCGAAGTATGGCGGGAACCAGTGCTTCTCGCGTCGCTGAAGCCTCGGCGATCACGTCGCTCTCCGATTACTTCGTCGTGCGTGTCTTGCGAGAGCGCTTGGCGGCCGTCTTCGCGCGCGAAGTCGTCGCGCGTGTCGTCTCGACGTCGACGATGATCTCACCGCGCTTGACGCCGCTCGCATCGTGCACCGCCCCCACGTAGTGGCCAGTGGGTTGTCCTGCGGCAACGGAGAGCTCCACACGTACGTCGCCAGGCTTGCACACGAGTGCGACCGTGAGCGGAGCGCTCTTGTTGTCATGCCGCGTGAGCGGCTCAGCCGTGAGCTTCGACCACATCGCGCCGGGATCGATGTCTGCCTTCACAGCGACTGGCGCTGGCGACGCGACGTGCACGGACACAGTCGTGCGCGACGCTGGCGCGGGAGCCATGAACGGATTGGCTGACATCATCTGCGTCATCCAGTCGGTCGCGATTCCGCCACCACCCGGAATGAGCGCCGACATGTTCTCCGACCACATGCGCATCAACTGCATCCATGGCGCCATCATGGGATTCATCGGGCCCCACGCGCCACCGCCGAATCCATTGCCCGAATAGTTGTTGCCCGAGCCGCCGCCATTCTGCCCTTCGTTCATCTCAGTTCTCCCGTTGCGACGTTCGTGATTCCGGCCCGCGGCCTGACGTCCGCGCAGCATGTACTCCTCGATCACCATATAGGCGGTGTCCACGCCTCGCTCCACTGCGCCGCGCACCGTGGCATCCGCTGCTTCGACAGCGCGCATCGCCGTCTTCACGCCTTCGTCCACGATGGCGCCGACCGTGAGGCCGGAAGCGCTCGTGCGCGGAACATCAGCCGGCATTGGTACTGCCTTGTTGCGGATCGGCCCGCGACGTGCGGGCACCTCGCGCTTCACTCGCTTGCGACTCGCCAAGATGTACTCCGCGATATGCGAATATTCAGAAAGAGACGCGAGAGCTGCAGCGTCTCATGGATGATCGTATCCGACAATGTCCTCGAGAGGCGGGAAGTGCGAGAGGGCATGGGCCGCGAGACGTCCCGACATCACGGCCGACTCGATGCAACCCGTGTCGAGGCCCGTCGCGGTCCAGTCTCCGGCGATCGTCAGGTTGTCGAAACTCATGTCCAACGGAGACAAACGATACTCCAAGCTGCCCGGGAGCGACAGTACGTAGCGGTCACTTGGATTCACATTCGCCGACCAAAACTGCGCGTCGAAGCGTTGGCGTCCACGAAGGCGATCGCGCTTGTCCTCCGACGCCAACAGCTCCCAGCGAAAGCCGCGCCTCGTGAGGGCGTGTGGCCACAGCGCGCCGACGTGCTCGTCGAGAAAGCGGATGCCGTTCTCGCGAACCAATGCGCGCTGGCCCCGAACAAATTCAAGTGAGACGTCGCCATCTGCGGGCGTCGCATCGGGCAATACACTGCAGAAGTACGCGATCGACGCGACGCGACCGCTCCAGCTCTCCTCGGGAATCAGGTGCTCCATGTCGGCCCACGTGTCGAACGGCTCGACGAACCCCGACAGATTCGACGGTGGATGTGGCCAACCAAGCGCCTTCATGCTTTCACGCATCCAGAGCTGCATCGCCTGCGTTGGCACCGACTTTACATGCCGCACCATCTCCGCCCACTTCGCGTCGCGCTCCACCAACTCACGTGCGACGTGCGGAATCGCCCCAATGCTCACGCCGAGTACGACGAAATCGAAATCAGTGCCAACACGAAGTGTCTTGCGCGACGCTCGACGCTCCTCGTGGTGTGCCTCGAAGTCCCGCTGCTCGCGCGCCAGCTTCGCTCCGCCGATGAGCTGCGAGTAGTCGGGCCGCGAGGGCCAGCACGACACACCGTGCACGTCGACGAGCGGCTGATACTCGCGATTCCCTCTTACTTTCGCCTGAACGTCGAGCTCGAGCGCTTCGACGTACGGCGTTTCTCCCTTCCGTGCTGGTGCAAGCCTGACGTCGCGCAGCCGATGGAAGAACTCGAAGCGGACCCCGCGTGCCTTGAGGACTTCGTACAACGGAGCGAACACGACGTCGCCCATTCCAGCACTCATGCGCCAGAAGAGTGAGCCGCGATACGTGAAGAACATCCGCATCGCGCCGCGCAACGCGACTCCCGCCGCCAGGCTCGGCCGCTTCACATCGCCGTCCTCGAATGCGAATGCAAGATCGTAGATCCCGCGCATGAAGCCCGAGTCGAGCGACTGCTCCGACGCGCCATTCATCCGCAACCATTCACGCCAGTCGTACGCGTTGATCGCGTCGAAGCCGCGTGCGTCCAGCGCCATGCCGTTCAACGTCGCACCGCGCAGGATCGCGAGAATGAGGTCGATGACCTGCCAGATGCGACGAAGCTCGTCATCAGCCGAGACGATCTGTTCGAGTTGCCGCCGCGCCGCCGACGCGAACGATTCGATCAAACGCACGAGTGCGGCGGAAGGCGCCTGCATCATCTGGGGCAGCCAGGCGTCGAGCGCCTGACGAAGCGTGTCGCTCGCCTCGAACAGCGCGGCCGCGGTCGCGAGCTGACCGTAGCGGAGCAAGGTGTCCGCCGATGGGACGCCTCGCAACGACTCCAGATCTCGCGCGGATCGAAGCAATTCGCCGATCAGCATTGCGGATTGGCGCAGATAGCCGCTCACCGTGAACGGGCTATTGCTGTCGAGGGGATCGCCAGGCAAGCCACGTCCCGCTGGAAAGTGTGCGCGCCAGAAATCCCAGTGGCCATTGGGAAGACGATCCGCGACCGCGACGTCGGGCGCCGGTACGAACGCCTCCTGCCACGTGCGCAGGCGTCGGCCCGGAACAACCGGAAGCTCCGAATAGCAGTCGCGCATGAGGCGAAATGCATTCTCGTAGAAGCCCATCCAGAGATGCAGCCCATGCTCCTCGATCCTGTCGGCGACGCCACGTCCAGACGCGCCCTTGCCGCCGAGCCGCCATCCCAGCTGATAGACGGTGACGTCGTACCGCCCCGCGAGCTCCGGCCGCGTCAGCTCAAATGCCGTCGTCAGCGACGCGCAACCGCCGCCGATCACCGCAACGCGGATCGGCTGTTTCACACCGGGCATCGAGAATTGTGCGAGGAGACGAGAGCGTGGTAGGCGCGAAGAAGTTATCCGCGCTCCACCATGCTGTCGATAGCCGCTGGCGGCGACGTCTGCTCACGAAGCGCGATCCAGGTCACGAGCCCTGAGCCGCCGTCAATGAGTGCATGCAGCGCCATTGCCGTCACCAGGGATTGCGTCGCTACGAGGACAAACGTCATGAGCGCGCCGATGATCGCCGTGCGTATCACGCCGCTGCGTCCCTGATACGCGTGCAGAGCGCCGAAGATCGTGAGCCCGAACGCGGCAGCGCCCCACCAGGTGAACACGGGCGCAAGAATGACGATGAAGAAACCGCGAAAGAGAAACTCCTCGCACACACCGGCCGTGATGGACGCGGCGATGAACACCTTGAGCTCCTGTTTCGTATGCGGCAGCAGATCCGCGAGATCGGACGCCGTCAGCATCTTGCGAACCTGCTCTCGCAGCTCGCGCGAGCGCAGGACCTTGAGCGCCTGCACGGCTTGCAGCAACGCGAGCAGGAACACGAGCGCGAGCGCGAGCCACAGACGCCACCTATCCGGCGGCGTGACACGCAACGGCCACCACTCTCGGCCCTTGAACAGCCAGAGCGCGATGCCCGCCGCCACCAGCGCCCACTGTGTGGTGATGCTGCGCCGGTACATGCGCGCGCGTGCGCTTCGGCGTTGCTCGCCGAACAGTCGCTGGATCTCGGGCCAATCGATGAAGTACTCGTAGAGCGGCCACACGACCGCAATCGAGACGAGATAGATGATGTCGAGCTTCGTGGGCATGCGGTGATTTAGGTCGTGCGGTCCGCGAGTGCGTCTTTCACGTCTTTCGTTGCCTTGAAGATGCCGCGGACCACCACGGATTCGATGACATCGCGCGCCAGCGACGGTGTGACATCGTCGGCAATGGTGAGCACACCAACCACGCGCAACGCCAACTGCGTGCCCGCCGCTTGGTGCTGCATGAGAATCTGCTTCGTACACACCATCGCGCCAACTACACTCGCCTCGCGGCGCGTGGTTTCCCTTAAGGTTTCGCTGTGCTTCGCGAGCTGGTCGTGGATGGCGAGCCGGATGAACTCCGCGCGATTCGAGTAGAACCCTTGCTCGACGAGAACTTCCATCTGGCCAAGGTCGACGGCGTTGAGATTGACGGTGAGTTTTTCCATCTCCGGCATCCGTTTCCACTCCGCTTGGAATCTGTACGGATGGTAGACGGATTCCCGTGCGCTGTCCAGTGTTGTGAAATTCTCAGCCGAGGCCCTTTCCATGGGTCGAAGTAGGCGCTTTCAGAGCCTTCCCTGTACGAGGCCCAGGGGCGCCAACAGCTTATCCGGCAACCAGGCGGTTTCACGTCAACCGTTTTTTCACACCCGTTGTCCCAGTGGCACGCATGGAAACGGAAAACACGGTGTCCCTCGACCGAGCGCAGCAGCTCGTTGATCAGCGCGCGCTCATCGAGCGTGCGCGCCGGGGCGAGGCATCCGCTCACCGTGCGCTGTACGACTCGCACGTCGACCGAATTTTCCGGCTCACGTTTCGTCTCACTGGAGTTGAGCACCTCGCGCGGGAGCTTACGCAGGACACGTTCGTTCGCGCCTTTGCATCGATTGATGGTTTTCGCGGCGACTCCGCATTCGGAACATGGCTTCACACCATCGCGGTGTCCGTCACGCTGAATGAATTGAAACGCAGAAAGCGCGATCGATCGCGCGAAGCACCGCTCGACGAGGCACTCACGATGACACGCTCGACCCCACTCTCCGATCCAGTATTGCGTGAGAAGTTGATGGTCGCGGTGAACGCACTGCCCGAAGGATGCCGGACCGTGTTCATGATGCACGACGCGGAAGGCTACACACACGAAGAAATCGCCGAGGCGCTGGGCGTTACGGCAGGAACGTCGAAGGCTCAGCTGTCACGCGGACGAGCGAAGCTCCGCATTGCATTGGCGGAGTTCGCACAGGAGTGGAGAACATGATCGACTACCGAAACAACGACGCGAATGACGGCTACGACTTCGGTGATGAGGCCGACGTCCAGCTTCCCTCGGATCCACAGTTCGACGCGTGGATCGTGAAGGCTGCGCCACAGCTCAACACACCACCGGCCACACCGCACGCCGACATGTGGGACGCGATCCAGGCAACGCAGCGTGCGACAGCGGCCGCGCAGCACGGCGAGGTCGCTGGGGTGACACCTCTACGCCGTACGCGCTGGCGGATACCAGCCGCTCTGGCAGCTGCGCTGCTCCTCGGCATCGCCATCGATCGTATCGTCACGACTGAATCAACCAGAGCAGCTGACTCTCCGCCGATTCGGGTCGCGGCCAATCCATCTGCAGTCGCTCCACCAGCGACGACGACTGGACGCGCATCGAATCCGTCGACCGCGCGTGCCCCACGTCCGCGCGCGAGCTCCGTACCGAGCGTACGCAACGACGCCCCCGATGCCTCACGTCTCTATCACCTCGCCGCTGTGCAGACGCTCACGCAAGCCGAAGCACTGCTCACTGCGTATCGCGCCAGCGCTGCTGCCGACCGCGATCCCGAAGCGGCAAAGCAGCTCGGCATGTGGGGACGCCAGGTTCTCAGCAGCACACGACTTCTTCTCGACTCCCCCGCAGGTGACGATCCGGCCACTCGTTCCCTGCTCAATGATCTCGAGCTCGTGCTCGTGCAGATCATCCATCTCTCCGGTGCGCCGCTCGATGCGAGCGAACGCGCACTGATCGACGATGCGCTGCGCAACCGCGATCTCCTCCCACGTATCCGTACCGCGGTTCCCGCCGGCGTTGCCGGCACCGCGTCCGACTGAGGAACACCATGCACATCCGTCATCTGCTGTTCGCCAGCGCCATTGCGCTCCCTACTGTCTTCTCCATGGCCGCGCCGCAGCGTGCGGCACAAGCGAGCTACCGCGCGCATCAGGACGCGCAGCTTCTCACTGCAATTCCAGACATGCCGCCGGTTGCGTGGGCGGATGATGATCCGGCAGACTCACTGTATCGAGCGGGACGCGCGGCAATCACGAACTCTGACTTCCGGAAAGCAGCCGCACTCTTCGCTGAGATCGGACGTCGCTATCCCAAGTCGGCGTACGCGCCGGACGCACCATACTGGCGCGCGTTCGCGCTCTATCGCATCGGCGGCGAAGACGAGCTCCGTGAAGCACTGAGCGAGATCGATTCACAACAGCAGCACTTCCCGAAGGCAAAGACCGTCGCCGATGGCAAGACGCTCGCCGTGCGCATCAACGGTGCGCTCGCAAAGATGGGCAACGAGGGCGCCGCAGTCGAGATCACGAAGCGCGCAGCCAAAGGAGTGGACTGTCCGCGTGAAGGTGACGACGACATGCGAATGGCCGCGATGAACGCACTGCTGCAGATGGATGCGCAGAACGCGCTGCCGATCATCAAGGAAGTGCTCCGCAAGCGCGACGCCTGCTCCAGTGCGCTGCGCGAGAAGGCCGTATTCCTTCTCTCTCAGAAACAGACGCCCGAAACGGAAGACCTGCTCATCGACGTCGAGCGCAATGATCCGAGCGCGTCGGTCCGCGAACAGGCAGTCTTCTGGCTGAGTCAGGTGCACACGGAGAAAGCCGCGTCAGCGCTCGAGGAGATCGCAACGACGTCGAAGGACAATGCGCTCCGCGAGAAGGCGATCTTCGCACTGAGCGAGCAAGGTTCTCCGCGCGCCGCAAGCCTGCTGCGTCGCATTGCCGAGAGCGATGAGTCGCCGTCGTCAGTACGTGAGCAGGCGATCTTCTGGCTCGGGCAGCGCAAATCCGCGGAGAACGCAGACTTCCTCCGCTCGCTGTTCGGAAAGCTTGGCAAGGGCGAGCGAAACGAGGAGCTGCGCAAGAAGGTGCTGTTCTCTCTCTCGCAGATGCGTGGCGTCGGCAACGACAAGTGGCTTCTCGATATCGCGCTCGACAAGTCGAACAGTGAGGAGATGCGCGGGCACGCGCTCTGGACGGCTGGTCAGGCAGGTGTGTCCGGCACCGAATTGGTGTCGCTGTACAACAGGCTCACCGACGCACCGCTGAAGGAGAAACTCATCTGGGTGCTTTCCGAATCGCGCGACCGCGTCGCGTCGGACAAGCTCGTGGAGATTGCGCAGAAGGATCCGGATCGCGAGATGCGCAAGAAGGCGATCTTCTGGCTCGGGCAGAAGAACGATCCGCGCATCCGGCAGATCCTCATGGACATCATCAAGGGTGACTGATATGCGGATCGTTCTTCTCGCGTCACTCGCGCTGTCGGCAATTGCATCTCCGTCCGCGCGAGGGCAGTCCATCGCAAGTCGAGTTGCGCAAGCGCCGAATGGTGTCGTGCACCTGCAGTTCGATGGCCGGCCTGGTGTCTGTGGCAATGGTCGCGACATGGTCGGCTTCAGGAATGCGCTGTTCGCGCGAAACTTTCAGTCCTTCGGAAGGTTCCGTGATACCAAGTGTGTTCCTGGGCCATTGCGCGTAACGCTCACGATCGACGGTGGCCAGGTCACGCAGGTGCAGACGCAGGTCGGCGGATCGTGGCCGACGACTACGGCTCACGTAACCGACCTTGGCGCGGTCACCTCGCGGGAGGCATCATCGTACTTCTTCACACTCGTGCCACGGCTGGAGAGTGCACGTGAAAAAGATCGGCTGATACTCCCGGCCGTCCTTGCTGACGACGCCGAGGTGATCGCTCCGTTGCTCGCGCTTGCTCGCGATGAGTCGCGCGCCGATCAGACACGGCGTCAGGCCGTGCAGTGGCTCGGTATTCTCGGCGACGCCAGCGTCATACCGGCGCTCGTGAGTTTTGCCAGGCAAGGTGTGAACGACGATGGCGACGATAAGGCCGGCAAGAAGGGACTCGCGAGCAGCGCCGTCGCTGCGCTCAGCACGCTGGAGGGTGACATTGGCGTTCCTTCGCTGATCGATCTCGCGCGCTCTGGCAGCACAGGCACGCGTCGCAACGCAGTCTTCTGGCTTGGACAGAATGGAGATCCGCGCGCGCGTCGCATGTTGCACTCGGTGATCGAGGATGCGAAGGAAGACACCCGCGTGCGGTCGCACGCCATCTTCTCGCTGGCGCACGGAGACGAACCACCCGAGTCGGAGTTCAACTATCTGCGGACGGTGTATCCAAACCTTGGCGACGATAAGTTGAAGGAAGCGGTGTTTCAGGGAATGTCGGAGGACGGCGTTGCAGGAGGTCGGTGGCTGATCGAGCGTGCGCGCGACGCACGCGAGTCGAGCACGCTGCGTCGCAGTGCACTGTTCTGGGCGGGCCAGCGCGATGGAACGTCAACCGCGGATCTTCTGGGCGTCTATCGCGACGCCACTGATACTGGATTGCGCGAGCACGCGATCTTCGTGCTGTCGCAGCGGCAGGATGAGACGGCGACAGATGCGTTGATCCGCATCGCGCGCGAAGACCAGGACACGCGGATGCGCAGCAAGGCGCTGTTCTGGTTGGCGCAGAAGAAGGATCCGCGCGTGTCGAAGCTGATCAGCGACATGGTGCTGAAATGAACGCGCGTATTGGCTGGTGTGCGTTGGTCGTGCTCAATGCGTTGGTGGGCGGCGCGGCGTCGCTCGACGCGCAACAGATCGCCGATCGCGTGTCGGCGATCGGAGCGGGAAAGGCCGTGTTTCATTTCACGTCGCGACCGGGGGTGTGTGGCGACGGCGATCGCTTCATGCGCGTCGGCCGTCACTCGTACATGGGATCGTATTCGTCGGACACTGATATGATGCCGTGCGTCCTCGGTCCCGTGCAGGTTCGACTCACCGTGCGCGAAGGCAACGTCGAGCGCGTTGAAGCGTGGGCGGGCGCGCTGCGCACGCACGACGGCACGGACCTCGGCGCCGTCGCGGCGCCAGAGGCAGCGCGTTACCTGATGAGTCTCGCCGCCCGTGGGAGCTCGTACGTCAGCTCCAAGGCAATCATGCCTGCGGTGCTCGCCGACAGCGCGACCGTGTGGCCGTCGCTGTTGTTGATTGCGCACGATGAGCAAACGCGCTCAGGCAGCACGCGGCGCGATGCGATGTTCTGGTTATCGCGCTACGCGGCGGGCGTTGTCGAAGGACATCGGAACACTCCCTTCGACGACGACGATGTTGATTCCGATCGAGAGGATCTCAAGTCGCACGCGGTGTTCGTGCTGTCGCAGCTTCCGCATGGCGAAGGAGTAGAGAACCTCCTCGACGTCGCGCGCACGAATCACGATCCGCATGTGAGAAGCCGCGCGCTGTTCTGGCTTGGCCAGAGTAATGACCCACGCGCCTTGTCGCTCTTCGAATCAATTCTGCGCGGATAGTTGGCCGAGGAGCCAGATGTCGCTCGCACACCGACGCGTGTTCATCACCGGCAGCACTGGCTACCTCGGCAGCGCCCTCGGTGTGGCGTTACTCGCACGCGGCCATCATGTCGATGCGCTGTGTCGCGCCGGCTCCGAGAAGCGGCTGACGCCGGGCGTCAGCGCCGTGATCGGTGACCCGCTCGACGCGAGCAGTTATGCGCGAGCACTCCGCCCCGACCATGTCGTTGTGCATCTGGTGGGCACGCCGAAACCTGCGCCGTGGAAGGGTGAATCGTTCGATCGCGTGGATTTTGGATCGGTGCAACAGCTCGTGCGCGCGACGTCGGCTGCACCTGTCGCGCACATCGTGTACGTGAGCGTCGCGCATCCGGCGCCAGTGATGCGTGCGTACGTGAGTGCGCGACAGCGTGCGGAGGCGCTCCTTGATAGCACGGCGACTCCGCACACGTTCGTGCGGCCGTGGTATGTCGTGGGGCCCGGCCATCGATGGCCGGCCGCGTTGGCGCCGTTTTATTGGCTCGCTGCGTTGATGCCGTCCCCTCGTGCAGGCGCGGAACGGTTGGGTCTCGTTTCGCTCGAGCAGATGGTGGCGACGTTGGTCGACGCTGTGGAGACGGTGGGCATGCTCAATCGCACATACGATGTGCCGCAGATCCGTGCGATCCGAATGGCCTCGTGAGTGTCACGCATCCCGAGCAACTCATCTCCCAAAACGCTGAAAGATCTGCACTGCATTGCTGCAGTGCAGATCCTCCGGAAACCCAGAAATCGACGCGCGCTAAGCCAAGCGAGACCGACTAGTAGTACTTGAAGTCGAAGACGCCGCCGCCCTGCGCAGACACGATACGGAAGCCGCTGCCGCCCGGCGTCACCTGCTGATGCAGGACGTCATAGTGGCTGTTCATGTTGCGATTCACTTGCGTCTCGCGCGTTGGGACGAACCTGCCAGTGGTGACGCTGGCACACGCCTGAAGCAGCGTCGCGCCGACGACTGCGGCCGTTAGAGCGACCAGCCGACGATTGTTCCTCGAATTCATGGTGCTCTCTCCTCTTCAGGGTTGACGGCTACGCAGTCCCGATACCTCATGAAACATGCCGATCGGACGGCCTTTGGATAGACACCCGACCGGGCCATCACCCCATAAACCTCCCGACAGGCGGATGCGTCACGGCGAACTGGGCGATACTCCCGGCGATGCCGCTGGCGCCGCCTTCGGCTTGTCCGAGAAGGTGATCGGGTTGCCGAACTGCCACTGGCTGTGCTCGCGATCGCGCTTCGGAACCGACGCCATGTTCTTCAGCATCGGGAAGAGCTCCTTCTGCGACGACGTCAGCAGCGAATCGGCGATCTCAGGCTGTTCCCAGAAGATCCTCCAATACTCCTTCTGAATCGTCTGCACGCTGTCGAGCTCCGCCTTGCCGGCACCGCCCTGCCCCTTCGCGATGAACTCGCCGAGCGGCGTGTAGATCGCCCGAACGCGAGCGGAGAAAATCGAATCGGCGCGGCGCAACCCCGTGACCTGTGACGGACTAAGAAAGAGCGAATCACTCTCGCGCAGCAGTGCCTTGTGGATGCTGGACGTTTTTGTCAGGTAGAACGCGGCAAGCGAGTCTGCCGACCGGCGCCGCCACCCCGTTGGCGCACGCACCGGCTCGACTGCTCGACGAAGCTGCTGCAGGTCGTAGTCGGTGGCGAGGTCGATCGAGAAGTCGATCACGATCCGAAACGGATTCAGCGAGAGGGTGCGACCGGGCCGCGTATCGGCGAAGCGGGGATTCACGTCGTAGCGAAAGCGTTGGCTCGACGCGTCGAAGCCGCGGGGAACCAGCAGAACCGGATCGGGCGTCACGGGCGATCCCCAGCCGCGCATGTTCTCGCTGCCGTGCACCGCTTGATCCACCCCAGCGAGTACGTTCTGGAAGTAGATGTTCGGGTTCACTCGCCCGCCCCATCGCTGTGGCACTGGTGGCCGCCACTGCACGTTCACCGAATGCGTCCATAGTCCGCGACAGCTGTTGCGTCCCGCAACCTGGCCGAGATTCGAGAGCACGCATTCCTTCGCCGTCGACGATCCTGTCGCGAGCAATGCTCTGAGCTGCGCCGCCAGCGCTGCATCTGACTCACGCGCCGGATCCGGAATGAACGCACGATCGCCGCCGCGTCCATCGCCATTCACATCGCCCTGAACGATCGGCGTGAACGGCAGCCCGGACTGCGAGCGCGAGAACATCGTCCACGTGCCGAGCATGCCTTTCGAGAAGCCGGCGGACACGACGACGGCATGTCGCGCGTCGTTCGGACCAGGCGCCCACTCCACCGTGCGAGGGTCGCCAAAACCCGCGCCGTCGAAGCCGCGGAATTGGCGGCGTGTCGTCTGCAGCGTGTAGTTGACCGATCCAAAGAACGACGCGCCACTACGAAACTTGAAGATTTCTGGTGAGACACCGAACGTGATCTGACTGCCGTACCCACGCAGATCGCTTACCCTGCGCGCGACACGTCCGAACTGATCGGAGATGCGCGCTTCGGTCGGCGACACGAGGCCGCTCGCGGGGTCGATGGCGCCGGTGGACACGAAGACGGGACGATTTCCTTCGCCGGCGAGCGTAAACTGCGACGCGCCCTTGAAGTTCGCGTCGACCACACCGGGCTGCGACAGATCGTACGACGTCAGTCCGGCGACACGAATCACGAGCTTGTTCCAGCTCGTGTTCCAGTCGAGCGACGCACGCCAGCTGCGCGGTACATCGTATCCCGGATCGATCAGCGCCACTGACGGCGCATTCTCAGCGAGAATTCCGCCGCCGTTCGCGCACTGCGACGGGATGCTGCCAGGATTGGAAATGAACTGCGTCCAATCCACGACGGGAACGGCGCTCCCCACGCACGACAGATACGTCGTGCCGCCGGGTAACCCTGTCGACGCAGATGCATCAGCGAGAATGCCCGGCCGCAACAGATCGCGGAATTCGCCGATGCCGCCGCGAATCGTACCCGAGGGCGTTCTAAAGAAGCGCCCTACGTTATTCGACATCGAGCCGCCGCCGTTCTCCTTGTCGTGATCGTACGTGTAGGAGAAACCGAGACGCGGGCTGACGTGAATGCGCGATGGCGCCGCTCCCGTTTGAACGCCAACTGCCTGCTCGAGCGCCGCGTTGCGTGTTGGCGCGTCGAAGAATCCATCGGCTTCCACGCGCGCGCCGTAGAGCGTGCTGAAGTAACGCGAAGGCGTCCACTGGTGTGCGACCGCCACCGCGCTGTTCCACACACTTCCAGCACGCGCAGGCTGCGACAATGTGCGCGAGAAGCTGGCCGGATGCCCTGTCGCGAAATCAGCGATGGAGTTGAAGCTGAACGTCCCAAGTTGATTCGGAATTCCTTCCTGGCGCAGGCCGTCTGCGCGGCCCCAGAGCAGCGCCTTGAAGCGATGCCTGCGGCCACCGGCGTTCCATACCGTTTCGTTTGCACCCTCTGCGGTCCATCTCGAATCGTCAGTTGCGAGAGACGATCCGCCGCCGAGCGTCACACCGGTGATGTCTGTGTTCGCGTCAAGCGTTGAAGAGCGTACGACGATATTCGCGCCAGGAACAGTGCGATACGGCGAGACTTTTGTGGTCACCGCACTCGCGGCGAGTCGCGTTTCGGTCAGCACATTGCGACCCGGGCCGACGTAGGCTCCAAGCGTGAGTTGTGCGCCGTACGTGCGCTCGCTGCGCTCTCCGGCGGCCGATGGCGCAGAGAGCGGACCAAAGCCCAGTGCGCCGTTGCGTGTGAACCCCGCGTACGTCGTGAGCGCGCGCGTGCTCAGAGTGTCGCGCGTGTCGTCGAAGCGAGCGAGCCAGCTCACGGCATCGTTCTGTCGATTGCCTGGAACGCCAGCGTTCGTCAGCGAGAGTCCCAATGGATTGGCGACGGCGACGAGTCGAGCAACGGAATCTGGTGCAATGCCCGCGCGAAGCAGCGCCGCGGCACTGGCGTCGAGCAACGTTGCCGGATCACTGGTATTCCGCGCGACGTCGAGCGCCATGTTGTACGTCGCCGCCTGACGAATGAACTCGCCGTCTGCACCAACGCTGCCCCGAAAGCCACCGCTGCGTGCTCCGAGTGAGCGTCCGATTGCGTCAGTGAACTGGAATTGCTGCGGATCGAGCGTCACGAACCCGTTGCGTCGCTGATAGAAGCGATCGCCGGGACCAAGACGGACATCGATGTTCGCGCCCGCGAAGCCTCCGCGCGTTGGGTCGAAGGTCGCGCCGGTGACTCGCGTCTCCGTGCGTGCGGCGCGCGGGATCGAACCTCCGGCGAGTGCCATTCCGTTCAGCGTGTTCAGATTCGACTCGCTGCCCGAGCCGAGAATTGATGGGCCGGCGCCCGTCATGGTGACGTTCGACATGGTGCCCGCAACAGCGTTCAGATCGCCCGCGAGCGTTGGCGGAATGGCGCCGTCTACTCCGTCACGCCACTTCTCGGACGCGCCGGGCTCGACGATCATGGGCTGCGCCTTGTTGGTCGCACGCACTGCGCGGTCCGCGGTGACGTTCTGCGCGGCGAGCAACGCGACGTCACGCGTGAGACTGAAGTCGGCAACGAATTCGTGCTCGGTGGTCGCCCGCGTCACTCGGCGACGCACTGGCTTGAATCCCGCAGCGCTGACGTAGACGAGATAGTCGCCGGTTCCTTCCTCGAACCGTACGCGATAGTTGCCGCTGCTGTCGCTCGTGGTCTGTTGCGTGAGTCGGTCGGGACCGCGAGTCACCATGATCGTCGAGACGATGGCATGGCTCGAGTCATCAGTCACTCGACCGCGAATGACTTCCGGCACGCTCTGCGCGAGGAGGGGAGCCCCGGTCGCGATACATGACAGAATCGACAGCACAGTGAGAATGCGGCGGTAGCTCATGGGCGGAGGCATGAGGGAGCGTGAAGTTGATTGCCGAAGACTCGCGTTGGACAACCCGCGTCACCGGAGCGTTGCGAAGTCGCGGTAGGGATTACATGCTAAAATACTAGCATACGCAGGAAAATGAGAATACTGTCATCCGCGGGACCCGCTATCGTGGCGCGAGCGACCAGAATTCGTCGCGCAAACCAACCGACTCGAGCACTGCCTGCGACTGCTCGATTGAACGCGGCCTCCACCCGGCGTGTCGCCGATCGGGATACCACGCCTTCGAGAGCGTCCACGTGTCAGCAAGCGTGAGAACCGCGCCGCGGTCACCGCCATGCTGTTGGAGCCACCGCTCGAGATGTTCTTCCGACCGGAAGAAGAGCATCGTGCTTCACGTAAAGCCGATGTCCTCGTACCAGCGGCGTGCAGGAACCAAGATGTGCACGAGCCCTTCATCGCTGAGCGGCCCGCGTTCCTCGTCGACGTCGATGGTCACTCGCTCGCTGCAACACGCGCAGCCCGTTTCCACCCGCGCCGAGATCGAGAGCGATGCAGGAATGCCGAGCATGTCCCACGCGCAATTGGCCCACCACGATACCTGCTCGCCGTGAACACGAAACCGCGTCGGCACCGCTGACATGGGACCTGCCATCCAGATCTCGCCGCTCTCACGATTCAGGACGAGCTGCCTTCGTGCGCCGAGGGTCCGGAGTAGCGCGATTGCGGCGTTTCGCGTGATGTGCAGCTGCGTCGCGATCTCGTCGCTCGTCGGAGGTGCACCCGTATCCGCGATGTGCGAATAGATGAAGATGCGCGACGCATCGAGCGCGCTGTCGCTCGGCTCATCCATTGAAGGCATCGCGCTATTTACATGGACACTATTGAATCAGCAAGTCGAGCTGTGCCGCCGCGGATTCAGCAGCTTCCACTTCCGTCTCATCGTCATCGTCTTCGGATGCCCTGTACCGGCCGAACGCGACACCATTGCGTTCGCACACCACGGCGAAGCGTTGACTCAGCCCTTCGCGATAGCGCTCGCCAACCTGATATCCATTCGAATATGCCTTGCGGTATTTCGCGGCGAGCTCGGGGAATTCCGCGGCGATGAACGGCAGGTAGCGCTCGCGCGCCGTCGCCTGCAGACGCAGTGCACACGCGCCAATGTATGATGCGCCTGCCACCTTCACGGAACGTACGAGCTCCTCGATCATCTCCGGCGCATCGGTGATTCCGGGCAGCACCGGCATGACGTTGACGCCAACCTCGATTCCATTGGCGCGTAAACGGGCGATCGCGCGCAACCGCGCTTCTGGTGTTGGTGCGCGTGGCTCGAGGACGCGGGCGAGCTCGCGATCGACCGTGATGAGTGAGATGTGCACCGATAAGCGCGAGCGCTCGTTGATGCGCGTCAGCACATCGACATCACGCGTGACGAGTGGACTCTTCGTGATGATCGTGACGCCGATGTCGCGCTGCTCGGCAAGCACCTCGAGCACACCACGCGTGATGCGAAAGCGACGCTCGGCTGGTTGATACGGATCTGTTGCCGTGCCGATCACGACGCGTTCGTGTCGAAGCGCCTCGAGGGTTCCTTGTCGCGCAAGCGCCTTACGTACGAGTGCGGGCGCCTCGCGCTTGATCATGATGCGTCGCTCGAAGGCGAGCCACGGCGGCAGTTCGTCGGTTGGCAATGCGTCGCCGGTGCCTTGCTCGGCGGCAGTTGCCGTGCGCTCCGCGGCATAGCGATGCGCGTAGCGAGCGTAGCAGTACGCACACCCAAACGCGCAGCCGACGTATGGGTTGATCGACCAGAAACCCATGCCGGTAGCCTTCGGATTGTTCATCACGCTGCGCGGCGTCGCCGCGAAATAGCGGATGTCCTTTTGCTCCGAGACTACCGGCAGCACCCGTGCATTTCCCGTCCGCTCCGGCTCCGGGAAGAGTGCTGTCTGCTCCTTCGATCCTCTCGTATCCACGAGAGCAAGTTACCGAACAAACACCGAACGCACAATGGCCGCTGTTCCGCTCGGCCGCTACGCGGCCTGTCCGCTATTCCGCTTTCCGCTATCCGCTATCCCGCAGTTGGCGAACAGCGGAAGAGCGAGGCGCGCAGTGCCGATGCGGGCGGAATAGCGGAAGAGCAGAGATACGCGCTCATCCAGCGGCCGCGGCAGAAGCCTCCGCTGCGCTCCACGGCTGCCACCCGGATCGATACTCTCTCGTGAGCCACTGATTGACGTCGGGCAGATTGGTGATGCGCATCCCCGCTCCGTCGTAGAGAATCTTCTGCGACTGGCCCGCACGCAGCGCGACGACGCCGAGCAGCATCGTCTCCGTAAGGCGAGCCGCGTAGTCGAACGGCGAGCTTGCGGTTCCGTCGCCCTTACAGGCGGCTGCCCAATTCGCCTCGTGCGACACGCTGATGCGCTGCACCGACTTCGGCACCTGCTCGGCGCGTGCAGCTGCGGCTTCGGGATAGACTTTCGGTTGATTGCCGTACGTCTCGTACGTGAGGAAGCCCTTGTCACCGACGAACACGCCGCCGCCGCCATCACCGCGGGGCAATTCGAAGTCACCGCCAATCATCGGCATGAGACCGCCGTCATACCACTGCAGCACGACTGGCGGCGCAGATCCGCGCGCTGCGAAATCGTAGCGCGTCGTCATCGCGAGCGGATACGTGCCCGGATCCTTCGCCGACCCGCCCCATGGCGTTGACGACGAAATCACACTCGTCGGATACTGAAGACCGAGCGCCCAGAAAGGCTGATCGATGAGATGCGCGCCCATGTCGCCGATGGCGCTCACACCGAAGTCGACCCATCCGCGCCAGCTGAACGGGTGATAGGCCGGGTGATAGGGTATGAACTTCGACGGGCCAAGGAAGAGATCCCACTCGAGTCGTGGCGGAATCTCCTGTGGATTCTCAGCCATCGCCTTGAGCACGGCGCGATCGACGGTGCGCATGTTCCACTGCGGTGGCGGTGCACCTGGCGCGGGAGCTGGTGGCGTCGCCGGCATAGCGCCCGGCTGCGCGGGACGCGGAATTCCTTGCGCCCAGTAGCGCTGCGGACGATCCGTCCAGATGTGGACTTCGCGCACGGGCCCGATGACGCCTGCGCCGATCAGCTCGACGATGCGGCGCGTGCCGTCCATCGAGTGTCCCTGATTGCCCATCTGCGAAACGACCTTCATCTCGCGAGCGGTTCGCGCGAGAATGCGCGACTCGAGCACCGAATATGTGAGCGGCTTCTGCACGTACACATGCTTGCCGGCTTTCATCGCTGCGTAAGCGATGACTGCGTGCAGGTGGTCGGGCGTCGCGATGGACACCGCGTCGATGTCCTTCTGCTTGTCGAGCATGACGCGGAAGTCGGTGTACTTGGCCGCCTTGTTGTAGACGTCCTGCACCTTCTTCGCTTCAGGCGTCTGCTCGGACTGCCCCTGCGGCGCACGAAGACGACCCGCGAGCGAGCGCTCGACGTAGCCGAAGTCCGCATCGCAGATCGCCACGATGTTCACACCGGCGGCGATGAGCTGGATCATGTTCTCCTTGCCCATGCCGCCAATGCCCACCATCGCGACGTTGAGCGTATCACTCGGTGCCTGATAACCAACGCCGCCAAGCACGTGTCGCGGAACGATCATCGGCCCGAGCGCGAAGGCGGCGGCGGTGGTCGCCGTGCCTTTCACGAACGTGCGGCGGGAAATATTTGAAGAATCGTCGGCGGACATGATGCGCGGCCTCGGCAGGGGATGAAGAACACAGGTCTTCGGCGACGACCAAAATTGCGCTCGTGGCGGTGCACAGCGGAAGGCCTTTCGCGCGCGCTTGTGCTCTACACGCCAATCAATCTGAGGCTCGCAAATATTGCGAAGGCCACGCGATCTCCGCGCCGAGCACCTTCGCCGCTCGCAGGGGCCAGTAGGGATCGCGGAGCAGTTCGCGCGCAAGAACGACGACGTCGGCCTTGCCGCTCGCAACGATCTCTTCTGCCTGGCGAGGATCGGTGATGAGACCGACCGCGCCGGTTGGAATGCCGGCGTCTCGGCGGATGCGCTCGGCAAACTCCACCTGATATCCAGGGCCAATGGGGATCTTGGCACCCGCGACGTTGCCGCCCGTGGAGCTGTCGATCAGATCAACGCCGCGCTGCTTCAGCAATCGCGCCAGCTCGACCGATTGTTCGACGTCCCACCCGCCTAACGTCCAATCAGTCGCGGAGAGGCGGATGAGGAGCGGCAGTACGTCAGGCCACACTGCGCGCACGGCGTCGACCGTTTCAAGAGTGAAGCGCACACGATTCTCGAACGATCCGCCGTACTCGTCCGTCCGCTTGTTGCTGAGGGGCGAGAGGAACTCGTGCAGCAGATAGCCATGCGCGCCATGCAGCTCGACGACGCGAAAGCCCGCGGCGAGTGCGCGTTGTGCGGCGGCGCGAAAGTCGCCGATCACCCGATGGATGTCATCGATGGTCATCGCAACGGGAACCGGAGTCCGCGACGAGAATGCTTCTGCGGTGGGCGAGAGGAGCGGACGCCATCCGCCTTCACTTTCGTCGAGCACCTTGCCGCCGAGCCATGGTGCGTCGACACTCGCCTTGCGACCCGCGTGCGCGAGCTGAATGCCGGCAATCGAACCCTGATTGTCGATGAACGTCGTGATGCGCTGAAGTGCATCAATATGCGCGTCACTCCAGATGCCGAGATCGTGTGGCGAGATGCGCCCTTCCGGCGACACGGCAGTCGCTTCGGCGATCACGAGCGCCGCGCCTCCGACGGCGCGGCTACCGAGATGCACGAGATGCCAGTCGGTCGCAAAGCCGTCGGTGCTCGAGTACTGGCACATCGGGCTCACGACGATCCGATTGCGGAGTGTCAGCGCGCGAATCGGAAACGGAGTGAAAAGCTCAACGGTCATCAGCGACCGGTGGCGACTGCGCTCGACCGTTGCTTGAGCGTTGCGACGGCCGTTGCGAGTTGCGGCAAGACCACCGCTTCGCCAGGAGGAACGAGCACCGCGAGATGCAGGTGAACCGGGTGACGCTCCTCCGTCGCTTCGATGATTCCCTGATCCTCGAGCAGCGCGAGCGCACTGCGCACCCACGTGAGGCACGGCCCCGCCGATGGACGACGCAGATCGACGGCGATGCCCGTCGGATGCACCGAGTGCGGATTCGCGTTGCGTGGCTGACGAGACACTGGCCGTGCGGCGCTCGTGACAGTCAACGGCTTGCCACACGCCGCGAGATATTGCGGCGCAAAGGCAACCACAAACTGTTTCGCTTCTGCCGTTGCATATGAGAAACCGACGCCACTCGTGAGCTCGTACGTCGAGTCGCCGGTAAGCGGAACGAGTTGGCCGAGCGCGACGGCATCGTTCACGTTGGTGGGCGCCAGATAGAATGGCAGATGATGCAACTGCGCAAAGTCGTACATCTTCTCCACGCTTTCCTTTGAGCCGTGAAGCTCAGGCGGTACTCGTGGAGCGCGACGCTTGCCACGCTGCGCATGAGATGACTGCGCAAGCGTCATGAGCCCGACGATTAGAACGACGGGAATTCGAAAAGCTGCCATGCCTCTATCTAAGGCAGACACAGTGCCACCGATGCATCGCAGGTCACGGAGTGGGTGTCCATCCGGCTCCTCTCAGTGATCTGCCGGGAAATGCGTTAGTCGCAGCGCCATTGCGCCACACGGCGACGCCGTTCACCAAAACGACATCTACACCAACAGCAAGCTGGTGCGGCGACTCGTACGTCGCCTTGTCGGCGATGGTGAGCGGATCGAACACGACGACGTCCGCGAACATACCTGGCTTGAGCGTACCACGATCGCGGATACCAAGCCGCGCCGCCGTTGCCGATGTCATCTTCCGCACGGCGTCTTCGAGCGTGAGAACGTGTTCATCTCGCACATACTTGCCGAGCATGCGCGCGAAGGTGCCGTAGGCGCGCGGATGCGTCATCCCCTGCGCTTTCGCGGGATCGAACGCCTCCGCATCGCTGCCGATGATGACCCACGGCTGCGCGAGCTGCATTGCGACATTCGCGTCGCTCATGCTGAACGTGATCTTGCCGACGCGTGCCTGTTCCGCCAGCACGAGATCGATGAGCGCATCCGCCCAGGGCCGGTTGAGATCGGCCGCGATCCTGTCGAGTCGCCAACCTTCGTACTTCTTGAGCTCCGCGCGAGTGATGCCGACGACCATGATCACCGACGGTCCATCCAGCTGACAGCCTTGGTTCGCGCCGGGCGTCGTGTCGCTCATCTCGCGAACGATGCGTGCACGCTTGGCGGGATCACGAAGGTTTGGCAACAAGCTGTCGTTCGCGCTCGCCCAGGATGGAATGCACGCGCTCAGGGAATTCGACGACGCAGGATAGGGATACATCGTCGCGCCGACATCCTGCCCCGCGCGACGCGCCGAGTCGATCTTCGCGACCATCGCCGGCGCTTTGCTCCAGTTGCGGTGCGCAGCCGCCTTGAGATGATAGATCTCGACGGGCACACCACCGCGACGCCCGATCGCGAGCGCTTCGTCGATCGCTTCGAGGAGCTGATCGTCCTCCGAGCGAATGTGCGAGATGTAGACGCCGTGATACGGCGCCATGGCTTGCGCCATCGCGATCAATTCATCGGTGCTTGCATAGGTGCCCGGCGGATAGATCAGCGCACTGGCAAGACCGAATGCGCCATCGCGCATTGCATCGCGCATCACGCGACGCATCGTATCCAGTTCGGCGGATGTCGCGTGGCCTTCCGCGTAGCCCTTCGCGAAGATGCGCGGATTCTCGGCGCCGAGGTACGAGCCGACGTTCACGCTGCTGCCGTGTCGCTCCATCGCGTCGAGCCAGTTGCCGAAGCCGTGCGTGCCGATGAAGTGTGTGCTCATCGCCTTCGTCACCGATTCGGCCGGTGCGAGCGCGTCGACCATTGCCTGCGTCACGGGTGCCGGTGTGCCGCCTTCGCCGAGAATCTCCGTGGTGACGCCCTGCGAAATCTTGCTGATGACGCGTCCGTCGCCGAATAGATGCGCGTCGTACGACTGCGCCTGAATGTCGAAGAAGCCCGGCGCGACGACCCGACCGCGCGCGTCGATGCGCTGCGCCGCAGTGGCATTCGCCAACGCGCCTTCAGGTGCGATCGTAGCTATGCGATCGCCTTTGATGCCGACGTCGCCCATGACGGACGCGCTACCCGTACCGTCGACTACGCGACCGCCAGTAATGACGATATCGTACGTTGTTGCCTCGCCACCGCGGGGAGCGCGTGCGCAGGCAACAACGGCCAGCAGAGCGAGGAGCGAGTGACGCAGAGTCATGTGAAGACGTAGAGGGGACGGCTCAAGGTATTGTGTGTGCGCGCGCGCGAAAAGCAGTACCGGGCTCACAACGCGCGTTGCCCCGGGCTACCTTTGTCCACTTACCTCTTTCCTGAATGAATGCGTCGAGTCCTATCCGCGTTGCTTCTCACTGCCGCACTGGCGACGAGCATTGGCGCGCAGTCCACGCTGCACGAGTATCGGCCGGAAGTCATCGTCACGCTGCCGCGCGTAAGCGGATTCGGCGTGACACTGTTGCTCGACGAGCGGCTCGCCATGAGTGATCTCGCGCCAACGGAGGTGATGGTTGGCATGGGGCTCGTCACGCCACAACTGTATCGGGCGAGCTTGGCATTCGAGGTGCGACAGGTGCATCAGATCAATGGTGCGATCGAGCATCGGTATATCCCGACGCTGTACGCGAACATGGCGCTTCCGGCGGGATTCGAGCTTCGGACGCGAACGCGATACGAGATGCACGCATCACCAGGTCAATGGTCGCGACGGTACATCAGTCGCGCTGCAGTTGGACACGAGGTGATGGTCGGTGACCGCCTGGTGTTTCCTTATGTGCAGTCCGACGTGTACTACGATACCAAGTACGATGATCTCAATCGAATTGACGGCACGGTGGGAATACGTGTGCCGCTGACGAGCGGGTCGAGTATCGATCCATTTGTGCTGCGATCGCGCGACAAGTATCGGTCGCCGCAAGTGGGGATTCAGCTGGGGACGATTCTGCGAGTGGCATTGTAGACCGCCGGATACGGAATGGGGCTGGCATCGATGTACGATGCCAGCCCTTTCGAATCACTGCGGCGGTCGACGACCCCCACCG
>JBDUCR010000166.1:0-31728 GCA_040003345.1 bacterium
AGGTATGGCTGATCCCCTCCGCGTACATGATGTCGAACTCGGCCTGCTTGAACGGGGGGGCCACCTTGTTCTTGACCACCTTCACACGGACGTGCGACCCAACGATCTCTTCCTTCTCCTTCACCGGCCCGATGCGACGGATGTCGAGACGGACAGAGGCGTAGAACTTGAGCGCCTTGCCGCCCGTGGTCGTCTCGGGATTTCCGAACATGACGCCGATCTTCTCGCGGAGCTGGTTGATGAAGATCACGATCGTCTTGGAGCGCGCGATTGACCCGGTCAGCTTGCGGAGCGCCTGACTCATGAGACGCGCCTGCAGCCCCATGTGCGACTCGCCCATGTCGCCTTCGATTTCCGCCTTGGGCACGAGCGCCGCGACAGAGTCGATGACCACAATGTCCACTGCGCCAGAGCGCACGAGGATTTCGCAAATCTCGAGCGCCTGCTCACCAGTGTCAGGCTGTGAGATCAAGAGCGCCTCGACGTCGACGCCCAGCTTGCGCGCGTACTCCGTGTCCAGCGCGTGTTCCGCATCGATAAAGGCGGCGACACCGCCCATCCGCTGCGCATTCGCCACGACGTGGAGACACAACGTCGTCTTGCCGCTCGACTCCGGACCGTAAATCTCAGTCACTCGGCCGCGTGGAATACCTCCCACACCGATGGCCGCATCGAGATTGATCGCACCGGTCGGTACCGCTTCGATGCGCACCTTCTCCTTCGCGTCCATCCGCATGATGGAACCTTTGCCGCAGCTCTTCTCGATCTGCGCGATGGCGAGGTTCAGCGCCTTCTTCTTGTCTTCCGCAATCGTGGACACAGCCATTGCTCTACACAGCCTCTCGTTTGTCGTGGATTCCTCTGGCCCACGCGGGCATAAGCGTACCGGAAAAACTGGGCTTCCGATACCCGAATAGAATACGAACATCGGCACCCGAAATCAAGCCGAAAGGTCAAAGCGAAAATGCGCCTTCGACATGGCGGATTCGGACCTTCCGACCGTCCACCAATACCCCAACTACATCGAAGCGATACGCCTCCTCACGACGTCCATGACGAGAGATCCAGACCTTGGCGGAGCGCCCTAACTCCTTCTGCTTCCGCCAGTTGACTGCGGCAACCGGATCCCCAAACTGGTCGCCTTGCCGAGCCTTGACCTCTACGAACGCGATGAGTCCTTCCTGTTCAACAACGAGATCGATGTCGCGGTGCCCGGACCGGAACCGCCGCTGAACTACGCGCCAGCCCTTTTTCCGAAGCCACCGTTCGGCTATCCGCTCTCCCAGCTCACCGAGTGCCTGCCTGGCCGCTGACATGGGAGCATGATAGCCGTGCCTCGAGAAGGACCGTCACCGCTTTCAGTCGGCGCGTATCAGTTCACCGCAAGAGCGTCGAACTGCTCCTTACTGCAGCACCGACGACAAAACGCCGTCAGGCAATGCCTGCTCGACTCGCACGACGCGAGACTCGCTCTTGCTCACCCAGAGCCGCTGTTCGATCATGCCGGCTCGAATTGACACGAGCCAGCAATCCACGGTGCGTCCGCTCACCGTCGCTCGATCTTCACGATCAACGGCGATCTCTGCGGGCAGCGCACGCGGACTCGTGCCGTCGACGAGCATCAGCCAGGCGCTCGCGCGATAACCAACGCGCAACGGAAGAAGCTCGACAAGACGTTCAACCATTCCAGCGCTCAACAACGCTCCCGGGGGCACTGCCATCGCAAACGACGACCGCCCTTGATAGCTCTCGACCGCACCAAATGCTGAATCACGAGTGAAGGACGCGCCGAGCTGCGCGCGACCGATCGTGGCCGACCAACGTTCGGGAGCGAGGTCAGCACGCGCGAGGTAGACCGAGTCCGTACTCTCGACGGCAGTGCCGCGCCGCGCTTCTGCGATGAGCCATCCCGCCGCTCCGCCGAGCGCCGCGTCACTCACAGTGACGGTGCGGGTGCCGAGTGGGATTGTCTGCCCGCTCGATTTGGTGAGCGACATGAGATAGGTCAGCGCCGCCGGCCGCATCAACACACCATTCGGGCGCTCGAACACAGACAAACTCTCGGTGACGATCGGCGGCGACGATCCCGGAATGGTCGCCGTCGGTGGCGTCGGAACAGGAAGCTGCCCGTACACGCATGGCGCGGCGCACAGAAGCACAGTCAACGTGAAGCGGAGCAGCAGAGTCACGACGCAGAGAGTGAGCGGTGAAACACAGTCTACTCTCGCACCCCGCAGATTCGATCGAGGTCCTCCAGGCCGACGCGCACTTCGCGTCCCTTCGGACCGGACTTGGGATCGAGTACTCCCGCGTCGGCCAGTTGATCGATGACACGTGCTGCGCGACCATAGCCGATGCCGAGGCGGCGCTGCAGCAGTGACGTCGAACCGCTCTGATTCTGAATGCAGAGCTCCGCGGCTTCGCGAAACAGCGGATCGCGCGAGCCCTCCGGTACACTGCCCTCCTCGCCGCCACCTTCGAGCGCTGCACGCGCCTCTGCTTCGCGCGTTCGCACGGTCTCGAGAATGTCCGGCTCATCCGGCGTCATCTCGGCCTCGTACACCAGGCCGGCCTCGGCAAGCGCGGCACGACGACGTTCGCGCTGGGCCTCGTACCAGCCCATCAGCTTCTCCGTTTCTTCACTCGAGAGGTACGCGCCCTGAAGCCGCGATGCCTCGCTCTTGCCGGGCGGAATGAACAGCATGTCGCCGTTGCCGAGCAGCATTTCCGCGCCCGAGCCATCGATGATGGTGCGGCTGTCGACCTGACCGGCAACGCGAAACGCAATCCGACTCGGAAAGTTCGCCTTGATCAATCCGGTGATGACGTTCACCGATGGACGCTGCGTCGCGAGAATGAGATGGATGCCGATGGCGCGTGCCTTCTGCGCGAGCATCGCGATTGGCGTCTCGACTTCGCCCTGCACCGTCATCATCAGGTCCGCCATCTCGTCGATCACGACGACGATGTACGGAAGAATGCCGCCGCGATACACGTTGTCCTCGAACGCGACGTCCTTGCGCTTCGGAAGCTTCAGCGGCGTTTCGGCCTGCACCCGTTGATTGAAGTCCTGCAGGTTGCGACAGCCGTTGGCAGCGAGCAGCTCGTACCGCTCCTGCATCTCCATCACCGCCCACTTGAGAACCGCGGCGGCGTCGCGATTGTCGGTGACGACCTTGTGTCGCAGATGCGGCAGCGTGTTGTACACTGACAGCTCGACCATCTTCGGATCGACCATCAGGAAGCGCAGCGTCTTCGGCGTGTGTCGATAGACCAGGCTCGTGATGATCGTGTTGACGCATACAGATTTGCCAGACCCGGTCGCACCGGCGATGAGCAGATGCGGCATCTTCGCGAGATCGGCGATGACGGGCTTGCCCTCGAGATCCTTGCCGAGTGCGATGGGAAGGGCGGCGCGCGCCTGACGGAAATCGGGGTGATCGATCAGTTCGCGAAAGCCCACGATCTCCGGCACGGGATTCGGCACTTCGACGCCGACTGCGCCTCGACCCGGAATCGGCGCGACGATGCGGATCGACGCAGCGCGCATGGCGAGTGCGAGATCATTGGAGAGATTCGCGATCTGACGAACCTTCACGCCGGGCGCCGGCTCGACTTCGAACTGTGTGACGACTGGACCCGTCGTGCGGCCGACGAGCTCACCTTCGACCTTGAACGTGCGCAGCGCATCCATGAGCTTCACGCCCATCGCGTCCAGTTCGCGGCGATCGAGATCATGATTGCGGCTTGGCGCAGAGTTGAGAAGATCCGACGGCGGCAGCTCATCGGCGCTCGCCTCGGGCTTCTCCGTTGCGTCGATCTCGGCGTGAATTCGCTCGTCGCGCACCGCGTTCGTGTCGCCCTTCTTCTTCTTGTCGCGCCGCTTGGTCGCCTCCTCGATTGCGGCATCTTCCTTCGCGTCGGCATCGGCGGACGATGACGCCTGCAGCGCGGCGAGTGCGTCCATCGCCGCGAATTCTTCCGGCGGTGGCTCGAGCGACAGTGCGAGATTCTCGGGCTGATCCTTCTTGCGACGACGACTCTTCGGCGGCGCGTAGGCGTCGTCGATCGGAGTCTCGAGCGAGGGAGTGGGCGGAACGACCTTGCGACCGACGAGCATCCGCACTGGGTTCCAGCGCAGCGTCACCGCCGTGAGTGCGCTTGCCGCGAGCACGACCAGCACCCATGCGCCGAAACCGCCGAGGAACTGTCGGAGGTAGAAGGCAACGAATCCGCCCCAGAGCCCCGATGCGCCGGAAAGCTCACCGGCGGGTGGCGCGCCGACTGCGAGTGCGACGGCAATTGGCAGAAGCGCGACGACGCCGGCGAAAAAAATCATCCACCAACGATCGGTCTCGGATTCGAGGCGCCCGAACAGACGGATGGCGTGCACGGCGGGAATCGCCGGCGTGAGCGCGGCGGCGGGCCAACCAACGAGTGCAACGAGTGGACGCGCGAGCCAATAGCCCAGCCACCCAACGTTGCTGCGCACGTCGACACCCGTGCGCATCTCGGCGAGGCCGAGAATGACGAGTGCGCCGGCGAGGAAGACGGAGAACAAGAGGAGCGCGATGCCGCTCAATTCGCGCTTGAGACCTGAACTGCCCACAGGGGTTACCGCTCGCGCTCGGGCCCCAGCTTGGTGATCTGGCGGTCTTGGTAGATCGGAATGACCGGGTAGGAATCCACCGCCGCGCAGGCCGTGAGATCCTCACCGAATCCCGCGGCGGCCAGGGCCCGGCCATGCGCCGCGGTGTTGAAGAGCCGCATCAAGTTATCGCCGAATTTCTTGTCGATCAGTGATGCAGCGTACGCCGCATCGTTAGTGTCCACCGTTGCCAGTCGCTTGGACACCGTGTGCACGTAACGCCCCGCGCATGCTGCGTCCTCGAGTGCGAATTGCCGGTCTTGCCCGGCGCAGACGAGCGTGATGTCTGCTCCACCGCGAAGCGCGGTTCGCAGCATTGCACTCACGGCCGTCAGGTTGACGTACGATGCAACCACCACGTCACGCGCGCCCTGCACGGCGAGCAGAGCCTTGGTTCCATTCGTCGTGGTGAGTAGCACCGTCTTGCCTTCGACCGCCTCCCGCGTGTGTTCCACGGGAGAATTGCCAAGGTCGAAGCCATCCATCTTGAGCATGCGTCGCTCGCCGGCGAGGAGAAAGGCGCCGCGCTCGAGCTGCTTGGAGCGCATGACTGCGTCGTCAGGGCTCTCCATCGGAAGAATGGCGCGTGCGCCATTGTTGAGCGCGACGGCAACAGTCGTCGACGCGCGCAGCACGTCGATGACGGCGACGACTCTGCCCTGCACGTCCTGTGGCGTGAGCTGCTGCACTCCGAACAACACGTCGACTCGCACGCTAGCTCGGCTCCTTCATGAGATCGGGCTCGCGCTCGAGGAACTTCGTGTCCACGTCGCCGCTCTGGAATCGCGGATTCTGCATCACGCGAGCGAGGAATGGAATCGTCGTCGTGGGGCCTTCAATGATGAACGTCTCCAGCGCGAGCTGCATTTTTGCCAGCGCTTCGGGCCGGTCGCGTCCCTGACAAATGACCTTGGCGATCATCGAGTCATAATAGGGCGGCACGGTGTAGCCCGCATAGACGTGCGTGTCGAGGCGAACGCCGTTGCCACCCGGCGGATGGAAGGTGACGATCTTTCCCGGCGATGGCTGAAAGTTGCGTGCGGGATCTTCGGCGTTGACGCGCACTTCGATCACATGTCCACGCAACGGCGGAAGCTCGCGCACACTCAATGGCTCGCCGGCAGCGACACGAATCTGTTCCTTCACGAGATCGATTCCGGTGATCATTTCGGTGACTGGATGCTCGACCTGAATGCGCGTGTTCATCTCCATGAAGTAGAACGAGCCGTCTTCATCGAGCAACATCTCGATCGTGCCCGCGCCCACGTAGTCGATCGCCTTGGCGCCCGCGACCGCTGCGTCGCCCATGCGCTTGCGAAGATCGGGCGTCATCGCGGGGCTGGGCGCCTCTTCGATCAGCTTCTGATGGCGGCGCTGCACCGAACAGTCGCGCTCACCGAGATGGATCACGTGGCCGAACTTGTCGCCCATGATCTGGAACTCGATGTGTCGCGGACGCATGAGATACTTCTCGACGTACACGTCGCCATTGCCGAACGCTGACAGCGCTTCGCTGCGCGCGAGCTGAAAGGAGCGCTCGAACTCATCGGCATCCTTGGCGACGCGCATGCCCTTTCCACCACCGCCGGCCGCCGCCTTGATGATGACGGGGAAGCCGATCTGCTTCGCGAAGCCCAGTGCTTCGTCCACGTCTTCAACAGGCCCCGGTGTGCCCGGAATGATCGGAACACCAACGGCTGTCATCGCCTTTCGCGCGGCTGCCTTGTCGCCCATCACGCGTATCTGCTCGGCAGTGGGACCGATGAACGCGATGTTGCTCGCCGTTACGATCTCGGCGAACTCCGCGTTCTCGGCGAGAAAGCCATAGCCGGGATGAATCGCATCGGCGCCGGTGATCTCGGCGGCGGCGATGAGACGCGGGATCTGGAGATATGAATCGCGTGCGGGCGCGGGGCCGATGCAGACATCATCATCGGCGAAACGCACGTGGAGCGATTCGCGATCCGCTTCCGAGTACACGGCGACCGTTTGCACGCCGAGCTCGCGACAGGCGCGGATGACGCGCAGCGCAATCTCACCACGATTTGCAATCAGGACTTTCTTGAACATTGCGGCCGGTCAGGCAGGTGGAGGCGATTCGAAACCCGACCAGCTCGTATCGCTCGTGCCGGCGACGCCTTGCACGCGCAACGCGAATTCGCTTGGGCTGGTGGCGAAGAAGACGGCGCTCTCGTACGAGATGATCCCCTCCGAGTACCACCGCATGAGCGATTGGTCGAAGCTCTGCATCCCGTACTGTACGGTGCCCTCGCGAATGAGGTCGGGGATGTTGAGCGTCTTGTCCATATCGCGGATCTGGTCGCGCACCGTCTGTGTGTTGATCAACACTTCGCACGCGGGAATGCGGCCCGGTTTGTCCATGCGCGGCACGAGGCGCATGGAAACGACGGCCTGCAGCGCACTCGCGAGGGAGAAGCGTACTTCTGCCTGCTGGTGCGGCGGATAGAACGACAGCACGCGATTGATGGTCTGCGTCGCGTCTGTCGTGTGCAGTGTGCTGAAGACGAGATGCCCGGTGTCGGCGGCCTTGAGGGCCGTATCGAGCGTCTCGAGATCGCGAATTTCACCGATCAGAATGACGTCGGGATCCTGACGCAGCACGCGCCGCAGCGCCTGTGCAAATGTGGCCGTGTCCGTGCCAACTTCGCGCTGATTGATGTGGCAGTTGATGTCGCGATGCAGGAACTCGATCGGATCTTCAATCGTGATCACGTTCGCGTGCCGGTGCTCGTTGATGTGCTGGATCATGGCGGCGAGCGCGGTACTCTTGCCCGAGCCCGTGATGCCCGTGACGAGCACGAGCCCTCTCGGCTTGAGCGAGATCTCCTCGAGCACCTTGGGCAGATTCAGCTCCTCGAGCGTGCGCGCCTGATAGGGAATGGCGCGCATCGCGTAGCAGAGCGAGCCGCGCTGCTGATACACGTTGCAGCGAAAGCGACCAATGCCCGGCACGCCGATGGCGAAGTCGCACTCCTTGTTGTCGGTGAACTCCTTCACCTGGCGAGGAGTCATCAACGTCTCGGCGAGCGCCTTGAGATCCTCGGGACGCAGCGGCGACATCTCCAGCGGCAGCAGTTCACCGTGCAGCCGGAGCGTGGGCGGGCGTCCAACCTTCAGGTGAAGATCGGATGCTCCGCGCTGCACGAGCTGCTGCAGCACTGCCTTGAAGTTGAACCCGCCGGCAGCGGGGGCACCGCCGGCCGCCTGAGCGGTGGCCGATGCGGGATCAGCCATTCGCGTCGATGCGGAAAAGCGCCTGTCCGTATTCGACAGGCTGCGCATCGGAGGCGAGCACTTCAGTCACGATTCCCGCCACTTCGCTCTCGATCTCATTCATGATCTTCATCGCCTCGATGATGCACAACGTCTGTCCCTTGGAGACACGGGACCCCACGGACACGTACGGCTTGGCTCCCGGCTCCGGAGCGCCATAGTACGTACCGACCATGGGTGACTTCACCTCGATGCCAGCGGCACTCTTGACCTCGGACTTTGCTGGCTCCTCGACCGCGCCCATGCCTTCCACCGGCGTCATGCGGCCTGCAGAAAGTGCCGGCTGCGCAGCCATCAGCGGCGCCATCATCGCCTGTGGCGCCACTTGCATCGCTCCGCGCCCTGTTGGGCTCTTCGAGATGCGGATCTTCATTCCCTTGTCCGACGAAATCTCGATGGAATCCACGGTGGATTCGTCAAGAATGTCGATGAGCTTCTTTACGTAGCGTAGATCGATCATAGGCCCATTGGTAGGCGCGCCCTCGTCTGTCATATGGCGCTCAGCCGAGCTCTATCAGCTCGCGCGGAAACTGCGTCAGAATCTGCGGTCCGTTCGCTCCGAGTACGACGTCATCCTCGATGCGAACCCCGCCCCACCCCGGACGATATACGCCCGGTTCGATTGTAACGACTGCACCTTCGGGCAGCGCACCCTCGGCTGTCCGCGCAAGGCGCGGCGCTTCGTGCACCTCGAGCCCGATCCCGTGTCCAAGGCTGTGACCGAACAGGTCCCCATAGCCAGCCCGCTCAATGTACTGTCGCGCGATGGCGTCGGCATCCCGACCGGTCATTCCCACTCGTACGCCCCGTGCCGCACGCTCGTTGGCGACACGAACCACGTCGTAGACCTTGCGATGTTCGTCGCTCGCCGCCCCCATGACGACGGTTCGCGTCATGTCAGAGCAGTAGCCTCCGACCTCGGCGCCGAAATCCATCAGTAGGAAATCGCCCTTCTCGAGCGTGCGAGACGAGGAGCGCGCGTGTGGTAGCGCCGAGCGCGGGCCGCTGGCGACGATGGACGGAAAGGGAAAGCCTTCGCTGCCTTCGTCGCGCAGCGCTTTCTCGAGCACGCCGGCGACCTGCAGCTCACTCATGCCGACGTGGACATCGGGCAGCGTGCGTTCGAGCGCGCGCGTCGCGACGTGTGCCGCCTCGTTGATGCGCGCGATCTCGCTGTCGTCCTTTCGTTCGCGGAGCGTCTCGACGAGATCGACTGTGGGGCGCCATTGCCAGCGCGCGCCGGCCTCGACGAGCCGCTGAAAATCGCGATGCTGTATGTGTGCCGTCTCGAAGCCGAGCACTTTCACCGATGCGAGCGAGGCAAGCTGCTGCCAGAGTCCCGTCCACAGGCTCGACGCCTCGATCGAGATGCGGGCGACCTCGCCGACTTCCTCCACGACTTGTGTCTGGTAGCGGAAATCGGTGATGAAGACGACGTCGCGCGGAGTGACGACGAGCAACGCGCTCGTGCCGGAAAAACCGGTGAGATACCGGATGTTCGACAGACCGGTGAGAAGCAGTCCGTCCAGGTGCGCTGCAGAAAGTCCGTCAACCAGCGCAGCGATCCGGCGGGGTCGCGGATCGTTCACTCGCTGGCGCCTCGTGCGCGGAGCGTCGAGACAATTCCCCGCAGCGCCAGCTCGTAGCCGAAAGTGCCGAGGCCGACGACCACACCTACAGCTGCCGACGCGAGCATCGAGTGGCGACGCTCGGCCTCGCGCGCATACACGTTCGTCACGTGGATCTCCACGAACGGAATTTCCACCGCAGCGAGTGCATCCCGGAGCGCGAGGCTCGTGTGCGAATACGCGCCCGCATTGACCACCGCGCCATCGATGCGGCCGCGAAAGCCGTGAACGATGTCGATCAATGCGCCTTCGCCATTCTGTTGAGAGCATTCGACGACGACGTTCAGCTCGCGCGCGACGACGGCCAACTGCTCCTCGACCTGCGCGAGCGTCATCCGCCCATAGATCTCGGGTTCCCGGACTCCCAACAGATTGAGGTTCGGCCCGTTGAGTACGGCGATCCTCACCGCGGCTTCAGACCCTGCAGCCAGGAATTGAACTGCTCGATGTCGTCTGGACCTCGTTCGCCTGGTGCGTCGCCCGACGTCTGCACTTCCGTGGAGCTACCCGGTGTAGGTGTTCCCGACGAACGATCCGTGCCGCCGCTCTTCGCACCACTCGCGAAAAACTGGTCGAAGGAAAAGCTCTGCGATGTTCGCGGCGGACGCGCCGGCCCATCACGGAACACACTGTCGAGCGACAGCTCGCCTGTGGCCGCACGCGCGGGGCGACCGACGATCAACGGCTCCGCTTCAGCCGTGGCGCCAAAGGCCTGGGCGAGCGCCGAAGCTGCCGAGTCTTCAGATGTGCCGGGATTGCGATGGCCGAAGAGCGCGTCGATAGAGCCCGTTGGCGTGCGCATGGCGGCAACACGTTCGAGCGCTGGTGCGACGTCGGCAAGATTGTTCGAACGCTCTGGCCTCGCGGCCGGTTCTTCCGGAACGGTGGTGACTGCCTGAGGAGCTTCGGGCTCGACGAGATTCCAATCGGTGCCAACTATCGCCGCCTCGGATTCGGCTGCGGGCGCCTCGGATGCCCAGTGCGGCTCGAGCGGCGCCGCTGCCGGCTCGGTATAAGCTCCCGAATCGGCGAAGTCGTCGTCGGACGGCGGCGCCGCGGCGACATCGCGCATTCCAGGGCGCCTGGCAGCCATTCTCGCGAAGAAGTCGCGTACGGTGGGCTCTGCGTCCCTCGCAGGCTCCTCGTGCGGCGCCAGCGAGGCAACCAGGCCTTGCAGCCGTTCATCGTGGGGGCTTGCGGCGGAAAGCTGGAGGTAGACGGCGCGCGCCTCGTCGCGAAATCCCTGGGCGAGATAGAGCTCTGCCATGGTTTCAGTGACAAACGGCGGCGGTGCTGCGTACGCCTCCTCAGCCTCGTACGCAACTTCTTCCATTTCCGCCGACTGCTCCGGCTCCGGCGACTCGCCAGCGTCGATGAGGTCTGCTTCGGCGGCGATGACTTCGGGTGGCAGCTCGATTGGCATTGCGTCATCGGCGCGGGCGTCGTACGGCGCGGTCGCCTCCTCACGCTCGCGTTCGCGCTCCGACCACGGGGTCTCGCTTACAAAGCCCGTGGACTCAGCGCGAGGCGGAGCGCTCGCGTCGCCGTGGGGCGACAATACCATGCCGTGATCGAGCTCGAGCTTCTCCGCGACAATGTTATCGGCATCATCGTCGCTGAACTCGTGGCCACCGCTGCCCTGCAAGCCGTCGACAGCGGCGATCGCCTGGGTGGGCGCGTCGAACGAGGGAACGCCAGACTCGAGGCTGTCATCGAGGTCGTGCACATTCGCGATGGACTCGGCTGGCGCCTCGAATGAGGTGGACTCCAAACCTTCCAGCCCCTCTGACGCGTCGTGATTGGACGGCGCCTCAACGCGGCCGACCGGAACGCCGAAGCCAGCGAGCGAGAATCCGTCGATCAGCTCCGTTGACGGGAGCGGCGGCGGAACTGGCGGCGAAGAAACGGCCGGAACGCCAAACGGATCGGTAGCAGCGAGATCCCGGTTGCCGTGCATCAGCGTCGTCTCTTCCTTCTCGATTTCCATCGGAGCTTCGACGGGCGCGTACCGCGCCATCGGCTCAGTTGGCGCGCTGAGATCGAAGTCGTCGTCGGCGATGATGTCCGGCTCGTTGAGCGCCTGGTGCCCGGCGGGAATCGCGGCGATGAGCGCCTGGATCTCCTCGTTGCGAGGATCTGCGTCGAGCACGCGCATGTACCACGTCCGCGCGGACGCCGCATCGCCCTGATTGTGCGCGATGTCACCAAGATGGCGCAGCGCGATCAGGTTTTCCGGATCGAGGCCGAGCGCCGTTTCGAACACTGTACGCGACTCGGGCATGCGCCCCGCCTCGTACAATGCCTGTCCGTACACGATATGCCCGCTCATGTGACCGGGCTGCTGCGGGAGGAACTCCTCGCAGATCATTATCGCCTGCTCGATGTCCCCTGCTTTGCGGAATTCATTCGCGAGCGGAGCGAAATATCGCCGCGGGTTCTCGTCGAATTTTTTCTTCAACTCGTCAATGCGGGCGGTACTGGCCATCAAAGCCTCGGTGGCGGCGCGCAGGCGGGTGGGCGGGAGCGGATCAAGATATCCTACACGTGGTACAAGTCAATCAGAAGTGCGCCCCTCACTTGATTTTAGCCCTTGTCGTCGGATAGCTTTTCAAGCTACCCCCTTCCCTTTTCCAGCAGCTCGAAGGAGTTCAGTCACGTGCTCCAAACCATGCGCAGCTCCGCCAAATTCGTCTTCTGGATCCTGGCGGCCGCGTTCGTAGGCGCTTTCCTGTTTACCCAGTCGTCCGGACTCATCGGCAAAACAGCGGTGACGACCACCACTCCGGTGGCCACGGTCAACGGGAAGGACATCCTCTACACCGACTGGCAACGTCGCAGCCAGCAACTGGTGCAGCAGACGCAGCAGCAGTCCGGGCGGTCACTTACCCAGGACGAGTTGCGCCAGATCGAGAATCAGGCATTCGACGAAATGGTGTCGGAGGTGCTCCTCGAGCAGGAGTACAAGAAGCGCGGTATTCAGGTATCTGACGACGAGCTGCGTGATTACGCACGGTTTGCGCCGCCACCCTGGGTCCGCAACGCGCCCGACCTGCAAACCGACGGACGGTTCGACCCCTCGAAATATCAGCGTTTGCTGACGAGTGCGCAGGCGCGGCAATCCGGTCTGCTCGTTGCGCTCGAGCAATACTTCCGCAGCGAAGTGCCGAAGGAAAAGCTGTTCGAGCAGGTGACGAGTGCTCTCTACGTCACGGACAATGATCTCTGGCGCGCGTGGCAGGATGCCAACGACAGTGCGTCGATCAGCTTCGTTGCATTCCGGCCGCAGCCCAGCACTGCCGAGGTGAAGGTCGACGACGCCGATCTCAAGGCGTATTACGACGCGCACAAGACGGAATTCGATCGTCCGGGCCATGCCACGCTGAGCGTGCTGTACATCCCGCGCATCGTGAGTGCGGTGGACAGCGCGGCGGTGCGTAACAAGATCAATCAGCTCCGCGCACAGATTCTCGGCGGCGCCAAGTTCGAGGATCTCGCGAAGGCAGAATCTGCCGACTCGATTTCAGCGATTCAGGGCGGCGATCTTGGCAAGGGAGTGAAGGGCCGTTTCGTCCCGGAGTTCGAGAAGGTGGCGAACGTGCTCAACGTGGGTGAGGTATCGCAGCCCGTGCTGACGCCGTTCGGTTACCACATCATCAAGCTCGACTCCAAGAAGGGCGACACGCTTTCGCTTCGACACATCCTTCTCAAGATCCAGGCGAGCGATTCCTCGACGGCCAGGGTGGACCGCCTGGCGGACTCGCTCTCGAAGCTCGTTGGAGCCACGGAAAAGCCGCGTAGGTTCGAAGACGCGGCGAAGGCTCTGTCGTTGACGCCGTTCCCGGTGCAGGCCAACGAAAACCAGCCAGCATCGTACAACGGCAGGATTGTGCCGAGCGTGAGCGCGTGGGCATTTGGCGGCGCGAAGGTTGGGGAGACGAGCGATCTGTTCGACGCGGAAGACGGTTATTACGTCGCGCGACTCGATTCGCTCTCCGAGGGCGGTAAGACGTTCGAGGCGGTGAAGCCCGCGGTTCGTATCCGCGTTGCTGCGGATCGCGCAGTAGAAGCGTCCATTCCCGCCGCACTTGGCTTGGCCAAGGCGGCGCAGACCTCGTCGCTCGAAGCGGCGGCGCAAGCGAAGAGTCTGCCTATCGGCAAGACCGGTATGGTGACGCGTGCGGGTGCTGCGAAGGAGATCGGCAGCCTGCGCGAGGCGGTTGGTGCGGCGTTCGTGCAGCCGCTCAACGAGGTCAGCTCGCCAATTCGCCAGTCCGACGGCGTGTTCGTGTTGCGCACCGATGCGCGAAAGCCGAGCGACAAGAGCACGTTCGAAGCACAGAAGAAGGATCTCCGCACACGGAGGCTTCAGCAGCTACGGCAGGCTCGTCTCCAGATGTATCTCGACGATCTGCGTAAGACGGCGTCGATCACGGATCGTCGGAAGGAACTGAACGCGGCGATGCGGAGACAGGCAGTAGCGACGTGATTGCAGGATGATAGGATGATAGGATGATAGGATGATAGGACGGACGAAGGGCACACCACGCGGTGTGCCCTTCTTGGTTTCCTATCTACCTATCCTCCTATCGTCCGATCATCCTGCAGTTCAGATAAGCCGCTTCGGCTCAGGACGAACATCGTCAGCGGTCTCGCGACGAATGACCGGATCGCCGGCAGGCAGCCGCGATTCGACACGCGGCTCGGGCTCGGTAATCGACCGCTCGACATCATTGACGTTCTTCTTGAACTCGCGAATCCCCTTGCCGAAGGATGCGCTGATCTCCGGGATGCGCTTGGCGCCGAAGAGCACGAGCACGATGACCAGAATGATCATCAACTCGCCGAAACCGAGATTGCCGAGCATAACGACTCCTTAGAAGAGCGACTTCGCGATAAGGTAAGCGATCAGGACACCGAGCAGACTCAACAAACTGACATCGAGCACGACCGGGCCCAGCGAAAATTTCAGAATGACGAGATCCATCAGAAACGGTCCGAACGACGGCTGAACACCGGTGGTGAAGAATTCCTTCACCGCGCCAGGGGGAAGAAAGCGACGCGCGACCTGCGTCATCGTGCCGCCAACAATGAAGCCGAGTCCCAGCGTTACCGCGTGAAACACCGGTCGGTGTGTGGAAGATCCGCGAGGTGCCATCAGGAGCGTCGATTCATGACATAGAGAATAGTGTCCGCGAGCGCTGCGCGCGCGGGCGTATCGGGAAGACGATCGAGCGCCTCCTCCGCCTCCCTGGCGAATTCCTCACCGCGACGACGTGCATCATCGATACCGCCGGCCTCCCGCACCAGTGTGATCACCTCGGCCACATGATCATCCGTTGGCGCTTCGGTCGCAAAGAGTACTTCCACGGTTTCGCGTCCCGTTCTCGAGAGACGAGGCAACGCGGCAATGAGCGGAAGCGTGACCTTGTGCTCCTTCAAGTCGAGGCCTGAGGGCTTCCCCGTCACAGACGCGGTCTCCGTATAATCGAGAATGTCGTCGGCGACCTGAAACGCCATGCCGAGCCGCTCGCCATAAAAGCGCAATGCCTCGCGATGTGTTTTCGCTCCGCACATCGCGCCTGTCTCGCATGCGGCACTCAGCAGCGACGCCGTCTTCGCCTTGATGAGCATCTCGTAGTCCTGCGCAGTGAACGAGAGCGCATCGATCGCCGCGAGCTGACGCATTTCACCGATGGTCAGCTGCGTCGAGACACCCGTGAGGACGCGCAGCAGATCGAGATCGCCGAGCGACACGAGCGCTTCGAGAGCGCGTGAGTACAGGAAGTCGCCCATGATCACGCTCACCTGGTGACTGAAGAGCGAGTTCACCGTGGGCAGACCGCGTCGCATCGCTGAATGATCGACTGAGTCGTCGTGCACGAGCGATGCGAGATGCATGAGCTCGAGCACAGCCGCCAGCGTAACGACGCGGGGCTGCGACGAGCGCGCCGTCTCACTCGCGAGCAAGGTGAGCGTCGGGCGAAACATCTTGCCGCGAATCTGAAGCAGATGACTACTCACCTGCTCGATGAGCGGAAGGTCGGCCGAGACAACGCGCTTCATCTCGGCGACGACTTCCTCGAGCCTCTCGCGAACGGGCGCCTGGATCTCTCGGAGCGCCGCGGTGGCTGGCGTCCGGGCGCGCGCGACAGCACCCGTCACGACGGCGCGCCTTCGACGGCCGCGAGCCGCTCGCCAACGTCCTGAAATTGAATGTCGACCACGAACACACGCTGGTAGTACTCGATCGCGGCATCGCGCTGTCCACGTTCCTGTGCGCAACGACCAAGCAGGTAAAGCACGCCGACGAGCTGGTTCTCGCTCGATCCGGGCTCGTGCAACGCACGGCCGAGAACCGTGGCCGCCATTGGGAATTGTTCTTTCTCGATGAAGCACAGCCCGAGCGCTTCATACGTCGGCACGCGATTGCTCGGAGCGCGCAGTGCCTTCTGGAATTCGGCGATGGCTTCGTCGAGAAGGCCCATCTCCTTGAACGCGACGCCGAGATCGTAGTGGCTTTGATGATCCTCTTCCTCGACATTCTCCGCGATGCCCTGCTTGAACTTCTGGAGCATGTCCTGGAAGTCCGCTTCTTCGTCGCCGGTCGGCTCCTGCTCATTGACGACCATGCGCGTGTCCTTTGGCGCCTCGTCGTCGCGAAGCCAGTCACCGAGATTGATGAACTCGTCGTCTGGCGTCGGTGATAGCGGCGGCGCCACGGGCACTGGCACCGTCAGTCGCGGCGACGCGACCGTTGTGCGGCCCTTCGGCGCAACGGGCACGGGTGCTGGCTCCGGCTCTGGCTCCGGGAAGCTCTCGAGGGCCGCGTGGGCGCGTGTGTCTTCCGGCGAGAGGTCGATCACGCGGTGGTAGATCGCGCGCGACTTCTCGACCTGGCCGGCGCGGAACAGGGCTTCGGCAAGCTGCAGATATGCCTCGATCAGGCGGCCGCGCTCGTTGGTGCGAAACGCATACTCGACGCGCTTCTGATGGTGGCGCACGGAGCTTGGATTGAGCAGCACGATCTCGTCCGCAATCTTGGCTGCCGCCGGAAGATCATCATGGCGCTCAAAGCCGACCATCGCCGTCTCGAGCTCGCGCAGTCCGCCTTCGCGATCGCCGGATTCGAGCATCGCTTCCGCCAGACGACGATGCAGCAGGTTGTCGTCCGGATCCGCATTCGACAGTGCCTGCAGCAGATCGACGTCCTGCTCGGCGATGACAGTTGACTGCCGAGGCGCCGGCTCAGGGGAATCGAATTCGATGTCATCGTCGTCGGACGCGTCGCTCAGCCACGACGCATCCGTCATTGGCTCTTCGAGCTCCAGTGCAGCGATCTCGAGGCTATTGCGCTGAACGACTTCGTCGATGCTCGCGCGGGCTTCGCCGGAGACGGGCAGCTCGAGATCCATGAGCGGCAAATCGTCGAGCGGCAAATCGTCGGTGTTGGACTGCGAAGACACGCCCGCCGCGGGCGTGCTGAAGTCCATCATGGGAAGATCACTGCTCTCTTCCGGAGATGGCACACCGCGCGCCGGCGTGGCGTCTGGCATGATGAGCTCGAGGTCACCGCCGATCGTTCCGTTGTCATCTGCGGCCTCGGCGTCTTCTCCGTCCGAATCGGCGAGCAACGGCAGACCGTGCAGCGAAGCGCGATCGTCGCGCTCACCGATGTCGATTGGAGGAAGCTCGATCTCGCCGAAATCGATTTCTTCCGGCGCCGGAATATTCGCCGAGCTCTTGGCAGGTGTAGCACCGAGCTCGAAGTCCAGAAGCTCGGTCGACGGGTCAATCGGCGCAGGGACGGCACGTGTTGCAGCCGGCGGCGTGAAGCTCGTGGGCTCGAAGTCGAGCAACTGGCTCGACGCGTCGGGCTGCTCACCGGTGTTGAACGACGTCGTCTCGAGTCCCTCGAGCAGACTGCCACCACCGTCTGCCGTGAGATCGAATTCGGCCGCGCGCGTGACGCCATCCAGCAGCGCCGGCTCGAGCATCGGTGTGTCGAGCAGCTCTTCAGTCGGCATCGGACTCGCTGCGACTGCCGGCGTGGGACGTGGTGGTGCGAAGGTCACCGGCGGCGGAATAACCGGCTCTTCGCCCGTGGCGAGCAACTCGAGCCCCGCCATCGCGCGCGACGCTGCGGAAGGACTGCGGCGAGGCGGCGCGCTGTCGTTCAAATCGAGAAAGACGAGATCGGCGGCCGAACGACTCGGCGCGTCGCCAAGTGCGCGCGGCTCCGAGCTCGGATCGATGGCCTTCATCCGCTCGACGGTCGCTCGCGCTTCTGCGTCGCGTCCCTCGTGCGAGTAGCGGACATACAGCAATTGAAGCTGCTCGATGGCTTCGTCGCCGCGGCCCTTCTTCGACAGCTGATCGGCGAGCATGAGTCTGATGTCGTCCTGATCGGGACAGAGGTCCGCGAACTCCTTCAGCGCGCGGAATGCCTCGTCGATCTTGCCGGACGACTGCATGCGATCGGCGTACTCGAGAAAATTCTTCTTCGCGTCGCTCTTGAAGCCTTTCTGCGCGCTGATTTTGCCGAGCTTGTAGTACACGCTCGCGCGTCCCGGCGAATTGCGCAGGATCTTGTTGCAGAGCGCGATGGCGTTGTTGTGGAAGCCGCCTTCGGCGTACCGATCGACTGCCTGTTCGTAGTAATCGACGGCGTCGCCGACGCTCCCCTGCTTCAGGTAGAGGTCACCCACCCGATTGAACAGCGAAACATCGACTTCCTCATCGGACAGCTTGTCGTAGCCGTCGAGGATCTCGACGTAGACCGCCAGTGCCTTGTCGAATTGCTTCTTGAGCTCGAACTCGGCGGCCTTTTTCTTCAGCTTGGCGACATCTGGCATCAGCGACGGGCGGGCTCCGCGAGGGGGTCCCCGGCCTCGCGGAAGAGGCGGGATCAGGAACGAAAAGTTACTGCTAAGTCATGGACGTGACAAGGTTTGCCACGCGCCCACGATGCGCGACATCGGCCGGCGCCGTACCAGTATGGCAGTTCGCGCGGATCGTCGACGTCCCAAAGCGCGAGATCGGCGGAGAAACCCGGAGCGAGCTGCCCGACATTGTTGGCGAGTCCGAGTGCAGCCGCGCCGTTGACCGTGCCAGCAATGAGCGCCTCCGCGACCGACAATCGTAATTGACTCACGCCCAGCGTGAGGATGAGCGGAAAGTTTGTGGTTGGCGACGTACCCGGGTTGAAATCCGTTGCGAGCGCGACCGGAACGCCGGCGTCGATGAGACGACGTGCGGGTGCGTGAGCGGTCTTGCCGAGAAACAGCATCGTGCCCGGAAGGAGCGTCGCGACGGTACCGCCTTCAGCGAGCGCGGCGATGCCAGCGTCACTCACAGCCGCGAGATGGTCCGCCGACGTTGCGCGGAGCTCGCCTGCCAACTCGGCGCCACCACCGGAGGTCAGTTCGTCCGCATGCATCTTGATGCCGAGTCCCGCCGCGCGTGCCGCGCCGAGGATCGTACGAGACTCCGCGACCGTATAGACGCCAGGCTCGCAGAAGACATCGGCAAACTCCGCTAGCCGTTCGCGCGCGATGATGGGCAGCATGTCGTTGATGAGCAGCTCGAGATATTCACGTCTTCCATCCGCACGATCGCGAAAGTCGAGCGGAATTTCGTGTGCGCCGAGCCACGTGGGGACGATGCGCATCGGCAGCGCATCGGCGAGACGGCGGATCACACGCAGCGTCTTGAGCTCATCGTCGAGCGAGAGACCGTAGCCTGATTTTACTTCGACGGTCGTGACAGCCGACGATGCGAGCGCACGCAGACGCGGTATGGCGAGTGAGAAGAGGTCGTCTTCACTGCGCGTGCGCAGATCGCGCACGGATGCATGGATGCCGCCGCCGCGACGCGCAATCTCCATGTATGGAACGCCTGCGGCACGCAGCTCCTGCTCTTCGAATCGCGCACGCCCAAAGATGGCGTGCGTATGCGAGTCGGCGAATCCGGGAGTGAGTACGCCGCGGTGGCAGTCGACGAGTTGTGCGCGAGGGTGATCGCGCCGCAGCGCGTGTTCGTCGCCGAGCGCTGCGATGCGTTCTCCTTCGACGAGAACGGCGACGTTTGATTCGATGCGGGCGTCGGCCATCTCCGGACCGACTCGGGCGCGCGCGGGACCGACGCAAGTGACAGTCTGTGCGGCGTTGACGAACAGCAGCGCATCGGCGGTCATGCCAGCGCGTGCGGGTGTGGGTGGCCCATCACGTCGCGCACACGTGAGAGGCGCAATGGCGCCTGCGCTTCACCGCGGCATGCGTAGAAGCACGCGTTGCAATTGATCGGCTCGTAGGCGCGATAGTCGCGCCAGTGAAAGTCCGTCGGAAAATCCGGGCAACGTTTCACATGTCCCATCGGGTCGATGTGGATGGTGCGCTGTCCCGAGCGACAAGGCTCGGTAATTTCGCCACGCGCCCACTGTGGAATCTGCTCGAGGTAGGCGTCGGAGTTCGTGATCACGCCGCGATGACGACGCTTGTAATCCAGCAGCTCATCGATTGCGTGGCCGAGGGCGTCATGCAGCGGCGCCGAGAGGAGATGATCCCGGTTTCCATTCTTCGCGTCCGTGTACACGCTGAAGTTCACGCCGCAGCCGAGCGACGCGGCGCGCTCGACGATGGGCATGAGCTGATCGAGATTGTCGTCCTTGATCACAGTGTTGAAGCGGATGTTGTCGATGCCGCGCGTGCGCATTCCGTCGATCGACGCGAAGATCTTTGCGGTGAGTCCGGGTATACCTCGCGCGTCGTCATGGCGGCCGTCGAGGTAGTCGAGCGAGATGTTGAACTGGTGAATGCCTGCGTCCCAGAGCGACGTTGCGCGCTCGGGCGTTAGCATGCCGCCGTGTGTGATGAGCGTGACGTACTTGAGACGCACGGCTCCGTTCACCGCAGAAACGATGTCCTCGAGATCACGGCGGAGCAACGGCTCGCCACCCGTAAAAGTGACGAGCATTGGATTGAAGTGCCGCGCGGCGTCGGCGTACGAGGTGAGCTCGTGATGTCGCGCCTCGGCGGGCGTCTTCCAGTAATCGCAGAAGGCGCAGTGCGCGTTGCAGCGGAGCGTGACCTCGAAGTGGACGAGCACTGGACGTTTTCTCAACACCGACCAACCGTACTTCGCGAGGAAGAGCGGCACGTGCCAGGGCTTGAACTTCGCGGAGAGCACTAGGTGCCCATCGGAATCGCGATGCCCGTGCGCGCCGCGGTCTCGCGCGCGGACTCGTACCCCGCATCTGCATGGCGCGCGACACCGATGCCTGGATCGTTCGTGAGTACACGCTCGAGACGCACGCGCATCTCCGGCGTGCCGTCCGCAACGATCACCTGCCCGGCATGCAGCGAATTGCCGATGCCAACGCCACCACCGTGGTGGAACGACACCCAGCTCGCACCGCTCGCGACATTGAGGAGTGCATTGAGAATCGGCCAGTCACTCACGGCGTCGGTGCCGTCCTTCATTGCCTCTGTTTCGCGAAAGGGCGACGCCACACTTCCGGTATCGAGATGATCGCGACCAATGGCGATCGGCGCCGAGAGCTCGCCACTTGCGACGAGATCATTGAGCGCGACACCGAACGCGGCGCGCTCACCCTGTCCCAGCCAGCAGATGCGCGCAGGCAATCCCTGAAAGTGAATGCGCTCGCGCGCGAGTGTGATCCAGCGACGCAGATGCTCGTCGTGCGGAAAGAGATCGAGCACCAATTCGTCAGTGCGCGCGATGTCTTTTGGATCACCCGAGAGCGCCACCCAGCGGAACGGTCCCTTGCCCTCGCAAAAGAGCGGGCGAATGTACTCGGGAATGAAGCCGGGAATCTCGAATGCGTCGCGCACACCGGCATCGAACGCGACGGTACGCACGTTGTTGCCGTAGTCGAACGTCACTGTGCCTCGACGCTGGATCGCGAGCATCGCGCGCACGTGACGCACCGCGGTTGCCGTACTGCGCTTTACATACTCATCGGCATCGCGCTCACGCAGGTCGGTCGCATCGGCGAGCGTCATCCCGTCCGGGATGTAGCCGCGCAGCATGTCGTGCGCGCTCGTCTGATCGGTGAGCACGTCGACGCCAACATTGCGAGCGACGAGCTCTTCGAGCGCAGCTGCGGCATTCATCACAACGCCGATCGAGAGTGCCCTGCCCTCACGTCGCGCCTGATCGGCGTGTGCGAGCGCGGCGTCGAGCGTCGGCGCTTTGACATCCAGGTATCCCGTAGCGAGCCGCTTGTCGATGCGCGATTCGTCGACATCGAAGCCAAGGATCACGGCGCCCTGCATCGTCGCGGCGAGCGGTTGCGCGCCACCCATGCCGCCGAGCCCCGCAGTCACGACGAGACGACCCGACAGCGTCCCCCCGAAGTGGCGTCGTGCAACGGCGCCGAACGTCTCATACGTGCCCTGCACAATGCCCTGCGAGCCGATATAGATCCACGAGCCCGCGGTCATCTGGCCATACATCATCAGCCCCAGTCGCTCGAGCTCGCGGAAGTGCTCCCACGTCGCCCAGCGTCCAACGAGATTCGAGTTCGCAATGAGCACGCGCGGCGATGAGGTGTGCGTGCGAAACACAGCGACAGGCTTGCCGCTCTGCACGAGCAGCGTCTCGTCATTCTCGAGCTCGCGCAACGCTTTTACGATTGCATCGAACGCCTCCCAGCTTCGCGCCGCCTTACCAGTTCCGCCGTACACCACGAGCTCATCGGGTCGCTCGGCGACATCCGGGTCGAGATTGTTCATCAGCATGCGGAGCGCAGCTTCCTGCTGCCAACCCTTGCAGGAAATTGTGCTTCCGCGAGGCGCGCGCACCGGTCGCGCGCCCACTGTCGGAGGAGAAGCGGGAGCCGTCATCGGATCAGACGCTCGAGGTAAAGTGTCCGCGCGCGATTGCGTCGGCGAGCACGAGGATGTCCGTCGACAACACGCGATCCTGTCCTAACGGTGCAACGAGCTCGCGCACGAGGCGATGCCCTGCCGCTGCCCCGCGCCCCGCGCGAAGAGGGAGTCGGTAGTCGAGTCCCTGCGCTGCGCACATCAATTCGATCGCGAGCACGTTGCGCACATTGCCGATGATGCGGCGCAGCTTCCACGCGGCGCCCATTGCCATCGGCACCTGATCTTCCTTGTTGCCGTCGGTGGGAATCGTGTCGACGCTCGCGGGATGTGACAACACCTTGCACTCGCTTGCGAGCGACGCGGCCGTGACCTGCGCCATCATGAAGCCAGAATTGACGCCCGCATCCGTCGTGAGAAATGGCGGCAAGCCATGATTCAGATCGGGATGCACGAGTCGATCGATTCGACGTTCGGAGATGGTCGCAAGATTCGTCATCGCGATCGCGAGAAAATCGAGCGCCATGGCGACAGCCTGCCCGTGGAAGTTGCCACCACTCAACAACTCCTCCGTCTCGGCGAACACGAGTGGGTTGTCCGTGGCGGCATTGAGCTCGCGGCTGATCACGCCGGCGCAGAAGTCGATCGCGTCGAGCACGGGACCGTGCACCTGTGGCATGCAGCGCAGCGCATATGGGTCCTGCACGCGTGGATCACCGTCGCGATGCGACTCCCTGATTTCGCTCGACTGCAAGAGGTTGCGCAGCAATGCGGCCGAGGCGGCCTGACCCAGTTGTCCGCGCGCGTCCTGAATGCGTGAGTCGAAGGCAACGGGCGTGCCCATGAGCGCCTCGAGCGACATCGCACCAGCGAGATGCGCGATCTGCCAGAGGCGATGTGCGTCGACCACGGCGAGCGCTGCGACGGCGGTATGCGCCTGCGTGCCATTGATGAGCGTGATCCCTTCCTTGGGACCGAGACGCACGGGCTCGATGCCAGCGCGCGCCATGAGGTCCGCAGCGGTGCCGACGACATCGCCCTGATGCAGCGGGCCCTCACCAATGAGCGAAAGTGCGAGATGCGCGAGCGGCGCGAGATCTCCGCTCGCGCCGACGCTGCCCTGCTCCGGAATCGGCGGATAGAGTCCGACATTGAGCATCGACGCGAGCGTCTCGACGAGCACCGGTCGCGCGCCGGAAAATCCTTTCGCGATCACATTGGCGCGCAGCAGCATCATCGCACGTGTCTCTCGCTCCGAGAGGATCGGCCCGACGCCAGCGGCGTGACTGCGCACGAGATTGACCTGCAGCTCATCGAGGCGGTCGCGCGGAATTGCGACGTCGGAGAGCTTGCCGAATCCCGTGGTGACGCCATAGGCGACCGCATTTCCCGCAACGAGCTTCGCGACGACCGCATTCGCCTGCATCATCCGCAATCGCGCGGGCTGGCCGAGCTCTACGGGCGCGTGATCTACGGCGACGGCAACGACGTCGTCGAGCGTAAGGGAATTTCCATCGATCGTGACGGCTGTCTGCATCGCCGCAATGTCGGCCGCGCGGCGGTGGGATTCAAGGGCCTGACGGAAGGGGCCACGTCCGGCTCTACGATTGCGACAGCTTCACGTAGTCGCGTCCTTCGTACACCCCGCGCAGGCGCCATCTCGTCGGACGCGGCTTACGGAACCAGTCCTTCGTTGCGATACGTCGACTTGTGGTAATCGAACTTCAATTCCGGCTCGGCCTTGAGCGAGATGAGGAAGTTGAAGGCGAAGCTGCCGTTCGGCGCCTGTGTGAACGCGAAGATCGCGCGCCAGTCGTGCAGGTCACGCTGCAGCGATACGATCTGACTCGCGAAATCGTGCGCCTCGAAGTCGTACGTCGTCTGCCAGCTCGCCGCCCAGTGGTCGGTGAGATTGAAATTGACGTTGCTGCCGAGTGTCGTGGTTGGCGGCGTGATGTAGAACGGCGACCCTACGATGCCCGAGGTGATCGGCGTCGTAGGCGCGGGATTCGTTCTCGCCTGCGCGACACAGCGATCGTACTGCAGCCGCAGCAGCGGCGTGTTGAGCTGCGCGCACTGCACTGCAGGATCGAATGCGATGACGTTGCGTTGATCGCCCGATGGCGGACGCTGCCGCGACGACGTGAATGTGAAATTCGCCTGCCAGCCTTCCGTCACCTGCGGCAAATACGCCGCATTGCGTGCCGCACTGCCGGCCACTGGCTGTGACGCGATCTGTCTCGCGTAGCGCTCGTCCGGCGCAGGAGCATTGCGATCCGTACCTGGATCCGTCTGCGGCGCGGCCTTGCCGAAGATGCGCGTGAAGATCGCGAACGGATTGCTGTTGTTGCTGATGGAGAATGCGGCGCTGATGCGTTCGCGAAATGGACTGAACTTCGCCGAGTCACTCACGGTCGGTGCATCGAACAGTGAGTAGTCAACGCCGACGTCAAAACCGGGCAGCAGATCGGAGCGAACGGTGTAGCCGAAGTTCGATGTCGTGAGGCCGCGAATTCGCGATTGCGTGAACCGAGCGCGCTCGAAATCGTAGCTGAGCGAGGTAAAGTTCACAGCAAGCAGCTTCACCTTCTCGCCCGCTTCAGGATTCGAATCGTTCTTTGACTTGAGCTTGCCCTCGATGTTCGTCGACAGGCCGAACGACATCGCGTTCTGCGCGAGCGCGCCGAGATAGCCGGTGGCTTCGCCCGTCGATGTATTGAACTTTGTGCGGCCGACCGCGGCGAGGTACTCATTGCTCACATCTCCCGCCGGAGCGTAGCTGTAGCTGAGCGTCGGCGAGATCGAATGCCTGAAGCGCTGATAGCGCCCGAATCCAGGAAACAGCCCGAACAGTGTTGGTGACGCCGAGACGCCGAATGACGGACGAAACGATTGCCAGACCCACTGCCCGTTCGTGCGCTCATTGCGCACAGCCAGCGGGCCGCCATCGACTTTGCTGATCGAAACAGTCGGCGTGAGGTTGAGGTTGTTGCGCCCGAGCGGCGGCAGCGCGAACTGGGGTGTCCAGTTGAAATCGCTGTGATAGGTCTTTGCGTAGACGCGCTCAGTCTGCACACCGGTGATGACGTCGGTGACGATCTCGCGCTCGGGAAAATCATTCAGCGCCGAGCTGATGCTGACCTGATTTCCGAGGCTGTAGCCGAAAATCACGAGCGGCGAATCGAAGGTCAGGTTGCTCGTGTACGCGCTGCGCCTGAGCAGATCGCTCACCACCGTATCACGACCGTTGATGACCGTATCCCTCGGAAGCAGTCCGAGTGGCGTCGGCTGATCGATGCCCGTGGATTGTGTGCTCGCGTAGCTGAAGTTTGGCGTCCACGTGAGCGCACTGCCGAGATTCAGCGGCGCCGTTGTGACGCTCAGTGTGGGGAACGACCGATCGAGCTGTGTTCGTCCGGGATACTGCTTCTGCGACGCACCGAGGCTCAACGCCGCCGGTCCGATCTTCTGCTGGTAATTCGCCTGCGACGCAATCGTAGCGAGCTGCGCGTACGGATTGACGGTCGTCTGCTGCTGAAGCGTCGTGCTGGTGACGTACTGGAAGTTCGAGGTGAGCGACGTGTTCCGCGTGAACGCCTGCTGATGTCCCCAGCTGATCGCGGTGTTGGTCTGCCCGTCTCGATTCGTGTGGCTGACAGCGAGGTTGCCGGCGACGTATCGCTCGAGCCAGCGATAGCGCATCTCACCGTTGTAGCGCATGTAGCCCGCGTCGCCAAGCTGCGATTCGCCGGCATTGCTGCGCCAGTCCATCGAGACCTGTGAGTCGAGGAAGTCGGAGATCGCGAAATAGTAGCCGAGGCCCTCGACGTTCCGTCGATACGACGGGCTGTTGCGAACGATGTCGCTCACGCCGACGTTGGGCGCGATGATGCCGCTGCGACGACCGTTGCGGATGTCCTGAAACAGGAAAGGCAGCCACATCACCGGCACGTCGCCGATGTAGAGAACCGCAGGTCGGGCGACGACGAACGATCCTGTCCGCTTGATCTCCTTCGCCTTGAAATAGTAGTCGGGAATGGAATCCGTACAGGCGGTGACCGTGCCCTCGGTGAAGTAGTAGTTCGCGTCGTTCACGCCCTTGAGCGTGTCCTTCGCCGCCTGAATCGCGTACTTGTCACCTGTAATGACCAGCGTCTGTCCCAATTGATCGATCTTCGTGCTCAGGTTTGCGCCCGATATTCGTTTGGTTGCGAGATTGTAGGTTTGTGGCCCAATGGTGAAGATCGGCGCCTGATTTCCGGTCACCATCACGTTGCGTTTGCCGGGCGCACTGCCGACGCGAATCTGGTTGCCGCCCGAATAGCTGATGGTATCGGACTTCACGAACTGCGAGTCGGTCTGGACGAGCGCTTTGCTGGTGAGCTGCAGCGCGCGGCTCAGCACATCGAACAGAATGGTTTCGCCCTCGTAGCGTTTGACGGTGTAGCCCGGCGTGTTCATGAGCCGCAGCATCACCGAGTCGGGCTCCGCAAAGTTCGCCTTGGCCGCCGTATCTTCCTTCACGGTGGTGTCATTGCGCGCGCGCAGCGAGTCGGCCTTCGTGCGAATGGTGTCACCGCCGCGCACTGGATTGACCGGCACACGCACCGGCGGACGTCCGGGTATCTGCGCCGACCCGATGGTCGGACACACCATGCAGCCAAGCAGCAACAACAGCAGCACGCGCATCAACTTCACGCGACGGCCCCGGTCGCGGCGTCCGCTTCTTCCGCGAGACGCTTCTGCTCACGTTTCCGGAACACGAGATACGACAGCCCGATGCTGAGCTCATAGAGCATGTACAACGGCACCGTCAGCGCCACGGAGCCAACGAGCATGTCGCCGGGCGTGATGATTGCCGCAACCACATACGAGCCGAGAAGTGCGTACTTGCGAAATTTCGCGAGGAAGGCCGGCGTTACCAAACCGAATGCCGACAAAAGCAGCACAGCGATCGGCAGCTCGAAAACCGCGCCCATGGCGAGCACCATCGTGCTCACGAAGCCGAAATACTCCGACGCCGTGATCATCGAATCGAAGGACTCGTCGCCCACGCTGGAGAGAAACCTGAGCGTGAGTGGAAGCACGAAATACCACGCGAGCGCAGCGCCGGAAACGAAGAGCAGCACAGCGCCGAGAATCACCGGCATCGCAACTCGCTTCTCGTGCCGATGCAGTGCGGGCGCAAGAAAGAGCCAAACCTGATAGATGATGATCGGCAGCGCGATCACGATCCCCACGAGGATCGCCGTCTGCATCATGATCGAGAAGCCGTCACCCGGATGCGTGTACACGAGCCGGCGGCCGTGAAGATACGGCAGCATCGGACCCTGCATCCACGTCAGGATGTTGAACTTGATGACGATGACGAAACCCGCGGCCACACCCACGACGAGCGCCGCCAGCGACCAGATGATCCGCCAGCGCAATTCCTCGAGGTGGTCGAGGAAGGGCATCTCGGCCGAGGTACTCATCGTCATCTGCTCCGTTGACCCGCTTATTTGGTGCGAAGCTGCTCGCGCGCGAGTGTCGCCTCGTCCGAACGCGGGAAGTCGCGCACGATACGCTCGAATGCCACTTTCGCCGCGGCGGTCTGGCCGGCTGCCTTCATCGACAGTGCGCGCTTGTACAGCGCCGTCGCCGCCTTCGGCGACGTCGGGTACTGCTTGATGACAAGCGCGTATACCGAGTCGGCAGCTACTTGGTTCCGTTCCTTCGCGTACGTCTCACCAATGTAGATCATCGCTTCCGGTGCGTCTTCCGTGTTCGGATACGTGCGAAGCAGTTCTTCGAAACCACTGCGGGCGACGCTCGAGCTGCCGCGCCGGAGTTGATCGAGCGAGCTCTGGAACAGCTGCGCTGGTCCGGGACCTGCCGCAGCTGGCTTCGACGTGTCACCCGGAACGGCTGTCGCAGGCTGGCTCGCGCGCTCCTCGAGCGACGCACGTAGCTCCTGAAGGCGACGCTGGCTCTGGCCGCTCAGCTCCTGAATCTGCAGAATCTGTCGGCCCATCTCGTAGTGATCCGTCTGCACGTCGCCCTGCAGCTTCGCGAGCCGCGCACTCAGCATGCGGACTGAGTCGTTGGTGCGGGTGATCTGCGCAAGCACCTGATCGATGTGTGCACGCTGCGCCGCATCAGCCTGCGCCGATGCGTCGCGCATCGTACGCAAATCGTTCTGCAGCAGTGCGACGTCACTCTTTGATGCGACACAACCCGCCACGACGAACGCGAGCAAGGGCGCCAACGCCGCTGCGCGCCTCATGACTTCGGGCGCTGCAGCGCGCCGGAGGCATTGTCCGTCTTGAACTCCGCTCGACGATTTTGCGCGTACGCCGCTTCGTCGCTGCCCGGCACCGCCGGCTGCGAGTCGCCAAGGCTCTGCGTCGTCATTCGATTCTCAGCGATCCCCTTTGCTTCGAGATACCGCTTTACCTGCGCCGCTCTGCGCTGGCCGAGCGCGAGGTTGTACTCCGACGTCCCCTGTTCGTCCGTGTGACCGGTGATCACCACGGTCGCGCCAGGATTGGCCGCGAGAATCAGGGACTTCGCGTCGAGTACCGCACGCGCATCATCACGAAGCGCGTCCTTGTCGTAATCGAAGTAGACGACCTGCGCGAGCACGCGACGAAGCGCCGCCTGCATTCCCGCCGCCTCCGACGAATTCGCTGCGCTGCGAGCCGCAGCGAGAGAATCCGCGCGACGCTGCGCTGCAGCGAGTGCGGCGAGTGAATCGGCCCGACGTTGCGCGGCACCGGCGTCGTCCGTCGGCATGGCGGCTGGAGCAGGCGCTGCTTCCGGCTTCTTACGACAGGCTGTGCTGCCCGCCGCAATGAGAAGTGCGAGAGAAAGTATTGTTGCAGTGCGAGTCATGCAGCGCTCCGAGGGGGGAGAGGCGGCCAGAGGTGGCTGGAAAAAATCAATTCGAGGTAAGGCGCGGCGACCACGCCGGATTGCGCGCATTCCCACCGCGCGTGAGCTGACGCGTGCGTCCGGTTTCGACATCGAGCACCCACAGGACCTTCGCGCCGCTCCGGTTGGAGACGAACACAAGGTGACGGCCATCGGGCGCCCACGACGGATCTTCATTGCGGCCGTCGCTCGTGAGCTGCTTCAGTCCGCGATCGCGCAGATTGATCGTCATCAGCTGATACGTTCCCGCGATGGTCGAGTGAAACGCGACGGTGCGTCCGTCAGGCGACCAATCAGGACTCGCGCGAAATGCCTTCTCGCTGAACTCGAGGGGCGTGAGCAACTCGACGTTGGTGCCATCGGCATCCATCTGATAGATCTCCGGATGGCCCGAGCGCGCCGACATGAACGCGATCCGCCGGCCATCAGGACTGAAGCTCGGCGAGAGGTTGTCGCTGCCGTGTCCAACCGAGAGACGCCGCGGTGCGCCGCCAGTGAGATCAGCCATGTAGAGATCAGTTCCGTCTTCGATGCCGTGCGAGTACACGACACTCGCGCCGTCCGGCGTGAAGACCGGCGAGATGAACACACCGCCTCCAGTCACGAGCACGCGCCCTCGGCCCGTCGCGAGATCGTGTACCATGATCTTCGCGGGAGGCATGAAGCTGTTGTACGTGATCATCGTGCCCGTTGAATTCCACGACGCCGATTGTGGATAGCCCTGCTCGGTGATCGCCGTCGCCTGCTCACCATCGCTGTCGACGACCCATAGCCGATTGCCCCGCTCGAACACCACGCGCGTGCGCGAGATGCCACGCGTGCCCGTGAGCGACTCCTCGAGATCATCGGAGAGGCCGTGGAGCGCCGCGCGCCACGCGCGCATGTCGGTCATGGGCGGCGCTGCATAATCGCGAACGAGCGCGGTGGTTTTTTTCGCGACATCGTACACGGCGACATGCAATCCCGTCGCCGTCGGTGTCACCTGCACCGCCGCAGCGGCACCAAGCTTTGCGAGCACGGCCCAGTTGGGCGTGGCGACGAGGCTCGCCTCGCTGAGCGCGGTGGCATCGAGCGCGATCGCGTTGACGCGATCGCCGAAATCGAGATCACGCTGAATGATCGCGCGAATGGAATCCGCGCCGGTGCCTTTGCCCGGCAACACCGCGATGCCCGGCTTGGAGCCGGGATCGTACGTGAGACCGATACGAACGCCGCGCGCCGTGTCTTGCGCGACGAGCGGAGACGATAGAAGGAACAGCGCGCCGAGCGCGCGACGAATGGTCATGTGCTGCGTCACCGAATGAGTCGTGGGTCGAAGCTGAAGATCACTGGAAGCACGTCGTCGGAGAACCCCTGCGGCAACGGACCGAAGGCTCGCGACGCCAGCTCGATCGCTGCAAGCGCATCCTGGTCGAACGAGAATACCGACGATCGCCGCGTGAGACGCAGGCCGGCGATCGTTCCATCGCGACGAATCATGAACGCGACTTCCGCCTGCAACGCGCCGCGCGCTGATGGCTTGAACTGCAGCGCAATCTGGCGCACGACGTTCTGCAGATACACGGGATACGGAAAGTCGATCCCATCCACCTTCACATTCGCGACATCGGCACCTCGCCCGCCCACCGGACCACCGCCCGCGACGGGCGCCGCCGCTGCTGCCTTCGCGGCAGTTGTGGGTTGTGCGACGTTGGGTGTCGCCAACTTCGGCGTGCGAAGCGGTGGGACTTTCGTCGGTGTCTTCATCCGCTCGGGCTCGGGCGTCGCGCGCGCGCGCGGCGTCGGCGCGGGAGGAGTCGGCACCACGGGAGCCGCTGGCTGCACGACACCAATCTGTCGCTGGCCAGGCGGTGCAGCGATGAGACTCACGCGATACGTCGGCGCCATCGGCGCGCGCGGCGACGAGCGACCAAATACCAGCAGCGTTGCCACGAGCGCGTGCAGAATGAAAGACACCGCGAGCGGAGCACGCATCGAAAATCCGTCGTGCATGGCCACCGCGCTCACTTCGATGTCTCCGGATCGGTCACGAGCCCGACATCGCCCACGCCGGCAGCTCGCATGATCGCAAGCACCTGCGTCACGACGCCATATGGCACGTTCGCGTCGCCGCGCAGATACACGCCGTCGCTCGAACGCTTGGACGCGAGTGCACGAAACGCCGAGCGAAATTCCGAGACGGTCATCTTCGTCTCATCGACGTAGACGGCGCCCGTTCGATCGACCGACACGACGAGACCACTCTTCGGCTCGAGCGGCTTCGCCTCCGCCTTTGGCAGCGCGACGTCCACGCCGCCTTGCATCATCGGCGCAGTGATCATGAAGATGACGAGCAGCAGGAGCATCACGTCGATGAGGCTGACGACGTTGATCTCCGCGTTGAGCGGCATCCCCTCGCGCC
>JBDUCR010000352.1:0-2975 GCA_040003345.1 bacterium
GGATTCAAGTCGCTGGCCGAGGGGGACAAGGTCGAGTTCGAGATCGTGCAGGGACAGAAGGGGCCACAAGCCGCTGACGTGACCAAAGCGAGCTGACCCTTCGTCCGATGTGGCGGTGCGCGCCTGTCCGTTGGCAGTACGAACAAACGCCCTGGCGACTGCCGGGGCGTTTGCGTGTCACTCATTGAACCGCGACCGAACCGGACAATCCCGGTTGAAAGCGACGTGGTGCGAAGCTCGGTACTCGAGCTTCGACGCCAAGGCATTTGTTTTGCCCCGCCCAATGCAATGAGCCCGACGTCACGAAAGAGCCCAGCCGCTCGAACCGGCAACGGTGGCGACGTTGAATCCCAGCTCAACGCGATCGAGCAGGATGGCGGCGATGGCAACATCGAGTTTGAGCATGGCAGCCGACTCCATGTCTCAAGTCTCGACAAGGTCTATTTCCCGAAAATTGGCGTCACCAAAGGCGCATTGATGCGCTACTATGCGCGCATCTGGCCGGCGCTACAGCCACACGTCGAAGATCGGCCGCTCGTGCTCAAACGATATCCAGACGGTGTTGGCGGGCAGATCTTCTTCCAGCAGAATGCCGGAACACACGTGCCCGCTGGTGTGCGCGTAGAGACTCTGAATACGGTCGATGAAGGACCGAAGCCGCGCATCATCGGCGGCGACCTGCTCACCCTCCTCTACACCACACAACTCGGCGCCATCGAAGTGCATCCGTGGCTGTCCCGGCTGCCCGAGGCAGATTTCGCCGACAGATGTCTCATCGATCTCGATCCGGATGACGGAGTGCCGTTCTCGAGCGTTGTTGCTCTGGCGCGAGACGTGCGCGCCATTGCCGCACAATGCGCTCTACCCATCGCGCTGAAGACATCCGGCTCGAGTGGAATACATCTCGTCATTCCGCTCCCGCCGCGCACGTCGTACGACACGTCGGCACAACTCGCGCTGCTGATTGCGCGCGCGACAACAGCGCATCGTCCGGAGCTCGCCACGGTCGAGCGTTCGAAAAATGCGCGTCCGAAAGGAACGATCTACGTCGATCCGATGCAGAACTCGCGAGGCAAGAGCATGGCATGCGCCTACAGCGTGCGCGCTCGCGACGACGCCACGGTTTCGGCACCGCTGCGCGAGCGGGAACTCACGTCCAAGCTGCGCACCGAAACGTTTTCGATCAAGACGATGCCCAGCCGCATAGCGCGAACGGGAGATCTCTGGAGCGAGGCGCTGCACGAGCGGCCCTCTGCGAAGATCATACGAAATGCGATGACCGCATTGGCACGGGTACTCGACGATGCGTCGGAAGCGACGAAGCCGACACGCGAAGTGAAACGCAGTCGCAGTGGAGGAGAAAGTGCGGGCACCGTTCCAGGACGCCAGCGAGCGCAGCGTGCATGAGGGCATGACCGTCGAACCACTGTACACACGTCCGTTGCCGGGCGGAGATTCCGTGCACGTAGAGCTCGTTCGCGATGCGGATATTGCGCGCGCGGACCACCTGCGTGGACGTGTTGTGATGCAGCGGCATTCAGCGCCGCAGTCGCAAGTCGATGATCAGCGTGTGATCGTCGCAGAAGTGGAGGGTGACGATCCGAACGTCGTCGTAGCAGAGCTATTTCGAATCGCGCGCGACAATGCAGCGATCGCGAGACGAGTGCTCAGGCAGCAGGCGAGTGATCGTGACCACTGACGCTCAGCTGGCGGCGCTCAGTCGCTGATCGGCAACCCGTCAACCGCCAGCAGCGCGCAGCGGCATCTCGAGTTGCCGCCCTTCTGTTCCCGTGCGCTCGGCAACATTCGGTACGTCAGAACGCACAGCCGTGGTGCGCGCGCCGAGCAGATGCAGCGTCTGATGATAGAAGTGCAGCGTTTGAACCGGAGCGCGGAGGCTTTCCGGCCCCGCTCGCGAGATCGCGTATCCCTCTTCGCGCACGCGACGCGGCAAGGCACGCGCAAGCGGATGGCGAAGTAACCGCCGAATCTCCGTTCCGTTGCGTGCCAACAATGCCGCGCACAGCCCGTCCAGATAGTCGAGCATCCGGTCGCCTCGAGATTGGACCTAATGAACATATTGCGACTAATATGCCAAACGCAAGAGCATGTTTCAGCCACGAGATGGTCGCGGCCAGATCACGTTCCTCCTTGATGATTGTCGGCAGCTTGCACGGAGAACACGAGGCTCGCGCGCCAAAAAAAACTCGCGCCGGGCCGTTCGCAATTGCTAAACGCTTACTCCGTAAACAGATCGAAGCGAACGCCTCGCCGAGCGCCTCGGCGTTTCTTCGGCGCGTAGCGAAACAGCTGCGCTGGCCGGCCGCGACCCTCGCTGCGCCATTCGTCGGTCGGCTCAACGAGGTAGCTCGCCTGGAGTGCGCGGCGGAAGCTTGCCTTGTGCAGCCGCCGCCCGAGCAGCAGTTCGTATACACCCTGCAAGTCGCTGAGGGTGAATGTGTTGGGGAGCAGACGAAACGCGAGTGGTGATTGATCCACACGCTGGCGCACGACTGCAGCAGCACGATCGACGATGGTGCGGTGCCGAGGCGCGAGTGCGGGAAGTGAGGCGAGTGGAAACCACTCGGCGTCTTCGATCGGGGATCCAACGCCCGCCGGTGAAAGCGCAGCGATGCCGACGGATACATCGGCGTCGCCGGGGTGACGTCGTGCGTCACTCAGTGCGCCCACCTGTTCGAAGTATGCGGGCGCAGCGCCGAGTACGGCGTTCGTGATGCGAGCCGCCGCGTCCTCCAAACCCTCGCCGGGTTGCGGCGCGTCCCATGGCAGTGACCATCGCTCGCGCGCGCCTGCGGGCGCACGAATGAGCAGAACGGCCAGTGCATCGACTCGAGGGGAGAGAACTACGACGTCCACAGCAAGCGTCGTCCGGCGGACGGCTGCCTTCATCGGGACGGTGGGACGGTCACGCATGTGGCGCGAATTAGTAACAATTCGTCACCAATGTCAAGGGC
>JBDUCR010000417.1:0-2966 GCA_040003345.1 bacterium
CGTCTCGAGGGCGGAGTCTTCACGCACTACATGATGGACGCCGGCGGCGCGACGGTATTTCCAAACGCAATGGCGATCGCCGCGACAGGACGCGAGCAGGACGCCTACGACGTTGGACGCGCGATCGGTCGCGAAGCGAAGGCGGTCGGCATACTCATGAACTTCGCGCCCGTGGTGGACGTCAACAACAATCCGGCGAATCCGGTCATCAACACGCGCTCGTTCGGCGAAGATCCGAAGCAGGTTGCGCGATTGTCCGCCGCGTTCGTGAAGGGATCGCAGGACGCTGGTGTCGTCGCGACGATCAAGCACTTTCCCGGTCATGGCGACACCGACGTCGACTCGCACGCTCGACTGCCGATCGTGCTCGCGTCGGTGGCGCGACTCGATACGGTGGAGCTCGTGCCCTTTGCGGCGGGCATCGATGCTGGCGCCGGCATGGTGATGACGGCGCACATTGCGCTGCCCGCCGTGCAGGGAGACAGTACGACGCCGGCGACACTCGCGCCGAAAATCATCACTGGACTTCTCCGCGACAAACTGCATTTCTCCGGACTCGCGATCACCGATGCGATGACGATGGGTGGCATCGGCAAAGGGTACTCGACGGAAGAAAGCTCGATTCTCGCAGTGCAATCGGGTGCGGACGTATTGCTCAAGCCGACGGATCCATCGAAGGCAGTCGACGCATTGGTTGCAGCTGTCGAGAGCGGGAAAATTTCCCGGGCGCGAATTGATTCATCGGTGCGCCGCGTGCTCGAGATCAAGGCGCGCACCGGAATCGCGTTTCATCCACTGGCTGCTCTCGACACGCTGCGCGATGTCGTCGGCTCGCCGGAGCATCGCGCGCTTGCGACGGACATTGCGCAGCGGTCGGTCACGCTGTTGCGCGATCAGGCGAATCTGATTCCTACTCCGCGCAGTGGACGCATTGTGCTCGTGCAGTACATGCCCGAGACGGAACTACGCGCAGGTCGTGTATTCGCCGCCGAGGTGAATCGTGGAGGACGGAAGGCATCGGTGTTCAAGGTTGGGCCTGCGACGTCGATGATCACACTCGATTCGATTGCCAGCGCGGCGCAAGGCGCGGATCGCGTGATCGTCGCGACGTACGTGCGACGCATCGAAGGTGAAGGTCGGTTCGCGATTCCGTCGCACATCGCCGACTGGATCGACGCACTCGCGCAGCACGAGAAGGTCGCCGTCGTGTCGCTCGGCAATCCGTATCTCATTCGACAGTTTCCGCACGCGGGCACATATCTCGTGACGTACGGAGTCGCCGATGTGCTCGAGCTTGCGGGAGCGCGCGCCGTGCTCGGACGTTCGGCAATCGAGGGCACGATACCGGTGAGCTTGCCAGGGTTTTTCTCGCGCGGCGACGGGCTCAAGCGAAGCGCGACGTCGCCTTAGCAACCCGGAGCAGATTGGTGATGCGCATTACCGCCATGATGGTCGCACGCGAGAATCTTGCGCACTTCGCCCCGCGTTTTTTGGCCGCCTCGTAGCCGTCTCATCCATGCAGCAGCCCGTTCAAGCGCCGACACCAGCCGCGCTCGCCGATCTCGTGGCGCGATGCGAGCAGATCAATCGATTCGAAGTGCGACTCACTGCGATCGAAGAAGCACGCATCGCTGCGCTCGCCTCGGGTCTCTTGTCGATGCGACAGGTTTTGAGTCTCCAACCGATCGACCCGGAAAAATTACCCGCTCGGCAGCGGCGTATTCAGCATTGGTCACTCTCTCGCGGTGAGGTTCGCGAAGCGGAGACGCCAGCGATTCACGCCGTGCACGCCGAATTCGCCATCGATGAGCACGAGCAGGTGAAGGTGTTATCGGAACGCACGTGGCGCGGACAGTGGAAATCAGTCACGCTCTGGCGGAGCGGTGAGTTTGGTGTCGTCGCGTCGGCTATGATGGAATTTCTCGCGCGCCTCGCTGCACTCGCGCAGAAGCGCGCACCCGACGTGTCACGCGGGTTGCTCGCGCGAAGTGAAGCGGTTGCTGCGGCAACAGAGCTGATCCCTCGCATCTCCGGCGAGAGTGCGCGCATCTCTGGCGAGATTCGCATTTCCGGCGCGACGACTCAACAACCGTAAGACGATCAGGACGTTCCGCAGACGATCAGGACGTTCCGCGCGCCTTCCGCCAGTCGTCGATCGGCGGTGGGCCCACGTGCTGCAGCTTGTCCGGATTGAGCACGCGAAATACTGCGGCAATGCGCCCGTTCTCCATCGCGATCGACGTCGTGAACGCAGTGCGATCGCCGGCGAGTGTGAGAATCGCCGGCTCGCCATTGATCCACGCCATGTGATGCGTCACGAGTCCGCGACCCATGCGCTCGAAGCCGATCGCGAGCTTCGTAACGCGCTCCGCGCCCGACACAGCTTTACGAATTGATGGCGCCTTGTCGCCGCCGTCACTCATCCAGACGACGTCGTCCGCGAAGATACCGAGCAGCGCGTGTTCGTCCTCTGCCGCAAGCGCGGCAAGAAATTGTTCGATGAGCCGCTCCTTCGCGTCGGCAGGTGAAGGGATGTGTCGCGCCTCGTCGCGCACGCGTGATCGCGCGCGATGGACGATCTGCCGACACGCGGCTTCGGTACGGTCAAGTGCCGTGGCGATGTCGGCGTAGTCGCTTCCGAAGACCTCGCGCATGAGAAACGCCGCGCGCTCGTCGGGCTCGAGCCGCTCGAGCAGCACGAGAAACGCCATCGAAAGATCGGATGACAGCTCGATGTGACGATCGGTTGCGACGTTGACAGGCGTCGCGAACGGCTCGGGCAGCCAGCTTCCCTGATATGCTTCGCGTTCCGTCGTGGCGCGACGCAGCCGATCGATCGACAACCGCGACACAACCGCAACCAGCCACGCCTCGGCGGATCGGATGACGTCGCTCTCCGCCCGATGCCAGCGCAGATACGCTTCCTGCACGACGTCCTCGGCGTCTTCGACGGAGCCGAGCATTCG
>JBDUCR010000270.1:0-2966 GCA_040003345.1 bacterium
CGCCTCGTCGGCAATAGCCGAGAAGGCGAACGTGGGTTGAGGTTGCGGCTTCTCGATCCGGCAAGCGCCTGGGGACGCGCAGGCCTCCATACCGGCGATCTGGTTGTGTCGATGAACGGCGCCGTAGTCGCCTCATGGCCGGAGTTGCGGTCGTTTCTCCTTTCGTTGCACGTCGGTGACATAGTTCACGCGATCGTCTCGCGTGCTGGCGGCCAATTCGAGACACGCGTAACGATGTCGCCTTACGATCGCCCGGTGGCAACGCTGAGGCCTCTGGCTGACGCATCTCCCCTCCAGAAGGCGATCCGCGAGCAGTGGCTCGCAGGCCGCTGAGGCCAGGCGCGAGTAATCGCACTCCGCCCTTAAGCCGCCGGCGGTTGCCGCTCGCGGCGCGGGGAGTTACTGTCTCTCAGCCCATCATCGCTACGCCGCGACGGGCCGAGCTTCCCGTAGAGATCAAGATGCAAGCGGAACCGTCACTTCCGATCGCAGCGTTCCTCATCGGCGTAGAGGCGCGCGAGCAAACGCGGCTCATGCCGCTGTTCCCGCCCGACGAGTCCCACGTGGTCGTCATGTCCGCGACCGACATCGACGACGTCTCTCCCGCGGACGTTCCTGATCTTCTCGTCGTGAGTGCGAGCGACGGCGCGCGGACGGTTGTCGAAACGGTTCGTCATCTGCGGAAACGCTGGCCGAGCCCGACGCTCTTCTGCATTCACGTCAGCTCTCCGGGCGACGCAATCGCGTTGCTCGATGCCGGCGCAGACGACGTCGCGATGGATGATGCGCTCTTCGATGTGTTGTCCGCGCTCATCGCAGCCGCACTCCGGCGCGCGCGAGTACTCAACGAGCAGCTGCGCATCAAATTTGGCGACATCGTCTACGATCGCGAAGCGCGTCGCGTTTGGTGCGCGGGTCGCGAAGTACTGTTCACGCCGCGCGAGCTGCGTCTTTTCGACATCCTCTTTCAGCGCGCGGGTAGTCCGGTTTCAGCGGACACACTGCAGGACTTCGTGTGGAAGGACGGTCCGCCAACCAAGTCGAACTCCCTTGCGGTCTACATCGGCTATCTGCGTCGCAAGTTGAAGGGCAGCCGCATCTCGATGCTCGAAACGTTGCGGGGTAGCGGATATCGGCTGGCGCGACGCGGAGACTAGTCGCGATTGATGGAGAGAAGGAGCAGAAGGCTGTTGCTGGAGTTCTCCGTAGTTACAGCAACCGCCATTTTACGCAGAGGAATGCAATGAGAGGAACGCGGAGTCCGCAGAGGACTGCGTGGGCCTTTTCCCGGACGATGTATGCGAGCGCGTCCGACGCGCAGGCCGCGGCGCACCCAGCGCGCAACAGAATTCACGGAAACAGCGGATTGTTTTTGGAAGAGCAGATCAGCTCCGTGATCGTTCAAGATCGATCCGCCATTTCCAGACGATCCGGTTTCCGTGCATTCAGTTGCCGTTTCATAGAATGGCCGGATGCAAACGTCTCCCCGACAATTCGCGGAACGCCCTTCCCCTGTTACAATCGCGGTACATCAAGACATTCGAGTGAATCGGCATAGCTAACCGCACGGGTCGCACGTAGCTTGGACCCTCGATGACCGCCGACTACGACTACGATCTCGTCTGCATTGGCAGCGGCCCAGCCGGCCAGCGTGGAGCTGTACAGGCCGCAAAGCTTGGCAAGCGTGTCGCGCTCGTCGAACGGCGGAGCACTGTAGGTGGTACCTGCCTCGCCACCGGAACAATTCCGAGCAAGACATTCCGCGAAGCAGTGCTCGGCTTCGCTGGGGCGCAGCGAGCGACCGCCGCGAGCGCACAGACCGTAGCGCGTCCCACCGCCCGCGAACTACTGGTGCGCGTGGACGAGGTCGTGTCGCGCGAAGGCGCCGTCATCGTCAATCAACTCTCTCGCAACGGCGTCGACGTTCTTTGCGGCGAGGCATCGTTCGTCGATCCGCATCGGATTCGCGTTACCAGCGGACAGACGTGGCGCGAAGTGACCACTGCGAATGTGCTGATCGCCAGCGGCACGCGTGCGGTGCCACCAGCAGGCATCGAGTCGAACGGCGACATCATGATCTCGAGTGACGACATCGGCACACTGACTCGTCTGCCGCGATCACTCGCCGTCATCGGTGCCGGCGTCATTGGCATCGAGTACGCATCCATGTTCGCCGCTCTCGGCGTCGAAGTAACCGTCGTCGACAAGCGTGAACGGCCTCTCGAGTTCGTCGACGCCGAGATCGTGGACGAGCTCATTCATCAGATGCGCAAACGGAACGTCAACTTTCGCTTCGGTGAAGCCGTCGCGTCGGTGACGGCGAGCGAGAATGCTCCGCGACGTGCCGTGCTGATTCTTGAATCAGGAAAGCGCATCGTCACTGACATGGCGCTCTTTTCCGTTGGGCGAGTCGGCGCGACAGACGAGCTGCTGCTGGCGAACGCCGGACTCACTGCGGACGATCGCGGACGCATTGCGGTGGACCCGCAGTTCCGCACCGCCGTGCCGCACATCTTCGCGGCGGGCGACATCATAGGCTATCCAAGTCTCGCGGCAACGTCGAGCGAGCAGGGACGTCTCGCCGCATGTCACGCACTCGGCGTCAACGCGACGCCGATGGGCGATCACTTTCCAATCGGCATTTACGCGGTGCCGGAAATCTCGATGGTCGGCTCGACGGAGCAGATGCTCACGAAAGCGAAAGTCCCCTATGAGATCGGCATCGCACGCTATCGCGAGATTGCGCGCGGTCAGATTCTCGGCGACGACAGCGGATTGCTCAAGCTCCTCTTCCACCGTGAAGATCGACACCTGCTCGGCGTTCATATCATCGGCACCGGTGCGACGGAGCTGCTGCACATCGGGCAGGCGGTGCTCGGTCTCCGTGGTGGACTCGATTACTTCCTCACCACTGTCTTCAACTATCCGACGCTCGCCGAGTGTTACAAGGTTGCGGCGCTGAATGC
>JBDUCR010000233.1:0-9917 GCA_040003345.1 bacterium
TAGCTCAGCAAGTAGAACAGCGCGGGCCAAATGCTATCCGCAAAACACATCTTCGCGGTCGACGGAGAGAAGTACGGGTGGTGTGACATCGTCGTCGCCGCGGCGCGGAACGGCGCATGGGCCGCCGCCGAACGACGCGCGCGACTCGGCGCCGCGTCGGTCGAGCATGCCGCCGCCACGGAAGACGTGCTCGCGCCTGGCGCGCTCGATGCCGCGGCGCGCGACTTTCGCTATGCACGCGATCTGATCACGCGAGAGAGCATGGAGCAATGGCTCGTCAAGTTGGGGCTATCGCACAACGACTGGACGACATACCTGCGACGCGATCTGAATCGCGCGCGATGGCCAGCCGACGCCGACGCACTGCTGCAGCGCTATCCGATCTCTGACGAGCAGGCGGCGCGTCTCACGCTCATCGACGTCATGTGCTCCGGAGAGCTCGGCGAGTGGATGCAATCGCTCGGCCGCCGGGCCGCCGCCGCGAGCTCGCTCGACTCAGCGGCGCCCGTCCGCCGTCGCGGCGAGGTCGCGCCGCCGGAACTCCTGCGGCCCGCCCTTCCATTGTTCGGTGCGAGCATCGAGAATCTTCGCGAGTCGACACAACGCGTGCAGGCGCTCGACGACGCGTTTGAGCGCTTTCGCGAGACGCAGGTCACGGACGCGGCGGTCAGAGACTATGTTGGCAGACGCCAGATCGACTGGGTCCAGTTTGATTGTCGGATGATGGTCTTCCCCGAGCAAGACATGGCCGCCGAGGCGGCGTTGTTGCTGCGCGAAGACGGCGAAGGGTTTACGGGCGTGTACGCCGTCGCCCACGCCGAGCCGCGCGTTGCGCACTTCTTTCTCGATCACATCGCCGGACCGGCGCGCAACGAGTTCCTCGCCGCCAAGACCGGCGATCTCGTCGGACCCGTGCGTGTCGGTGACGAATACGCGCTCTATCTGATCCAGGAGAAGGTGCTTCCCAGCCCGCGCGACCCCGAGGTGCGGCGCCGCGCGGAGGAAGGTGTGTTGGAGAATGCACTTCGTCAGCAGTTCGACCAACGGGTCCGCTGGCTTGCCGACTCGCGATAGCGCCCTCGATGACCTCGAGATCCTCCGCTTCCTGCCAGAGGAGGCGCGCAGCCGCGTCATCAGCAGCTTTACACCAGTCTCCTTCGCCTTTGGCACGCCAATCGTGCGTGAGGGCGAGCCGGCAGATGCGCTTTTCCTCATCACCTCCGGTCGCGCGCGTGTTCTCAAGAACGCCGAGAGCGGCGGAGCCTCGAACCGGGAGATCTCACTCGGCTCGTTGAAGGCAGGCGACTCGTTTGGCGAGATCGGCCTGCTCGAGCATGCGACGCGCACTGTCACCGTTCGGGCGAGCAGCGATGTCGAAGCGTTGCGCGTCGACCGCGAGGTGTTTGACGCGCTCCTCACCGAGCATCCGGATCTGCGGCGCTACTTCGAGCTGCAGGCAATTCATCGGCGTCTCAGCAACTTCTTCAAGGAGTTCACGGCGTTCGCGAAGTTGCCGGGGCCAGCGTTGCAGGATCTGTTGTCGGAGCTCGAGCACGTGACCGTGAGCGCGGGCGACATGCTGATCCTCGAGGGCGAGTCGGCGGGCCCGCTGTACATCGTCGAGTCGGGTCGCTTGCGCGTGTTCGTCGAAGAAGACGGCCGGCGCAGATATCTCGCCTATGTGCGACGTGGTGATTTCTTCGGCGAGATGTCGGTGTTCAAGGGAACGGCGCGCACAGCGAGCGTCGAAGCCGTCTCGGAATGCGCGCTGCTTGCGCTGAACGCCCGCACGCTCACGAAGCTGCTCGACAAGTATCCTGAGTTTCGGGCGCGGATCGAGGAACGCATCGAGCAGTACGACTTCAAGCGCGTTGCGCGCGTGCCGCTCGACTTCGCCTCCGAGACGCTGCCTGCCGGACTACGCCGCGCGTCGCAGCAGGTGAGCTTGGACCAGCTCGGCCTGGCCTCGATGAACGGCAAGCCGAAGCGCGCATCGAAGCCTGACGCCGCCGCCGGTCCGTTCGCGACGGACGACGGGCACTTCGTGAAGAATGGAAAGCGCATCCGTCGCTTCCCGCTGGTCTACCAGATTGACGAGATGGATTGTGGGGCCGCGTGCCTCTCGATGATCTGCAAGCACTTCGGGCGCTCGGTGAGTCTGTCTCGCATTCGCAAGCTCGTGGACACGGGCCTCGACGGATCGAGTCTGCGCGGACTGTGCGACGCGGGGTCGGAGCTCGGCCTCGCCGCGCGATCCGTCAAGGCATCGCCCGCCAATGTCGAGCAGATGCCGTTGCCGGCGATCATCCACTGGGAGGGCAACCACTGGGTGGTGTTGTACCACATCGACGCAGAGCACGCCTGGATTGTCGATCCCGCGTTCGGCCACTCGAAGATCACGCGCGAAGAACTGCGGGCCAAATGGAGCGGCTATGCCGCGCTGTTCGACTACACGGAGGCGTTCGAGCGCGCGCCCGTTTCGAAGGCCGGCATCTCATGGCTCTGGCCATTCTTCCGCCCGCACCTTGGCCTGCTCGGTAAGGCGGTCGGCTTGGCGGCCGTCGTCAGCGCGCTGCAGATGGTGCTGCCGGTGTTCACGCAGATCATCGTCGACCGCGTCGTCGTCGAGCAGGATCGCTCGCTGCTCACGCTGTTGATCATCGGAATGCTCGCGGTGCTCGTCTTCATGACGGCGGCCACGGTGGTGCAGCGATACCTCATGAGCTTCGTTGCGGTGCGCGTCGATTCCGCCACGCTCGACCATCTCACGCAGCGTTTGCTCGCGCTGCCGATGAGCTATTTCTCGTCGCGGCGAACGGGCGATATTCAGCGACGTCTCGCTGGTATGCGCAACGTGCGCGAGTTCCTCGTGCAGCAAGGCGTGAGCGGATTGTCGTCGGTCGTGCAGCTCACGGCGACCGTGCTGATGATGTTCGTCTACAGCCCGCGCTTGAGCGTCGTCTTTCTCGCGACCGCGCCGCTCTACGCAGCGCTCATGTACTTCTCGGCGCGCTACCTCCGGCCGTTGCTCGACAAGCTCGAGGACGCGTACGGCAAGTATCAGTCGAACCAGATCGACGCGATCCGCGGCATCGAGACGGTCAAGGCGATGGGCGCTGAGGGCACGTTCCGTGAGATCATGCTCGGCCAGTTCAACGCGGTGCAGCGCCGCCGCTTTCAGGCCGACTTCATGATGATGTCGTTCGACGGCGTCGTGCAGATGGTGACGTTCCTCTCGGTGGCGCTTTTCCTGTTCGTCGGCGCGCGGCAAGTGATGGACGGCGCAATGACGATCGGCGCGCTCGTGGCGTTCAACGCGCTCGTCGCGCTGGCGAATGCGCCGATCGTGAACCTGCTCCAGATGTGGGACGGCCTTCAGATCGCGCAGTTGCTGCTCAACCGGCTCAACGACGTGTTCGAGCCCGAGCCGGAGCAGGGGACCGATCGCTCGCGACTCATTCCCGTTCGTACGCTCGAGGGACGCGTGCGGTTCGAGAACCTCGGCTTCCGCTATGGCGGCCCGGACTCACCCGCAATTCTCGAGTCCATCACGCTCGACGTGCCGGCTGGGAAGATGGTGGCGATCGTCGGGCGGAGCGGATCCGGAAAGACCACCCTCATCAAGTGTCTCGCCGGACTGCTCGAGCCAACCGAGGGCACGATCAAGTACGACGGCGTCGATCTCAAGACGCTCAACTATCGTGATCTGCGCAAGCAGGTGGGCTTCGTCCTTCAGGAAAACCATCTCTTCAACGACACGATCGCTCGCAACATTGCGTTCGGTGACGTCGAGCCGGATATGGACGCGGTGATCTGGGCGTCGCGGCTGGCGAACGCGCACGAATTCGTCGAACGTCTACCGCTCGGCTACGAGACAAAAGTCGGAGAGTCCGGACTCGCAATCTCCGGCGGGCAGCGCCAGCGTGTCGCGATCGCACGCGCCGTCTATCACCGGCCGCCGATCCTCGTGTTCGACGAAGCCACGAGCTCGCTCGACACCGAGAGCGAGCGCGCAGTGAAGGACAACATGGCGCAGCTGCTCACGGGGCGGACGTCGTTCGTCATCGCGCACAGATTGAGTACGGTCCGTGACGCGAGTGTTATCGTGGTGCTCGAAAAGGGTCGCATCGTCGAACAGGGCAGCCACGACGAATTGATGAAGCATCAAGGACTGTACTACTATCTCGTCAGCCAGCAGCTGGGGGAGTGAGACAATGGAATCCGCGCACCACAGCCCCAACGAGCCGGACGCGCCGTTCCTGCAAACGGACCCGCCGCACTGGATCGCGCGCGGGCTGTCCACTCTGCTCCTCGTGCTGTTCATCACGGCGTTCCTTATCGCCGCGCTGGTACGTGTGCCCGAGACCGTGACGGGTTCATTCGTTCTCGTGCCCGAGCGCGGTGCAGATCCCGTGCGTGCGGCGCGCGAGGGCACCATCACGGACGTGCGTGCCAAGGAGGGCGTGCACGTCCACAAAGGCGCGACGCTGTTCGTCATCCGCTCGCAAGCTATCGGTGATCGAGCTGCCGAGATGCGGAGTCTCGAGGTGCAGCGCGGCGGGTCTGATCAACGTCTCGCGAACGCGCAGGCCGAACGCGCCAGCCAGCGCCGCGCCGACGAGCTCGAGGCGCATCGCCTCGATGCGAAGGTGGCGTCGCTCGGGCGCGTTGTCGCGCTCAAGCGCAAGCAGCTCGTCACCGCGCGCGATATCGCCGACCGCGCGAAGCGCGGTGCGCAGCAGGGTGTCGTAGGATCGTGGGACTCTGACAAGCTCGTGCTCGAGGCCGACCAACTAGCGACGGAAGTCGAGTCCACGACGGCCGAGCAGGAGGAGACGCGGGCGTCGCTCGCCAAACTGCGGCAGGATACGCTGACGCGCGCAGTGCAGCACCGCGAGCTCGTGCGCGCGCTGGAGCAGGAGGGCGAGATGTCGCGCGCGCGTCTCGAGTCGATGCGCGGGCAGATCACAGGCGTCGGCGGCGACCTCGTAATCACGGCGCCGTGCGACGGCACGATGCTGCGCATGCTCGTGAGCACGAGCGGCGCCGTCGTGCAGGCCGGCGACGCGCTCGGCGAAGTCGCCTGCGACGGGCAGCGACTGCAAGTCGAGATGGATGTTGGCCAGCAAGCGGTCGCGCACGTGCGCGTGGGTCAGGGCGCCAAGCTGCTCTACGACGCGTTTCCCTATCAACGATTCGGCGTGAAGTTCGGGCTCGTGCGGTGGGTGGGACCGGCGTCGGTGATGCCGCGCGCCGGCGGATCGGCGGATGCGCGCGAGTTCCGCGCTCTCATTGATGCCGCCGACTCGACGATCCTGGTGCAGGGTGAGGCGCGTCCGCTCCTCGCGGGCATGCGCGGCACTGCGCGGGTCGTGACGGGCAAGCGAACGCTGATCAGCTTCGCGTTCGAGCCGATTCGTGCGTTGCGCGAGAACTTCTCATCGCCGCCATCGGCGACCCCGACGCGGCCGGCCACCGGAGCATGACACGGAGGCTCGCACGACTTGGCGGCGTCCCGAGCCGATCGCTCGGCTCGGGACCCGAACGTCGACTTACGGCTGCGCGTACCCGCCCGGCTTGAGAACCGGCAGTTGGAACACAGGCGGCTGGAACACCGGCATTATTTTCCCCGGTGGGTCGGGCTGCGGATTGAAGCCGCCCTTCACCTGCTCGGCGTCTCGCCCATCGACTGGCTGACTGGGAAGGTCGTCGATCTGCTCGATCTGTGGGTCGTCCGTCCGGCGCTCGTTCATCGTGGTCTCCTGCGAGGGGTGATGGAGCGGCGCATGTAGCGGTCGCGGCAGCACCGTGTGTGTTGAACCAAGTGAATTCCGTTCATCAACAGACGTGCGCAAACAATGGGAATCCCGACATCGACTCGCTCCCGCGTTTCTCTACCGTTCGGAGCAAGGACCGGCGTTGCGCCTAAGCCCTGTCATCGCAATACTGGGCGATGGGCACAACATCAGATTCGTTGGTGGCGTGCCCGCACTCATGCGAGCAAAGGCGCAATGGACGCGATCTCTGCCAATGACTGGCGGCGCATCGAGCACGTGCTCGACGCCGCGCTGATGCTTCCCGCCGGCGAGCGCGCCACGTACGTCATCAACGCGTGCGCCGGCGACGACGCGCTTATTGCGCAGGTGGAGGCACTCATCGCGCTCACCGACAAACCGTCGCTGTTCGACAGCTGTGCGGCTGTCTATGCGGCTCCGGTTCTCGAGGTCGCCACGCCATCGTCGGAGGCGACGCTGGAGTTCGTTCACGGCGACGTGGGGCGGTATCGCGTGGTTCGTGAGCTGGGGCGCGGCGGCATGGGTACGGTCTACCTCGCCGAACGCGTGGATGCGCCGCACGAGCAACGCGTGGCCCTCAAGCTCGTTGGAAGCGGCCGGAAATCGCACGAGCTTCATCGGCGCTTCCTCGTTGAGCGACAGATCCTTGCGCGGCTCAGCCATCCACACATCGCCCGGTTGCTCGATGGCGGAGTGACTGACGACGGCCAGCCGTGGTTCGCGATGGAATACATCGACGGCGCGCCCATCACCGAGCACTGCGACGCGCGTCGGCTCACTGTGAACGACCGGCTCCGACTGTTCCGGAATGTGTGCGACGCAGTGCACTGCGCACACGCAAACCTCGTGGTGCATCGCGACCTCAAGCCCTCCAACATTCTGGTCACGGCCGATGGCGTCGTGAAGCTGCTCGACTTCGGAATCGCCAAGGCCGTCGGCCCGGAGTCGCTGATGCAGCCCAGGTTGTCTCTCGCTGGCCAACGACTGATGACGCCCGAGTACGCCGCGCCGGAGCAGGTATTTGGCGACCCAGTGACGGCGGCGACTGATGTCTATTCACTCGCCGCTGTCTTGTACGAGCTCCTGACCGGCCGGCGCATGCACTACCTGGAGCGCCGCGCGCCGGGCGAAATCATGGACGTCCTGTGCGACGTCGATCCAGAGCCACCGAGCGACGCCGTGTTGCGACCAGCGCCCGAGCGGTGGCCCTCGAACAGAAGTTGGCCCAGCCCCGCGGATGTGGCTGAGCAGCGCGGCACGACACCCGAGCGCCTTCGACGCGACCTTGGCGGACTGGATTCGATCGTCCTCAAAGCGCTCGCGAAAAACCCTGCGCAACGCTACCCCTCGGCGGAGGCGTTGCGCGATGATCTCGAGCGCACGTTGTCCGACGCGCCGATAGAACGTTCGCCCGTGTCCAGAGCAGAGTGACGCCTTCGATGGAGGAACCGGGAAGCGCCGGCGACACGCGGCAACGCGACGTCGTGACGGACACCCTCCTCGCCTGGCGGGCGGGCGACGGTGGCGCGGTGGACCGTCTCTTCCCGCTCGTCTACGAAGAGCTGCATCGCATCGCACATCGGCAACTACGGCATGAGCGACCGGGACACACGCTCGACACCACAGCGGTTGTCCACGAGGCGTACCTGGACCTCGTCGACCAGACCAGAGCGCAGTGGGTTGACCGCGCGCACTTCTTCGGCGCTGCTGCATTCGTCATGCGTCGCGTTCTGCTCGAGTACGCACGCGCGCACCATGCGGCCAAGCGCGGCGGCGGACTCGCGAACGTGACGCTCGACGACGCATTGGCGGCGTCCGCCGACGACAGGGCGGAGATGCTGCTCGTCATCGATGACGCGCTCACGCGACTCGCCGGCGTCGACGCGCGGCTCGCACGCCTCGTGGAATGCCGCTTCTTCGGTGGGCTGACGGCAGCGGAAACAGCGGAGGTGCTGGGAGTAACGGAGCGCACCGTCGAGCGTGACTGGGTGAAAGCGAAAGCGCTATTGGCGCACTCGCTTCAGCCTTGAGGGGTTCACGCTCTCATCGGTCTACTCGGATGGCGCACGGCGAAGCGACGATCCCCGAGCTCGAGCTGAACAAAGAGACGCTGCAGGATTTGGAAGTCGACGGCAGCCAGGTGAAGGGTGGTGCCGGCGCGTACGCGTACGTCCCCGTCGCGGGGCCTGCTCACGTAGCCCCGGGTACCATCCGCATGACGGGAGCGTCGGGAACGAGCGTCATTGTCCCGAGCGGCGTCTGATATTCACGCGGTTTCCCTCGATCGGAGGACGCGCGTCGAAACGGTTGCAGGATTTCGAGATGTGATCGTCCGATTCGGGGAACCGTCATGTCGAGCCAGGGCGATGAGTCTCTCAACAATCGGTCTGCCGGACACGGCAGGCCGTTTTTGGTGATGTGTGACGGTGACCAAAAGAAGTGGCAAAAAAGGATCGAGTCGATGTCGGGTTTTCCGTTCGTTCCGCACGCCTCTCAATGACGGCGATTGGCGAAGCGGCCTGAATTACCCCCGTCGCAAGGGAGTCGGCGAGTCGGCTCATACGTTCACCTGATTGGAGAAACGAATGTCCATTCAAGACGGAAATACCCAGGTCGCCGATGCGACGATCCCCGAGCTCGAGCTGAACAAAGAGACGCTGCAGGATTTAGAAGCCGACGGGAGCCAGGTGAAGGGTGGCGGCGTTGGGTCCATGCTGTGCGCGGCGGGCCACGTGGGCGCAGGCGGCGTCGCTACGGGCACTATCGTGACGAGCGGCATCACCTGGCAATTCATCATCACCAGCGGCCGCTGATATTCTCACGGTTTCCTCGATCGGACGCATGTCGAACCGGTTGCATTTCGATGTGTCCTCATCCGGTCAGGGAAACGTCAAAGGCGGCGGCGGAATCGTGGTTTGTCGATAGGAATTTGAATCGCGTGGCGGCGGACTGTCGAACGTGAAGCTCGACGACGCATTGGCGGCCTCCGCCGACGAGCGCTGGTCGTCATCGATGACGCGCTCACGCGACTCGCCGGCGTCGACGCGCGGCTCGCACGCCTCGTGGAATGCCGCTTCTTCGGTGGGCTGACGGCAGCGGAAACAGCGGAGGTGCTGGGAGTAACGGAGCGCACCGTCGAGCGTGACTGGGTGAAAGCGAAAGCGCTGCTCGCGCACTCGCTCCAGTCCTAAGGGGATTCACTCTCTCACTGGCCTACTCTGATGGCGCACGGTCGCGAGCGAGACCAGGCATCGCGTGGAGGCGACTGAGAAAATCATAGATCACGGTCTCCTGTGCGCGCACGGCTGAGCGAAGCTGACGAGTAACGCTCATGTGCACGTGACTCGCGGCGAGCTCTGACAGCGAGATGGTCAATCGCGCCTCCGCCGAGAGCGTGCGGAGCTCGGAGGCAAACGGCGCAAGCCGCGCGGACCGCATCTGCAGGATCTCCAGTCCTTCGCGAACGCCGCGACCCAACTGCGAATGTTCGGCCGATCCGCCGCCGAGCGCCGCGTCGAGCATGGAAAAGAGCAGCGGTCGCTCCGTTCGGAAGCGCTCCGACATCGCGCGCACGAGCGGTGGAGGAACGGCGTGCTCGTCTCGATACGCGACCCTTAAACTCTCCACGACTCCCTTTCGTTGCGTTGCGTCGAGGCCGAGATCGCCGATCAACAGCTCGACTCCTACGAGTGCGACGCGCCAGCGGTCGGCGGCATTCAATCGTCCGCGTACGACGAGATCGGTAATGGCGAGTGCCGCATCGCTGTCGATCTGAAAGATGCGCTCCGACACCAGCATTCCGTCATCGCCGCCATAGCGCTCGATCTCGCGCTCATACGTATCGAGCTGAGCGCGCCACACACCCGGCATCTGCAGCTGCGCTGCGACGACGTCGTTCAGCGCCGGAAGCAAATGCTCCTGCAACGTGCTGGGCGTGCCGTGAAATCGCACGCGGAGATGCGGCTCGGGATCGGCGTACCGAATGAAGAACCATCCGTCGATCCACTCGCGCTCCAACGCTTGCCGAACAAGCGGCGCGACGGCTCGGCTCAGGAGACGGTCGGCGGTCGGACCGGCCGAGTAGATCTTCACGTACATCCACTCCGATCCAGGTGGATTCTG
>JBDUCR010000524.1:0-9909 GCA_040003345.1 bacterium
CGATGTCGGACTGCACGTCGCCGTCGTAGTTCTTGCACGCCCACACGTAGCCGCCTTCCCACTTGAGCGCACTCGCGACCATGTCGTCGATGAGACGATGCTCGTAGGTGAGCCCGCGTGCGTCGAAGTCCTTCTTGAACTCGTCACGAAACACCTCCTCGAAGATGTCCTTGAAGGTGCCGTCGTACGACTTGAGGATCGTGTTCTTGGTGCTGAGATACACCGGGTAGTTGCGCTGCAGACCGAAGGTGAGGCTCGCGCGCGCAAAATCGCGGATGGAGTCGTTGTAGTTGTACATGCCCATCGCCACACCGCCGTCAGCACCGAACTTCGCAACCTCGAACTGTAGCGGCTCGCTGCCGTCCGATGGGGTGTAGGTCATCGTCAGCGTGCCTGGCCCCTTCACCTTGAAGTCCGTTGCCTTGTACTGATCACCGTGCGCGTGACGTCCGACGACGATCGGCTTCGTCCATCCGGGCACGAGCCGCGGGATGTTCGACATGATGATCGGCTCGCGGAAGATCACTCCGCCGAGGATGTTGCGGATCGTGCCGTTGGGGCTCTTCCACATCTTCTTGAGTCCGAACTCCTGCACGCGCTGCTCATCCGGCGTGATGGTCGCGCACTTGACGGCGGCGCCGTACTTCTTCGTCGCGTTTGCGGCGTCGATGGTGACCTGATCGTTCGTCGCGTCGCGATGCTCGATGCCCAGATCGTAGTAGTCGAGCTGGATGTCGAGGTACGGCAGGATGAGCTTGTCCTTGATGAACTTCCAGATGATGCGGGTCATCTCGTCGCCATCCATCTCAACGAGGGGATTCACGACTTTGAGTTTGGCCATTGGGACGATCTGGGGGAGGTTGGACGGGTTGTATCCGACGTGCCAGAAGAATAGCGCACTGAGCGGCGGGGCGGAGTGCCTGCAGGCCGTCAGCGCGAGGTTCCGACATCCGCTGATGTCACATGTCCGCCGTCTGCTTCTGATTTCCCATCGCCGCTGGCGCCCGCTTGGGCGCGCATGGCTCAGCGTGGCCGCTGATTTCTGAAGTCCGATTTTCCGATGTCGGACATCAGCGGCCACTCTTGTGATCACTGCGCCGAATATCGAGAATCACCAAGGGAAATCAGAGGCGGACGGCAGCGTTCGGAACAATGCCGAAACGGCCAGACTCAGATCTCCGCAATTTTCTGCGTCAGAGGTCCGAACTCCGATCTCGGACATCAGCGATCCTCACAAGCCGTTCAGCGCGCTCTTATCGACTTCGCCGTCCTCATGATGATGATGATCGATGTCCTTCGCCAAACGCGCTTTCTCGCTGTTCTTCTCAGCGGGATCATGCTGCTGACGTCCCTCGAACAATCGATCCTTGCCAGCATCGTCATGCTTGCGCGTCTCAGCCGGATCGTGCGTCGGTCCGGATGCGTGGGTCGCATCCGTCTTGCTCACGGCGTCGCTTGCAAAGTCGCTCTCACGGTCGAGCTTCTTGTCGCTGGCGTCATGGTGGTGGGTGCTTTTGCTCTTGTCGTCGGCCATTGAGTGCCTCGTTAGGTAGGACTGGCATACGAGGCAACTGCTATGCCCTTCCCTTTTAACGCGATGAGTCTGCTTCGGGCGTCTTCCCAGCACAGTACCTGCATCAGTGGCGACGCTGGATCATGTCGTACTGTTACGCCTTATCTGGAGATGACTGCTATGAAGACCCGACTTCTCACACTCGCCTTGAGCGGATTCATCGCGCTGCCACTCGCCGCGCAGGACACTACGGCAAAGCCCGTGAAGCCGCACAGCACGCAGGCCGCGCAGGTGGACATCAAGGTCAACAAGAGCCTCGCGCACTCGGTCAAGGTGAGTGGTGACTCAGCGATGACAATCGCCCGCGCGAACGCGGACATGGGCGAAGTGAGTTCTGCGGAGCTCAAGATGATGGACGATCGGCTCGTGTATGACGTGAAGGTGCTGAACAAGAGCAAGCGCGCCACGGATGTTGCGGTCGACGCGATGACCGGCGAAGTCGTGAAGGACAAACAGTACGGCGGTGCGAAGGCGACCGTCGTCCATCATCAGGAAAACAAGAAGCTCCTCAACGCCAAGCGCGATTCTGCGATGAAAGCTCCGTGAGTTTCGGTGCCGAGGCTGCTTTGGTAAGCGTCTGGTGTGAAGGGCAGAAGTTGTAGCGCATCATGTGAATGGCGACGGCGAGAGCATGGTGCTGCTGCTTCTCGCTGACGCCATCCGTGCCTTGTTGAGTGTCCGGCAATTCGGGCGGCTGATTAGTGCACCCGCGATGATCTGGTGGCCCGTTCCGTTCGTGAGGCTTTACTGGCCAAGGAACGGAGGCGAATATCGAAATCCGCCACTACTAAACCGATACTTCAGCGTGCTTCAGCGCGACGGCGTTGCCTCGGCGATCGGGGCAATCATCACCTCGCGCTCGGACGACACGTCCCATCTCGTCACGGCCGCCTTCAGCGCGCCGAGGGACGTGCCGACACTACTCCATACGGCGCTTGCGCCACCTTTCCATCCGATCCGCGTTGCGCGCCATAATGTCGCGTACCGACGAAGATCGGTCGTGCCGACACTACTGGAACACACCATGGTCGTTCTGGTCTACGGCGCGACACTCCAGGCACGATGACCGTCGCGTGCCCGCGGTGCCTCGCGATCGCGCCCGAGACATGGCGCAGCGATCTGCTGCGCATCGTGCTCTGTTCCTGCGCGGTGTTCGGTGGCGTTGTGTATGTGCCGAGTCTCGTCAGTGCACTGAAGCTGGGCGCAACGAGCCTCGCCATCATCGAGACGAGTGCAATCGCTGCGATCCTGACGCTTGCGCGCTTCGATCGCATCCCGAACGTGTTGCGCGCAGTGTTCATCTCGCTGCTGTTTTACGCCATCGGGATCTGGTTGCTCATCAGCGTCGGCGCAATCAGCCAGGTGTACCTGCTCATGTTCTCGCTGTTCGCGACGCTGCTGCTCAACGCGCGCTGGGGACTGGCCACAGTCGCGCTGAATGCCGTGACGATGTTCGCGCTGGGATTCCTCGGGCTCGTCGCGCTCAGAACTCCCGTGAGCCATTTCGGATGGATGGTCGTCACGGTGAATTTTGCTTTCCTCGACGTAAGTCTCGTATTGACGATCAGCGCGGTCATCACGGCGCTCGAGACGGCGCTCGGCACTGCGCTCACTGCGCACGTCGCGCTGGAGCAGGAGCAAAAGGCGCTCGTCTTTCTCAATCATTCTCTCGAACAGGAGGTGCGCGATCGCGCACACTCCGAGCAGTCGCTCCGAGAGAACAAGGCGTTGCTGCGCATCGCTGGTCGTACGGCCCGCCTCGGTGGCTGGCGAGTGGAGAACGGCAGCGACCACATGACCTGGTCGGACGAAGCATGCGATATCCACGGTGTTCCGACGGAGACGTCGCCGACGATCGACGAAGCGTTGATGTTCTATTCGCCACCGTTTCGCGGCGTCATCAAGGACGCACTCGCGCTGTGCGGACGAGATGGAACCGCCTTCGATGAGGAGGCGGAGATCGCCACGGCCAAAGGCACGCGACTCTGGGTGCGCGTGATCGGGCACGCGCTCCGCAATGACGCGTCGGCAATCACGCACATTCATGGCTCGGTGCAGGACATCACGCCGCAGAAGGTGTCGGATGCGCGGCACGAGAAGCTCGAGGAGCAATACCGTCAGACGCAGAAGATGGAGACGATCGGCAGCCTCGCGGGTGGCGTCGCGCACGATTTCAACAACCTCATGTCGATCGTGCTGAGTTACAGTCAGATGCTCGCTGAGGACCTGTCGGAGAACGATCCGATGCGTGCGGATCTCGACGAGATCCACAAGGCTGGACGACGCGCCACCGATCTCACGCGACAGCTGCTCGCATTCAGCCGACAGCAGGTGCTCGAGCCGAAGATCATCGACCTCTCGGAAGTCGTTGGCGGCATGGAGAACATGTTGCGGCGCCTCATCGGTGAGGACGTCGAGCTCAACGCGTCATGCGCGCGAGGGCTCGGCAAAGTGCTCGTCGATCCGGGGCAGATGGAGCAGGTGATCATGAACCTGGCCGTGAACGCGCGCGATGCGATGCCGAGCGGCGGGAAACTCACGATCGAAACAGCGGCCGTCACACTTGGCGAACGTTACGCGTCGGAGCATGTGGGTGTGGCCGCTGGACCGCACGTGATGCTCGCGGTGAGCGACACAGGCACCGGCATGAGCAAGGAGACGCGCGCACGCATGTTCGAGCCGTTCTTCACGACGAAGGACAAGGGGAAAGGCACGGGCCTCGGGCTTGCGACGGTGTTCGGCATCGTGCAGCAGAGTGGAGGAACGATCTGGGTATACAGCGAAGCCGGTAAAGGAACGACGTTCAAGGTGTACTTCCCTCTTGCCGCACAGACAACTCTGCCGGCGCGCAACAGTGCGCCCTTCCGCGAGCGGAGAAGCGCGCGCGGCTCGGAGACCATCCTGCTGGTCGAGGACGAAGAGCGGATACGCGTTCTTACGCGTACGATCCTTCGCAAGCAGGGCTACAATGTGCTCGAGGCACAGAACGGTGGAGACGCCCTGTTGCTATGCGAGCAGCATGCGGCGACGATTCATCTGCTGCTCACTGACGTTGTGATGCCGCGCATGAGCGGGCGTCAGCTCGCTGAGCGACTGCTGCCGTTGCGCCCGTACATGAAGGTGCTCTACATGTCGGGCTATACGGATGATGCCGTCGTTCGCCACGGCATTCTCGATTCGACGATCGCATTCATCCAGAAGCCGCTCACGCCAGAGCCGCTCGCGCGCAAGGTTCGCGAGGTTCTCGACGGCTATACGCTGACCGCCTGATCCTTCGTCAGTGCGCGCGCGGCCAATCGTGTAATTGCTGTCGCGTCAGCGCCATACAACCCAAAGGACATCGATGCATGAAAAGGCAGGATGATAGGATGATAAAAGGATAGGATGATAGGACAGCAGTTCCTATCTTCCTATCCTCCTATCATTCTATCATCCTGCTGTTCACTGTACTTTCACCGTTCCCGTCATGCTCGTGTGAATGGTGCAGTGATAGGCGTAGGTTCCTGCTGCAGTCGGCATTGTGAGCGATTTCGTTCCCGTCGAAAAATTTGGCGACGCCCCGATTGCTTCGCTGCTGAACGTCACGTTGTGATTGACGTTGTCGTTGTTGGTCCATGTCACAACCGCGCCGGGTGCGACTTGAATCGGCGCTGGATTGAATGCGAATCCCGTAATTGCTACGGACGTTGTTGCCGTCGGCGTATCGCCAGGGTTCGTGACGGAGTTCGAGTCGCCGGAGCTGCCACACGCGGCAGCGAACAACAGCGCGGCGAGACGGAGTGTGTTGCGCATCTGTCCTCTTTGAAGCGGGTGAATCCGAAAGTGTGATACGTGCGAGATATTGACACGTAAGGCACTCGTCACCCCTCGCGATCGCGCAAGATTTTCACGAAGACATCGCGTACACAGTTTTCATTCGAGCGACGCTCGCGCGTTTACGCGACGCGTACGTCGAGACCAAGCGTGACGGCGATCACAATAGCCTGATCAGCTGTGACGATCGCGCCGACAATGCGAGTCTTCTGCGGATCGATCGCGCTGACATCGCTGCCACGCACATCGCAGTCGGTGAGATCAGCGCCAGCGAGCGACGCGCCAGACAGATCGACGTCGCGCAACGATGCGCCCTCGCAGCGAGCACTCGTGAGATCCGCTTCGCGCATGCGCACACCCTCGAACGACGCCGTGCGTAAGTCCGCAGCGTGAAGCGCGACGAACGACCAGTCGCCGCGCACGACCTTCGTCGTGTCGAACGAGCAACGATCGAACGTGCTGCCAACGAACTTGCACTCAGTGAACGTCGCGTCGAAAAAGATGCACCCGCCGAAGGTGCAGTTCACGAACGCAGCGTTGAAATGCGCGGAGCAGTTGAACTTCGAACCGCGAAACGTGCACTCGGTGAACACCGCGCCATTGTTCACGACCTCGCTCATATCGAGATCGACGAACGCGACGCCCGTGTGAACCTCAGCCGAGATGTCGCGTCCTTCCCAATCCTGTTTAGCTATCGTTCGCATCGTCGGCTTCACTATACTCCTCGGCCTCAGCGCTGCTTAGCTCAGCGCTTCGTCCAGATGACGATGACACCGCAGCCGTAGTTCTGGCCCGGAGGACCACCGACGCCGCTGCTATAGACTTCCATCGCACCAATGTCGTTGGGCTGAACAAGATTGACATCCTGGTTCGGAATGCCGTCGATCACGACGTTTGGCTTGCACGGCCCATGAAAGGCCGAACCTCGCGAGCTCACGACCGTTTCTTCGAATCCATTGCTAACAACGCGGAACCCCGGCATGAAGTGAAAAATCTGGCTGGTTTGAAATACATTTCGCTTTTCAATTTCTTTCTGGTCGAGGAAACGGCCCCAGCCCGACTTCTTGTTCCGCTCGAATTCGCGGTATTTCCCACGCTGCGCAATGACCTTGATCGAGTCGAGCGTCACGAACCGATCGAGACGCAGTTGCACATCGGTCGGTCGCCCGCTGCGCAGCTCCACAGGAACGCGACCGATGAGATAGCCGATCTTGCGCGCCTCGACGAGCTGGCTCCCCGCAGGCAAGCCGCTGAGCGAGAAGTGGCCAAGCGAATCGGTACGCGTCGCACCGGCCGCGTCCACCACCTGCACCGCAACGTCCGTTAGCGGCACGCCGGTGGATGTTCGCACCGTTCCGGCAATCGTCGCCGTTCCCGTCAGTGGTGGCGGCGCAACGGTATCCGATGCAGCTACCGAATCCGCCAATGAGCGTGACGCGGTGGCACTGAACGAAAGATCGAGCAATGTGATGCCGAGGTCCTCCGGCACATCCGTGCGAAGTGCGCTTCCGGCGCGCCCGTTGGCCTGCACCTGCACCAGGAGATCGTTTCCCGTGGGAACGCCGCATAAGCGGTAGACGCCCGAAGAATCGACGTGTGTGAAACCATTGCGCTGTGTGGTGATCGGTTGAAGCGTCGCACGATCGACGTCGACATCGTTCCAGCTCACGACGACCGTTGCGCCAATGAGCGGATGATCGGATTCCGCATCGGTGACGTGTCCAATGACGGCGCCAGTTGCCGGCGGAAGTCGAAGACCCCGACACGCACGCAGTCGCAGCGTCATTCCCGACGGCACGGCGATGTCGGCACGCACGTGCTCGTCCGCGCCCACGACCACCTCAGTGCCGAGGCCCGACATCTCGATCGAGTCGAGCAGCGTGTGGGAGAGATTGATGGCGTACCGTCCAGCGACGAGACTGTCGATCCGATACCGCCCGTTTTTGTCGCTGATGAGCACGCGTACGAACTCTGGCTGTGCCGGCTCTTTACGCGCGATGAAGACGGTGGCGTCGGACAGCGGCTTGTTGTGCACGCTGTCCGTCAGCACCCCTTCAATACGACCGGTCTGTGCGCCCGCCGTGCCGGCAAGGACGCTGAGCGTTACGACGGCGAGCGCGACTGGTATGACCCTTCGAAGCTGGTCCATAGGAGGTCTCGGGCTGTATCCAAAATAATATACCGAGTCCTTGGACTTCGTCAGGGCGACCGCGCGTCACCCGGCTGCGGGACGGCGAATGATGATCTCGTCGTGCCCTTCCTGCCCGCGCTTGAGCACCACACTATCGTCCGGCGACACGGCAATCCGCACATCCCGTTCATCCGACGCCGGAATTTCCCTCGGCCGCTCAACCGCTGCGCGCTTCTCGTCGCGCCGCGCGCCAAAGAAGCGCCGGTCGTCGAATGCCTCGTCGTCATAGAAGTTGCGCGACGCTGTACTCGCGCCGATGTCGGCCGCCGCTGCCGCTTCACCGAGCGAGAAATGACGACGAATCTCGTATTCCTGCACACGTGTGAGCCTGTCGTGCATGTACGGCGGCAGAAGCCCGATGCGTTCCTTGTGAAGGGGAAGAATCACGAGGTTTGCAGACTCATCGAGACGCGCGGCGCCGATTGGCACCAGCACGTCACGATCGCCCGGCGTCGCCGCCATGTCCGACGTAAGACGCAGGTCCAGGTAACGCGTGCGCATGGAGTCCGCGTCGACGAGCAGCTCGTGCACCTTACCAACGTCGGTACCGTCAATGGAGCGCACGCTCCATCCTCGAATGTCGGGATACCCTTCCGCGACTTCGAAATCACGCATGTCGCCGAGGGGCATGATGGACACGCCATCCTCGTTTCTGTAGTCTTTCCCCATGATTCGACCTCGCCGGAAGATGGAAGCGTTAACTGCGTGTTAACTGCGTGCTCGAGTGTTGTGCCTGTGTTATGCGTGTGTTGTGCCTGACGGTTGCTATGGCTTGCTGGACGACGAGCCTGGCGTATTTGTGCGAGGGCTCGGCGCCGGCGTGACTGGTGTCGTTGAAGCCGGGGTGGTTGCACCCGGCGTGGCTGAGCCAGGCGTCGTGCTGCCGGAGCCCGCTGCACCAGGGGTCATGTTGTTTGGCGTAGCGGTATTGCCGGGCGTCGTGACTGAACCGCCGGCGCTGTCAGTTGTCAGCCCTGACGGCACGGCCTGTGTAGAATCTGCGCTGGCTGTACTCGCAGAGCTCGCGTTGCGAGACCAGAAGTACCACGCTACTGCGAACGCGATGAGCACCACAAGGATGATCGGCCACACGCTACGGCGCGTTCTCGGTTGGATCGGAATTTCTGCCATACGTTGAGTCTCCATTGGATGACACGAAGCGCATTGCTCGGACGCTGCAGTTCGAGGCAATCGTCGTTCCAGAAAATGTCGAAGCCGACTGAGCCCATGAGACGAAGCGTACCGGCAGTTGCTCCGCCGCAGTTGATGAATCCGCTCGCGAATATTCCTTCAGGGAGAACCACATGCAGACAGTCGCGAAGGTGCTCGGTGTGTTGCTGATGCTCATCGGAGTCGTGTGGGTTCTTCAAGGAATCAATGTGCTACCAGGCAGCTTCATGACGGGACAGACCAAGTGGGCTGTCTACGGAGGCATCGCCTTCGTCATTGGCGTTGTGCTGGTGGTCGGCAACAAGCGCATGGGCATTCCGTGAGCTCTGCGCGCAACGCGGGCGTCCACTCGTGTGTCTGATTTTGTAGCCAATTGTGGACGTCTTAGCGTTGACCACTATCGGCGCGAGATGCGCAAGCTGTTGAACACCAACAGTTTGAATGCAGACGCTGGCATGGCGTCAAAGCTGCTTTGTCGAGGGCATGATCTCGCGCATGCGGCTCGGCCAACACGTCGCTCTGTGGATGTCCGCCATGCTGCTCGTCGGCTGCGCGCAGGGCACGATGTCCGTGTCGCCAGGAAGTGTGCTGTCGGCGATCATTCTTGCCGGCGGGGCGGCGGACGGCCGCGCGACATCCGGTTCTCGCACGGGTTCATCGCGGACGCGCAGTCTGCCGCGATCGCCGGCGCCTACTGTTGCGGCATCGCGCCTGTTGAACACGGCGGATCAATACGTCGGCACACCATACACGTGGGGCGGCAACACGCCGAAGTCGGGTTTCGATTGTTCGGGCTTTACGAAGTACGTGTTCGCGAAGAACGGCGTCGAGCTGCCGCGGACGTCACGCGAACAAGCATCGGCGGGCCGCGGCATCGCGCGCGATTTCAACGAGATGCGGCCCGGCGACATCATGCTCTTCGCCGAGCCTGGCGAGGCGATCTCGCATGTCGCCATCTATGTCGGAAGCGGCCAGGTGATTCAGTCGTCGTCCGCATACGGCGGCGTGGGCTACCTGGATCTCAACACGAGCCGCGGTGACTGGTATCTGCAGAATCTCGTCGCAGTGCGGCGCGTGTTACGAGAGTGAGGCTTTTGCCGTTCATTCTCTTTCTCGAGTGCAGTCAGCCCTCGATCTGTCGCTCGCTCTGACGCATCGTCCG
>JBDUCR010000479.1:0-2951 GCA_040003345.1 bacterium
ACATCCAGATGCCGGAAATGGATGGCTTTCAGGCGACGCAGGAGCTCATGACACGTACGCCGACGCCAATCATCATCGTCTCCTCGACGGCGCGCCTCGATGACGTCGAGCTCTCGCTCGAAGCGACGCGCGCCGGTGCACTGCTCGTGTTGCCGAAGCCAGAGGGTCCGTCCATCACATTGGCGGCGGCGGACCAGCGTCATCTCGTCAACATGGTGCGAGCGATGGCGAGCGTGAAGGTCGTACGTCGTCACACCGCCGGTTCGTCGTTTCCAATGAATGCCTCGCGGCGCACACCGGCGAGAGCGATGCCGCGCGTACGCGGAGCAGTCGCGCCGCGCGTCGTTGCCATTGGCGCATCCACAGGAGGACCGGCCGCGCTTCAGACAATTCTCTCCGAGCTGCCGGCATCCTTTCCGCTGCCAATTCTCGTCGTGCAACACATGGCGCACGGTTTCACCGGTGGCCTCGTCCACTGGCTGTCCGGCGACACACGGCTCGCGGTGCGCGTCGCGACGTTTGGTGAAATCGCCAGGCCGGGGACGGTGTACGTCGCACCCGATGATCGTCATCTCGGTCTTCGCCTCGGCGACGGCAACTCATTGCGACTTCTGCTCGATGGTGCTCCGCCCTTCGGCTCGTTTCGACCGTCGGCAAGCTATCTCTTTCGATCGGTCGCAGATGCACTTGGTCCTGCTGCGCTCCATGTGATTCTCACCGGCATGGGTGACGATGGCGTGACCGGTTTGCGTGCCGCGTACGCGGTGGGCGGCCATGTCATCGCGCAGGATGAAGCGTCGTCCGTGATCTATGGTATGCCGCGCGAAGCAGTGCGCGCTGGTGTCGTGAATGACATCGTCAGTCTGGCCGAGATCGCATCGCAAATAATGGAGTTGACACGATGACCGCGCCGGCGACCATCGCTCGCATCCTCATCGTCGAGGACAGCGCGACGCAGGCGGCGGCACTCGCTGATCTGCTTGTGCACACCGGATACGACACCCGTATCGCGCGCAGCGCTGAACAGGGCCTCGACATGCTCGGGCGTGAGCAATTTGACCTTGTGCTGTCTGACGTCGTGATGCCCGGGATGGACGGTTACGAGTTTACGCGCCGCATCCGTGCATCCGCGGCGTGGGCAGAGGTGCCGATCGTGCTGCTCACGAGTCTCAGCGATCCGCTCGCGATCGTTCGTGGCCTCGCCGCTGGCGCCGATCACTACGTCACCAAGCCGTACGCTCCGGAATGGTTGCTGACTCGCTTGCGCCAGGTGCTCGATCGCGCGAACGAGCCGCTTGCCTTCAAGCCGAAGCCGATCACCGTCGACCTTCTCGGCACGCTCTTTACCATTCGCGCCACGAAGGAGCAGATTCTCGAGCTGTTGGTGTCGAGCTACTCCGATCTCGCCCGCACGAGCGACGCGGTGAGCGAAGCGGAACGTCGCGCGCGCTTTCTCGCCGACGCGGGTGAGTTGCTCTCATCGTCGCTCGATGCGCATCAGGTGCTTCGCGAGTTGGCGCAACTCGCCGTGCCGCGCGTTGCCGAGGTGTGCGCCGCCGATCTGCTCGATGGCGAGGGCGTACTCCGTCGAGTGGAGATCGCACACGTGATCGGCAGCACCGTTCCCATTCGGTCGGACATTGACGACAGACGCGCGGTGGAGCGCTCGTCGCCGGCTGTGATGCGTGCGATGGAGCAACGCACCACACAAGAAGCGCCCGCCGCCGACAGCGCGAGCCTCGCCGATGTTGCGCGCGACGGTCCGCTGGCCATCGCTCTCGCCGCATCCGGGCCATACACGCAGCTCGTCGTGCCTCTCGTCGCACGCGATCGCGTGCTCGGCGTGTTGCAGTTTCTGCTCGCCGTATCACGGCCACACGCGCCAGAGGATTTGCTGTTCCTCGAGGATCTGACGCGCCGCGCTGCGCTCGCCGTGGATAACGCGCTGCTCTACGGAGAGGCGCAGCGCGCAACCCGCGCCCGCGACGACGTGCTTGCCATTGTGTCGCACGATCTCCGCAATCCGCTCAACACGATTCAGATGAGCGCATCATTCCTCATCGACGTGCTTGGGACACCCGGTGCGGAGCCCCCGCCCGTGATACCGCAGCTTGAAATCATCCGTCGCGCCACGAGGCGTGCCAACGCACTCATTCAGGATCTGCTCGACGTCTCTCGCATCGACGCAGGAACGCTCGCCGTTGCCAACGCGCCGACGAGCGCACGCCAGCTGTTGCAGGACGCGGCCCAAGAACAGGAGCCAATCGTTCTCGCGAAGCAATTGACTCTCGTCCACACCTGGACGGGAACCGACGTGAATGTCGCCGCAGATCGGAGCCGCATCGGTCAGGTGTTCTCGAATCTCGTTGGCAACGCGGTGAAGTTCACCGAGCGAGGGGGAACGATCACACTGCGCGGCGAGCGTGTTGGCGACGACGTTCTCTTCGAGATCGCCGACGATGGCGCAGGCATCGCGATCGAGCATCTGCCGCATCTGTTCGACCGCTTCTGGCAAGCCACGCAGACCTCCCGCGCCGGCGCCGGACTCGGCTTGTATATCGTGAAGGGAATCGTCGACGCGCACCGCGGCCGCGTCGAAGTGGTGAGCGCACCTGGTGAAGGAACCAGCTTCCGATTCACGCTTCCAATCGCGACCGATGTACGGTCCGCGCACGCACTGCCGCCAAGCGCGTAACGCGCGACGCTGCCGGCTTTGATTGCACCACATTCCGGCGTGTAGCTTCGCTTGCTGGCTGCCTGGAGCCCGGGTAGCTTTCTCGGGCTACAGACGGGCGTGATGCAGTTCTGTGGCACCGAAGTGGGTACGTCGTCATACGGCGACGAGATCATCAAGGGGAGGGGCGCGCAGGTCGCCCCTCTCATCACCGATTACACCGGCCTCATGACGCTTTCGCTCACTGCGGGGCCCGCCGATCTCGGCGCGCTCGACG
>JBDUCR010000222.1:0-9896 GCA_040003345.1 bacterium
AGCACGTTGAAGCCGTGAGCCTTCGGCGCGAGGAGAATCCACTCACCGTACTTCGACACGAAATACGCCTTCACCTGATCCGGAGACTTCCCATCAGCAAGCTGGTCTCGCACCAGTGATCGCATCGACTGCGCGAGCTCCGACGGCGAGTCCTGAATCGAGAGGCCCTGACATACGGGACAGCGTAGCTCCGCCGCTACGGCTGAGGTCCGTGCCTCGAGCGCAGAGTCGCGCGCGATCGATGGTGAAGCGCCTTGTGTGTGCGCGAGGCGTGGCGCGAGCAGCATTACGCAGACGAGCACAACGCGGAACAGCAGATCTTTCGCTGCGCTCATGATTGGCTTGTCGTTCAGCGCGACACCAATCATGGTATCGGCTTGAGGGGCGATGCAGTGGCGAGCAGCGAGTCAACGACGTGCGTGACGTCCGCGGCTGAAATCGGGCCCGTGATCTTGCGAGCGATGCGTCCAGTCGGACTGATGAGATACGTCTCGGGCACGCCGTAGAGGCCATAGTCAATCGCGGCGCGTGCCTTCGGATCCTGCACCGAGGGGTAGCTCTGCCCGCCCATCTGCGCGATCCACTCCGTGCCTGCGCTGGTGCGATCCTGATACAGCGAGCCCACGAATCGCACGGGCTTTCCCGCGTACTGGCGCGCGATCTCAGAGAGCGTCGTGTGTTCATCGCGACAGGAGAGACACCACGATGCCCAGAAGTTGAGCACCACCACCTGCCCACGCAGGTCGGCGAGACGAATGGTGTCGCCGATGGGATGATTGAGCGGAGGCTGACCAGGCGCAAAAACTTCGAGCGCGAATGGCGGAGCCATCGTGCCTGGCAACGGTGATGGAATATCACGCGGGTCGTGCTTCAGCCCGAACACGAACAGGCCGAGCACCGGCACGACGAACAGTCCCGCGATGAGCCCACGTCGCCAGTTCATGCGGCGACGTCCCGCTGCGGTTTGGCGATCGACGCTTCAACCACCACGCGCCGGTTTGCGCCTGGAAACGCCCCAACGAGGGCGCCGAATACGATTACGCCGCCGCCGAACCAGATCCACGGTACGAGCGGCTCGTAGATCGCCTTCACCGTCGCACTCGAACCATCCGGGCGGAACGACATGAGATTCAAGTACAGATCGCCGAGCGGAGAGCTGTGCACGTCGGGCGTGGGTACGGGCTGGTCGGACCCTGGATAGAAGTTCATTCGCGGCTCCATCCTCGCAACGACGCGATCACCTCTGATGAGCTCCATCGACGCGCCAATTACCGAACGCTGTCGCTCCTCGCGTCCCCACACGGACTTGAGGCGAACCGTGCGACCGGCGACGGACATCGACTCACCGGGCTTGAGCGTTGCCTCGCGCTCACTGCGCATGGACGACGACGCAGTGATTCCCAGCGCGACGAAGAAGACTCCAAAATGCGCGATGTATCCGCCGTACCGTCGTCGATTGCCGCCAATGAGACGCAACAGCGCGGTGATCCATGCTTCGTGATGCGCGACGTGCCGAGCGCGCGTTCCGATCCAGAACTCGCGCACGTTGGCGGTGGCCGAGTATCCAACGAAGAAGAACGCGAGAAGAGCGAATCCGCCGCGGACTCCCATCACCAACGCGATAGCCAGCAAAACTACCGCGCCTGCGAGTGGTGGCAGCAACTTGGTGCGAAGCTCGTTGCGCGACGCGCTCTTCCACGGCAGGGCAGGCCCCACGCCCATGAGAAAGAGCAGTGCGACGATCATCGGCAACGTCATACGATTGAAGAACGGTCCGCCCACGCTCACCTTCACGCCGCGCACAGCTTCCGCGACGAGCGGGAAGATGGTGCCAACCAGCACGGTGAACATGAACGCCGTGAGGAACAGGTTGTTCAGCAGGAACACCGTCTCGCGCGATGCGGCGGAGTCCAACCGTCCAGTGGAGCGAAGTCCTTCGGAGTTTCCGGCGACGAGCACTAACGTCGACACGAGCACGGTGGCGATGAAGCCGAGAAAGTAGTAGCCGATCGTTCCGGTAGTGAACGCGTGCACCGACGAGATGATGCCCGAGCGCGTGAGAAAGGTGCCGAGGATGGTGAGCACGAATGTGCCGACCACGAGGTTGAGGTTCCACAAGCGCAGCATGCCGCGCCGTTCCTGTACCATCACCGAATGAAGAAATGCCGTCGCGGTGAGCCACGGGAGAAACGATGCATTCTCAACGGGATCCCACGCCCAGTAGCCACCCCAGCCCAGCACTTCGTATGACCACCACATGCCGGCGATGATCGCCGCCGACAGAAATCCCCACGACGCGACGGTCCAGCTGCGATTGAGGCGAATCCAGTCGTTCGATCCGGCTTCGCCGCTCAGCACCGCGCCCACGGCAAACGCGAAGGGCACGGACATGCCGACGTACCCGAGATACAACAGCGGCGGATGCACGGCCATGAGAATGTGATTCTGCAACAGCGGATTCGGGCCGGGCCCATCGAGGGGAACGGGGAACACCACGCGGAATGGGTCGGCGGGCCCGACGAGCAGAATGGCGAAGAAAAGAGAGACTGCCAACAACACCATCGTCGCGTACGGAAGAAGCTCTCCCGTTCGCCCGCGATTCAACGTCACCACGAGGACGGTGTAGAGCGACAGCACCCACGCCCAGAAGAGGATGGAGCCCTCGAGCGCACCCCACAGCGAGATGACCGTGAAGAGCAAAGGCGTCGCTCGGCTGCCCACCTGCGCGACATACGACACCGAGAAGTCGTGCGTCACGAGCGCCGTGATCATCGCGGCGACCGCCATCGACACGAGCAGAAAGTTCGCGTACGCTGCGCCGTAGGCGATGGTCACCAGCTCGCCTTTCCCGCGCCGCAGGACGACGGGAACTGCCAGCACACCCATCAGAATGAAGGGAAGCGAAACGAGCAGCGCGCCATGCCCGACCAGGCCGTTCACGTTTTTCCGCCTTTCATGAGCGTCTTGTACATCGCCTGTGGCGACTCGCCCGGCTTGGGCGGGCGATACTCATTGGAATGCTTGACGATGAGACTCGTGGACGAGAACACACCGTCGGCATGGTAGCGGCCCTCCACGACGACACCCATTCCGTCGCGGAACATCTGCGGTGGAACCCCCGTGGAATGCACAGGGATTTCGCGCGCACCGTCGGTGACGGTGAATCGGAGATCGCGCGATGCTTCGTCCCATTTTACCGAGCCGGGCTTGACCAGTCCGCCGAGCCGCACGGGAACGTCCATGCCATTCGCGCCCTTCGCCGCCAGCTCTTTCGGCGTGAGGAAATAGACGACGTTCTTGTCGAGCCCACCGTACAACAGGTACGCAAACGCCCCGACGATCACGACGACGCCGCCAACGATCGTTCGCTTCTTCCGCGACATACTCATCGACGCCCAGTCCCGGCAACGCTGTCGACCAACGCCTGCGCGCGCTGATGCGCGCGACGCAGGTGAACGAAGTAGGCGATCAGCACTGCCCACGTCACCGCGAAAGCGGAGATCACGAACTTCCAGTTGTCACTCACGTCCAACACCTCCACCCAAGGCCGCTGCTTCCGCCACATGCTCCGCACTGCGCTCCAGAAGTGCAGCTAGGTATCGGCGACGAATGAAGTAGATCATCACGAACAGGAATGCGAACGCATTGAGGCGAAGACCAATCACGTAGGCCGGATCCACCGTCGAGGGGCTCGATTGAATCTGGTGAATCGTGCGCCACCAGCGAACCGACATGTAGACGATGGGCACGTTGATCGCGCCAAGCACGCCGACGGCAGCGCTCCACTGCGCGCGCTGTTCGCGTTCGTCCACGAATGCGCGCAACGCGAGATAGCCGGCGAGGATGAGGAACAACACGAGCGTTGACGTGAGCCGCGGATCCCACGTCCACCACACGCCCCATGTGGGCCGTCCCCAGATCATGCCGAGCACCAACGTGAGTCCGGCGAACGTCGTTGCCACTTCAGCGGACGACGCGGCGAGCAGGTCATCCTCCTCACGCCGTTTCCACAGATAGCGGATGCCGAAGAAGAGCACGGCCAACGGTGAAAGCATCGCCATCCAGGCGGCCGGCACGTGCACGTACATGATCTTCTGCAAGTCGCCCATGTCGCGATCCGGCGGCGAGATCGCGATGGCGATTGCCTGCGAGGCGATCAGGAATACGAATGCGAACCAGCCGAACAGCGACAGCCGGGTCGCACGAGCCATGGGAGTCGCAGTGGTGATTGCTGCATTGGTCATGGTGTCATACCTCGATCACTGATTCGAAGACGAGAAAGCTCGCCACGAGAAAGATCAAATCGAATGCGGCAAGCAAACGTGCCCACGCGCCCGCGTCCCCCATGGCGTTCCCGCCGAGTAGCGCCCTCGTCGCCTCCATGGCGGCGAGCAGCACCGGCACCAGCATCGGAAAGAGCAGCAGCGGCAACAACACCTCGCGCGCTCGGCTCCTGCTCGCCATCGCCGCGTAGAACGTGCCGAGCGTGACGAGGCCGACAACGCCGAGTAGCAGAATGGCGATGAGGGATGGCCATGCTCCTGGAATCTGCACCTGAAAGAGCACGACCCCCACCGTCACCACGATCACGAGCATCAAGACGACGAAGACGAAGTTCGCCATCAACTTTCCTGCGAAGATCGCGCGACGCGAGCCGGGATAGAGGATCAGCTGTTCGAGTGCGCCGCCGTCGAGCTCGATCTGGTAGGAGCGGTTGAACGCGAGCACGCCACTGAACAGCACGGCAAGCCAGATGGCGCCCGCCGCGGCATTTCGAATGGCCTCCGCGTCGGGCCCGAGCGCGAAGCCGAACATCACGAGGATCGTGACCGCGAGTGAGATGACGGCATTGAAGCCCGCTTTCGACCGTCGCTCCGCGGTGAGATCCTTCCACGCGATTGCGCGCGCGCGGCGCCAGTCATCGCGCATGGTGATCATCGCGCCACCGTAGCCGGAACGTTCTCTTCGCGAGCGTCGAACGATTCGGACGCGGACGCAATGCGTCCTTCGCGAATGGTGACGGTGCGATCGAGAATTTCCGCGGCGGGTGCGATCTCGTGCAATACCACCAGTGCTGACGCGCCTGCATCCACCCACTCGCGCACCAGCGAGTTCATGAGGGCGATGCCCGCCGTGTCCAGATTGCTGTACGGCTCGTCGAGGAGCAGGGTCCGCGGACGGATCAGGATCAACCGCGCCAGCGCAACGCGTCGCTGCATGCCCGCGGACAGTGTGCGGACCTGATTGTCGGCGACGCTCAGCAGATCCACGCGCTCCAGCGCCTGATCGACCTCGCGCTTTTCTCGCGCGAGCATCGAGGCGACGAAGACGAGATTCTCTCGTGCCGTGAGGTCGTCATACAAGCCGGGCGAATGCGCGAGATATCCAATGTGCGCGCGCACGTCTGCCGCCTCGCGTACGACGTCATGTCCCCACACGCGCGCAACGCCGTGGTGCGGCCTGAGCAGCGTGGCGAGGATGCGCAGCAACGTGCTCTTGCCGCTGCCGTTGGCGCCCATCAACCCAACGACTTCACCGGCACTCACACGAAGCGACACGCCGCGAAGCACCCAGCTGGTGCCGTACCGTCGCGCTACTTCATCAACTTCGATCGCGAACGTCGTCGTGGCGGACACCATTCTATCGTACTCAACGAGAGAGACCCCGCGCCGGTCGTTCTCGCTGCCGCGGCGCTCCCACGAACGTAGCCCGAGCCCCATGCCGCCGCTATCGCGCTCATCAGTGCCGACTCCAGCGCGCACCTGCATCAACGCTTTGCGGCCTTACCAAGGGCCTCGTCGATGTCACGAGCATGCTCGCCGTACTCCTTGAGCGCGGTGACGCGCTCCGCCGGCGCCGCGGCGACGAGACGTTTGCTGAATCGTTCAGCGGCAGCTGAGTCCCGCGCCAGCTCCGCAGCCTTGGCAGCCAGCACGAGGCCCAGCAGATGCGTCGGACGCGCGGCGAGAATCGTATCCGCTTCTGCTCGTGCGCGCGTAACGTCTCCAACCGCTGCCGAGATGACGCCGATGTCGTACTGCTCGTGTGCATCGCGGACGCCGATCATCTCATACGCTTGAATGGCCATCGGTGCGAAGAAGCGAGCGCTGTCGACCTTTCCCTGCTCGCTGTACTGCATGACGCGATTGAAGAGACGGTTCGCACGTTCCTCGGGCGACATGGTGGAAATGTCCGGCGCTGAAGGATTTCCTGCCTGCATGGGTGCCGACGCGAGATCGACACCAGGCGGTGCGGCGATCGCGCCGCCACTTTCCGCTCGTCGCCCCATGAGATTGCCGCCGATGAAGGCCGCGAGCACGAGCAGCGCCACGCCGCCATACAGGCGCGCGACGGGTGTGGTAGCGCTCTGCCGAACGGCAGTGGTGCCGGATGCACCGATACCTGCGCCGCACTGCGGGCAGAAGCGTGCGCCTGCGGGAGCGGTGTGACCACACGCATCGCAAGCCGCGTTCTTCAGCGCTCCGCCACAACCGGCGCAGAAGCGACCGGAACCCGCTTCACCGCAACGGGCGCATGTAAAGGTGGACGTAGACATTTGATCAGGCATCGGCCCTCGTGGAATCTCGGTTCATGTATGCTCGTCGCGCATGCAGGTGGCGCATGCTATCGCGCGACGTGCGAGTGTGTCAGCCAGTCGACGGCTTTCGCCGAATCGCTTCATGCATGCGTTGCAACGCAGAATCAGCCAGCGAGTGCGGCGCACTTGGCAGAGGACCGTTGCGCAGGCGAATTCCGGTGAGTGCACTATCCGCCATCGCGGAATCGTGCGTGGCGCGCGCTACCATGTAGATGCCGAAGAGCGGTGCCGCGTGTTGCGGCGCCAGCGCCGACGCCGCGCGATACCTCGCCAGCGCGTCGGCGTAGGCCTTCTTTCTATAGTATGCGTTGCCACTGTCGAGCTGCGCTTTCGCCGCGGGCCCAATGAGCGCGTGGGCGGCTTCCATCGCGCGCGCGCTATCGAGTGTAGGACCCTGTGCGAGTGGGACCTTCGGTGCGTCCGTTCCGCCACAGGCAACGGTGACGCCGACCGCAGCGATCAACAGACATGCGCGCAGCCGATTGGTGTTGTTCTCTTTGGACGTGATCATCTTTTGAGCGGGTTCGTGAGATGACAGTAGAGGCACAGTGCGGGGTTCTTGCCAGACATTCGCGCGGCGTCGAACTGCGAGCCGTGTGGACTGATGCGCGAGCCCAGGTCGGAGTGGCACTGCATGCAGTAAGTCTGCTGGTGACAAGTGGTGCAGCTCTTCAAGTCCTGCCGCGCTGCACGACCATGCTGCAGCAGCCAGAGCGGCTGTGCGTTATGAAACACGGTGCTGCGCGTGTTGTTCACCGCGGCGAGTCCCGTCTGTCGATGGCAATCGCGACAGAACGCTTCGGTCGAATGGCAGGAGCTGCATTCGGTCTCGCGTGAATACGCCTGCGGTGCATGTGTGGAGACAAAGTTCGCCACGTGATAGCGTCGCGTCACGCGCTCTCCGCTGTGGCAACTCTGGCAGAGGCGTTGTGCGTGACAGCTCGCGCACTGCTGCACACCAGATGCGGCCACCGGTCCGTGACTCTTGGCGAAGCCCGCCGGATGCACGCGGACCACATGAATTGTCGTGTCGACACGAGGCGCTTGCGACATCGGAGGGGCCACAGTGTGGGCCACGGCGATGGACGCGAGCGCCATCTCCACCGGTTGTTCCGTCCATGCGCGCCTTAGCTGCACGCCTGGCGCCGTGGCTTCACCCGCACCGGGAAGGTGCCGTAGAATCTCTTGTGCGCCTTCGCCGGTGTGACAGCTCTCGCAACTCGCCCGCGCATGACAGACGGCGCACCGCGCAATGTTCACGCGCGCTGCGGTGCCGTGGACGAGAGCGAACCGCGGCGCACGGTGATCGGCGGGCGTGGGATAGACTGCCATCTTACCAGCGGCCATACCAACCAGGCGCGCATCTGTGCCGAGCGCGCGGATGACTGGATCGCGCGCGCCATCGACGTGACAACGCTCGCAGCTTTCGCGCGCGTGACACGTTGCGCACCGTGCGGTGCCCGCGCGTGCGTCGGAGCCATGTGCGTTGGCGAACCCCGTACGACTATGGTCTGCGGGTCTTGGGTACGATCCTGGCTTGCCTGAGACCAACCGCGCGACACGAGCGTCGGAGCCGAGTGCGAGAATCACAGGCTCGCGCGCGCCGTCCACGTGACAACGCTGGCAGCTTTCGCGCGCGTGACAGGTAGCGCAGCTCGCCGCGCTGGTGCGCGCCAGTGCGCCGTGCGTGCTGGCGAAGTCTTCGCGGCCATGCGAGGGCGGCTTGGGAAAGTCCGCGATGCGCGCGTCAGTGAGTGCGACAGCTTTTACGAGCGTGCGGTGGCATGTCGCGCAGACGTTGCGCTCGTCGAGATGCGCTGTTGCGCCATGCGCATGGCATGCGGAACACCGAACCGGCGCGGCGCGCGCCACGTTCATCCACAGCTTCGCATCGTCTGTCGCATGGCATGATTCGCACACCACGTCTTTCGCTCGCGAGGCATGTACCTGATGCGAAAACACGAGCAAACCGGCGCCTCGGCTCGTCGGCGCGGCCCATTGCACACGTCGCTGAATGGTTCCGTCGTGACACGTCGCGCACAGTGCCGGTGGCGGAAAAGTGCGAGCCAGATCGGCGGTGGCGACTCCCACATGGCAGCTCGAGCACACCGGGAAGAGGCGTGCGTGCTTCGCATGCGGGAATGGAGCGATGTTTTGCGCGTACACGGCGGCCGGCAGCATCAAGACGGCCAGCACTAAGAAGAGCCGTCTCACGGTGCAGCACCCGGCACGCCGGGGTCACGTCCCACCGTCCACTCGATGCGCATCGACGCGCGACGCTGCGTCCAATCCGGGCCCGCTGCACCGTTTGTGAGCACGTGTTGATAGAGGCCCGCGTCGACGCCGAGCCGCATGTCTGGCGCGAGCCGAACCGCACCGTCGAGCGCAGCGCCGTAGATGCGGCCCGTCCCCACGCGAAACTCGTAGATGTTCTGCGTCACCGAAGCGGTGGCACCGAGCGACAGACCCGATGACGCGAGCCATCGCGCGCCAGCGCGTGCGTCGGTGCTCGCCGCTCCGCTGCCTATGTCGACGTCATACGAGCCCGATGCGGAGAGAGCGCCCGCGCCTTGCCACCGAACGTCGGTGCCCGCGCGCCACCCATTCGTGCGCAGCGAGATCCCCGCGTTCGTCTCGGCGTATTTCCGATAGGCGCCGCGCAGCGACACAGCGTACTCGGAGCCGCGCGGCGTCCAGTCCGCCGTTACGCGACCTTCGTCGAATCCAACAGGCGCGAACGCGCCCCAGATGGTCCAGAGCTCGAAGTACGGACGTGAGTGCCGCGCTTCAGCCGAGAGCGTCACCGGACGGGCCCCGCCAGTTCCGATGCGCAGACGCGCTTCGTCGAACGCGCCGGTTGCGAAATCATAGTTGAGCGCAAGATCCGCCGTCGCCGGATAGCGCCTGGACGACGCATCGAATGCCGCGCGTTCCGAATACAGTCCGGTGCGATCAGCCACCAGCACGCGCTGATACGTCAGCGTCGCGGCGGTAAATGGATCGGGACGAAAGCGCGCGCGCCCACCAAACAGGTAGCCATTCTGTTGTGGTGGCAGGTTATCCACCGCGGCGAGTTGCGCACTCGTATATGGATCATCGAGCCCGGCGAGCAGCGCGCGTCCGCCAAATGCTTCGAGCGAGAATTGGTTGTGACGGAGGAGTGCGTTCGCGCCATCGAATGCGTAGGCGCCAAGTGCGCCAGTCGACCACTGTCGGCCCAGACGTGCACGCCACGTCGAGCGCTCGAGCTCCGCGTACGCGTCGATCGCATCGAAGTGATCGTTCGAGCGCGGAAAGA
>JBDUCR010000475.1:0-2950 GCA_040003345.1 bacterium
TGGAGGTCGCCGGCCACGCCGCCACCGAGGAGGTGGAAGAATTCGACGACGTGCTCGAGGCGCACGACGTCGGCATCACCGACGATGAGCATGACAGGCACCTTGATGCCCTTGATCTCCTGCGCCGTCCAGCCGGGGAATGTCGTGTCGAGCTTCTTGATCTTCTCGACGAGCTTCGGGAAGTCCGCCTTGTTCGGCGCGACGCTGTCGTATGACGCTTTCCACGGCGTGTCCTTCATCATCTCTGCCGTCATCGTCGACTCCATCTTCATGAGCCCGGGGTGGAATCCCTCGGCACGATACATCGCGCCGCCCATGTCGACGATCTTGTGCACCAGCTCGGGATGATGAATCGCGATGTCCAATGCGACACTGCCGCCCATGCTGTAGCCGAAGAAGTCAGCGTTCTGGACGTTCAGCTGCTTGAGCAGCTCGGCGGTGTCGTCGCCCATTTGCCGGTATGTGAGCGGACGGTCGATGTCAGCCGTGTGTCCGTGTCCCTGCAGCTCGACGGCGATGACCTGCCGGTTCTTCGCCCAGAGCGGCAGCACCTTGGCGAAATCGGTGCGCGTCTGCGAGAACGCGCCGTGAAGCAGCACGAGCGGTTTGCCGGCGCCGTGAATCTCGTAGTACATCTTGAGACCGTTGACGTCCGCGTACTTGCCATTCGTACCAACCAGATCCGTTGAATTCTCGGCCGCGTTCGGCGCCCCAACATTTCCGGACGACGAATCCTTCACGTCGGCTGTCTTTCGATCATCAGCCTTGTCCTTGTCGCCACATGCGGCAGAGACGAGAGTGGCGCCCAGCAGGGCGATCCTGACCAGCGATGTCGTCCTTGTTCGAATAGTCATGATGGTGTCCTCGAAATGAGTAGCAGTCGTGCCTGCTTCGTGCCCGTCCTTTCGGGCGGCTCGACAATACGACGAACCGGGCGCGTCGGAATCGACATTTGTTTCGGGCCCCTTTCGCGGTCCGCTGTTGCGCTGCACGTGCCGCGCCAACGGGGCAGATATCAGCGCGCTCATGAACTGGCGCGTGGCCGGACTCACGCCCCTTCCACTTGACAGTCTAGTGGGCGATGCGTAGGCTCTGTGACCTGCTCTCCACTAGCGTATCTAGTGGACACTCAGCACGGTCACCCGAGCCGATACATGCCGCCAAAGTCTTCCACGCTGCTTCAGGGCACGCTCGACCTGATCGTCCTTCAGTTGCTCCAGGCCGAGCCGACGAATGGATACGATCTCACGCTGCGTATTCAGGCCATTTCGCGCGACGTGCTGAACGTCAACGCGGGCTCGCTGTACCCCGCCCTCTATCGTCTCGAAGCGCGCGGGCTCGTCAAACCTGCCTGGGAAGCGACGGAGAACGGACGGCGAGCGAAGGTCTATTCGGTCACCGCGAAAGGCAGAAAGCAGCTCACGGAACAGCGTGAAAGCTGGGCGCGTTTCTCTGGCGCGCTGTCGGCCATTCTCAAGGTTACCTGAGGCCCGCGTGCTCGACGTCATTCGCCAATGGCTGCGCACTGCATTTCGACGCGATGCGCTCAATCGCGAGATGTCCGATGAGATGCGCGAGCATCTCGAGCGCTCGACGGTCCGCCTCATGTCGCGCGGCATGTCACGCGCTGACGCCACGAGTGCCGCTCGGCGCGAATTCGGCAACGTCGGCTCGCTGCAGGAGGAGGGTCGCGCGGCGCGTGGCGGTACATGGATCGACTCGCTGCGCGCGGATTTTCGATATGCCGTTCGCGGTCTGCGTGCGACGCCTGTCTTCACGACGGTTGCCATTCTTTCGCTCGCCATCGGCATCGGCGCCAACACCGCGATCTTCAGCCTGATCAACGCGGTGATGCTCAAGTCGCTCCCAGTGGAGCGCCCAAGCGAATTGGTGCAGTTCGTCCTGACGGACGGCGGGAAGACGCTGGCCTCGTCGGGACGAAGCTTCCCGAATTCATTCTGGGAAGCGCTGCGCGATCAACGCGGTGGAATTGGCGCCTTCAGTGGTTTCGCCGTATCGGGTCGCACGGAGTTCGACCTGGCAGAGGGCAGTGAAGCCAGACTCGTCTCGGGCGTTGTGGTGAACGGCGACTACTTTCGCACACTTGGCATTCGTCCCGCGTTGGGACGTCTGATCAGCCGAGCCGACGACGCGCGCGGCTGTCAGGCGACAGTCGTGGTCAGCCATGCTTTTTGGCAAGCGGAGCTCGGCCGTCGCACCAACGTAATCAACACGACGCTTCGCATGGGGCAGCAGCCGTTCACGATTATCGGCGTCGCGCCCGCATCCTTCTTCGGCACCAATGTCGGTATTGCTCCCAAGCTGTATGTGCCGGTGTGCGCAATCGGAAGCGAGCGACTCGACTCGCGAGACTTCTGGTGGCTCAACGTGCTCGGACGGTTGAATGCCGGTGTCTCCCTTGCGCAGGCGAACGCGAGTCTTGGCGCGATGTCACGTGACCTGCTCGACGCGTCGATGCCCACGAGGAGCACCAACGCCGCTGCCACGGCACGGCGTCTCCAGCTCGTTGCTGCCGGTAAGGGAATGTCGTATGTGCGAGACGAGTACGCCCCGGCGCTCCTCGCGCTGATGGGAATGGTGGCGCTCGTACTTCTCATCTCGTGCGCCAACGTCGCGAATCTACTGCTCGCTCGCGGCATGGCCCGCGGTCGTGAGACTGCGATTCGCATGGCCATCGGTGCATCGCGTGCGCGCCTGCTGCGACAGCATCTCACAGAAGGTGTCGTGCTCGCCGCGGGTGGAGCGGTGGCCGGCATCGGGCTCGCACACTTTGGAAGCCGGCTATTGCTCGCTCTGCTCGATAGAGGCGACTCCGTGAACGATATAACAGTCGATCTCTCGCTCGATGGTCGGGTGCTCGCGTTCACCATGGCGGTCGGTGTGGCGACGGTCATGATCTGCGCGCTGGTGCCGGCGTGGCGATCGACAC
>JBDUCR010000489.1:0-2949 GCA_040003345.1 bacterium
TGCGGAACTTATACCGCGCATCAATGCGTGGTATCTTTCACCAATGCAACCAGCCCTCCTGTTCGACCTCGACGGCACCCTCGTCGATTCCATCGAGTTGATCCTCAATTCGGCCCGCCACGCCTTCATCGGCTTCGCAGGCCACGCTCCATCTGACGATGAATGGCGCGCCGGCATCGGACGGCCGCTGCAAACCGTGTTGCGCGAGTACGCTCCCGACGAAGCCGAAGCCGCGCGCCTTCTCTCGCGCTATCGCGAGTACCAGCTCGAGCACCACGACCGCCTGCTCCACGCGTACGACGGCATCGTGGACACGCTCAGACAGTTCGCCGCCGACGGCCATCCGCTCGCCATCGTCACCAGCAAGTCGGAATGGCTCGCGCAGCGGGCACTCGAGCACGTCGGCATCGCCGACCTCTTCCCCGTACTCGTCGGCTGCGACATGTGCGTCAACCACAAGCCGCATCCCGAACCGGTCGAGCGCGCACTCGCGCTGCTGGACGTTTCCGCCGAAAACGCGATCTTCGTCGGGGACTCGCCGCATGACATCGAATCAGGGCGGGCCGCGCAGGTGTATACAGTCGGCGTGACGTGGGGTGCCTTCGCGCGTGAAGAGATGACGGCGAGCGGAGCAGACGTCGTAATCGACCGCGTGGCCGAGCTTCCGACAGTCGTCTCGCAGTTCGCAAAACGACGCGATCAACTTCAAACCTTCTGAGCTGTTCGGGTATCCCATTCAGTGAGCACAGGGAGACCCAAACGACCGATGACGGCAGTGGCCCTTCCGGAACCAACGATGGCAGTTTCGGCGTACACCGCCGACCCCGACGTGGGCCTCGCGGCCGGCGGGGACCGACGCGCCTTCGAACGGCTCTACCGTCTGCACATGACCCGGGTCTTCTCGCTCTGCGCACGCATGGTCACCGACCGCACGCGCGCCGAGGAGCTCACGCAGGACGTGTTCGTACGAGCATGGGAAAAGCTGCACCTGTTTCGCGGCGAAAGCGCATTCGGCACCTGGCTGCATCGCCTGACCGTGAACGTGGTGCTGAACGATCGAAAGACTGAAGGACGACAGCGAACACGATTCGAGGACGACGACGACGGCAGCGGAATCGATGCACTGCCCTCACGACCAGCAACACCGGGCGATCGGATGGATCTCGAGATGGCGATCAACAAGTTGCCAAAAGGAGCAAAGCGGGTGTTCACGCTTCACGACGTCGAAGGCTACAAGCACGAGGAGATCGCCGAGATGCTCGGCGTCACCACCGGAGCCACGAAAGCACAGCTGCACCGTGCACGAATGCTGTTGAGAGAGGCACTTTCAAAATGACGACACCGACCATGAACCTGGATTGCGACGGCTTCGCCGATGCGCTTGCGGATTACCTCGAGGGTGATGCCTCCGAGGGAACTCGCGCGGCCGTCGAAGCGCACGCAGGCTCGTGCGCGGCGTGTCAGCAAATCCTCACTGACATCGACGCCATTCGTGTCGGCGCGGCGTCGCTTCCACTGCTCGCGCCATCGCGCGATCTGTGGAATGGAATCGCGGAACGGATCGATGCACGTGTGATTCCGATGGAAGCGCCACGCGTCGCCCATGACATCCGGAAGCGCTATAGCTGGATGCGCCCGGCCGTTGCCGCCGCGGCACTCGTGATCGCGACGGCCGGCATCACGCACGTGTTGACGCGCGCTTCGCTCACCACTGTCGCACCAAAACAGGTTGCGGTCATCACGCCCGCAGTCATTGCGCATGACTCCCTGGCGGAGATTACGTCGACCGCCACCGAGCGTCCCGCCGCACCTGCGACGAGCGCCACCGCTGCAACTGGCGCGCGACTGGTGAGCACCAAGCCGGCGCCTGATGCGGCCGACCCGGTATTCGCCGGCGAGATCACCAAGCTTCGGCTGATCGTACGCGAGCGTCGCTCGCAGCTCGACCCGAAGACGGTGGCCGTGCTGGAACAGAGCATCGCCGTCATCGATTCAGCTATCGCACAGAGCCGCGCAGCGCTTTCGAAAGATCCGGGGAGTGGCTTCCTCGCAACGCAACTCAATCACTCGCTCGAGAAGAAAGTCGAGCTGCTGCGGACGGCGGCACTGCTGCCGTCGCGCACCTAGGGGATAATGGACATGCATCGGAAACTCATTCTGTTCCTTGCCGCGCTCCTTCTGGCGGTTCCTGCTGCGGGCTCCGCGCAGTCATCGAGCGACGAGCGGGCACGCGAGAAGGAGCAGGAACGCATCGAGCGAGCGCGTGAGGCGAAGGAGCGCGCAGTCGAAAAGGCGCGCGATCGCGCCGAGCGTGATCGTGACCGCCAGCGCGAGCGGGAAGAGCGCGACAAGGCCGGCGCACTCGATACGGTCGTCGTCTTCGACGCACGAGGCACGGTATCCGTGAGCTGCCCTGGCGGCACGGTCACGGTCACTGGTGGAGAGAAGAACGAGATCCGCGTTCGTGCGCGCACCGACAACGGCGGCATTCGCTTCACGAGCAGCGGTGCACGCGCCACGCTCGAGCCGTCGTCAGGCCGCGGCTGCAGCGAAGGCCACTTCGAGATCACCGTCCCAGTGGGTAGCAAGGTTGTCGCGACGAGCTGGAGCGGATCGGTGAGTGTACGCGGCGTGCATGGTGACATCGAAGCGCATGCGCAGAGCGGCGACGTCCAGATTCGTGATGCCGGCGCCAGACTCGACGTCGAAACGCTGTCGGGCGACGTGACGATCAGCGGCGTGAAGGGCGAGAGCTCGATCAACACCGTCAGTGGCGGCATCGAGCTCTCGGGTGCCCGCGGCGACGTCCAGATCGAGACGGTCAGTGGCGATCTCCAGCTCCGTGACATCATCGCGAAGCAGATCCGCTCGCACACCACCAGCGGCGACGTGAGCTTCTCCGGACAGATCCTCGACGGCGGCCGTTACGAGTTCAACACGCACTCCGGC
>JBDUCR010000466.1:0-2948 GCA_040003345.1 bacterium
CGCGTCATGCGTCGAAAGCACCGGTGCGCGAGCCGTGGCGCTCGGGATCGTAGAGCGCCTCGTCGGCGACGCCAAGTGCCCTGGTGAGCGCTAACGACGAGACGATGTTGCCGACCTGTTCGCGCGAGTGTCCATCAGAGCCAAGCGAAAGGCGCACGCCAGCATCTGCGGCGCGACGCACGAGCCGTTCATGCGGTTGGTAGCGCGCGGATACTTCAAGCGCGACTCCGGCCGAGAGCAGCGCCTTCACCGCACGCATCTCGAGCGCTTCGCTCCAGAGCTCGTGCGGATCGATGGTGCGCATCGGCGGCGGGATCAGTGTCGGATGCGCGAGGATATCTACCGGCATCTCACGTGCGAGCTCTTCGAGCGACGCGACGTGCGCGTCCATGTATTGTGCCGGCGTGAGGCCTTCCGGCAGCGACTGCGAGAACGCGCGGAAGAATTCTCCATTCGCCAACCGGATCGAATGCAACGAGCCGATGCGATGCGTAAATCGGCGGACGACGTGGGGCGGTACCTCGCGCCACAGGGCATCGTGCCAGCAGAACTCGCCGCCGCGAAGCACGTCGTGCTGCTCGAGATCATCGAGATAGAGCTCGATTGCTTCGACCGTATCGACGATGGTCGGTGCGTCGCGCGAGATGTGATCCGTCACGCTCACTCTCACACCGAGTGTCACACCACGCGCCGCCACCTCGGCCACGCTCATCACTCCATCGGAATGCGTCGAGTGCGCGTGGCAGTCGGTGGGTTTCCAGGTCATCGCGCTGGAGGGACCTTGAACGCGTTCGCGGAATCAGGTCGAACCGAGTCGCGCACCGGTTGGCGCACCGGACGCGAGGCACGCGGAATCGGCGCCGCACCGGGAATGACCATCGCGCCTGGCGACGCGCTTCTCGGTCGTGAGAATACCGTCGTGTCGTTGAGTCGCGCGCGCGGTGTGTCGACCTGCGTGGAAATCGGAGCTGGCTGGCGCGGCGGAGAGCCAGGGGGTGGAGCGCCGAACGACGTGTCGGTCGCCGGCGTGCCGTAGGTTGGAACGCAGGTCTGCGTGGGATCCGTTCCCGCGATGAAGAACTCCGACACTGTGCCTGAACATCCTGGCGCCGCGAGCAATCCACTCGCCGGATCGATGTCGCGCAGCACGATGCCCTCGGGTCGCGGCCAGTCTGGTGGTGCTGGCTTGCGACGATAGACTTCGCGCATGAACGACGTCCATGCTGGCGCCGCGAGAATGCCGCCCTGCGCGTTGTTCTTGATCTTCTGCGGCCGGTCGAGCCCCATCCATACGCCCGCGACGAGATCGGAGGTGTAGCCGATGAACCAGACGTCGGCGCCGTCGTTCGTCGTGCCGGTCTTGCCACCCGCGGGGTAGCTGAACGATGCGCCGACGGAACCTGCCGCGGTCCCGCGACGAATGACGTCCTTCATCATGCTCACCATCAGCCATGACTCTTCCGGCGACATCACTGGCGCGCGACTCGGCGTCGGCTCCCACAGTACGTCGCCCTTCTGATTTTCCACGCGCACGATTGCCGTGGGACTCGAACGTGTGCCGAGTGTGGCGAAGGCCGAGTAGGCGGCGACCATCTCGATTGGATAGACGTCTGCGGCGCCGATGTTGATCGATGGATATGGGGGAATAGGCGTGGTGAGTCCGAACTTGCGCGCCATATCGATGACGCTCTGTTCGCCCAGCTCCATGCCGACCTTGATGGCGATGATGTTGCGCGATTGGTAGAGTCCGCGGCGCATCGGCATCGGCCCTTCGAACTTTCCATCGTAGTTCTGCGGAGTCCAGTTTCCACCACCGGACTGCGGCACGGTCACGGGTGAATCGTCGACGATGTATGACGGCGGACGTCCGTTCTGCACTGCATCGGCGTAGACCACCGGTTTGAACGTCGATCCCGGCTGTCGCAGCGCCTGAATGGCGCGGTTGAATTTCGAGTCGTCGAAGTCACGACCGCCCACGAGCGCGCGAACTGCGCCAGTGCGTGGATCCATCGCGACGAATGCGCCCTGCAGATACGGCGAGTTCGCTGCGGCTGCTTCGCCAGCGCGTTCGGACGCGCGAGACAGATACGACTCGAAGGACGGATGCGTGTACGCGCCGAACTTTCCCGATTCGATCGCCCGCAACTGGTTCTCGAGCGCGCGTTCCGCCGCGGACTGAAGGTCGACGTCGAGTGTGGTGAAGACCTTGAGTCCCTGCTCATACAGCTTCTGTCCGAACTGCGTCTCGAGCTGCTGACGCACCCATTCGACGAAGTACGGTGCGACGTCGCCTGCTTCGGACTTGCGTGCGAGCTGGAGCGGATACGCCTTCGCGAGACTCGCGTCGGCATCACTGATCGCGCCCTGATCACGCATCACTTCGATGACCGTGTTGCGTCGCTGAATGGCGCGCTCGGGCCAACGTCGCGGATTGTATCGCTCGGGCGCCTTTGGCAAGCCAGCCAGCGTTGCCGCCTCGGCGAGGTTCAGGTCGCGCGCGGATTTTCCGAAGTAGCGTTGCGCCGCGGTCTCGACGCCGAATGAGCCGTTGCCGAGCGAGATCTGGTTGAGGTAGAGCTCGAGGATCTTGTCCTTCGAATATTTCGCTTCGATTGCGCGGGCGACTTTCGCTTCCTTGAGCTTGCGCACCAGCGATTTTTCGCGCGAGAGCCGCTCGGGGAAAATGTTGCGCGCGAGCTGCATGGTGATTGTCGAGAATCCTTCAGCGAAGCTGCGCTTCTTGAGATCGGCGAGCAGTGCGCCCGGAATGCGAAGGAAGTCGACGCCCTTGTGCTGGTAGAATCGCTTGTCTTCCGTCTGCACGAAGGCATTGCGGAGGAGTGGCGGAATCTGGTCGAGCTTGAGGAGCGTACGTCGCTCGAGTCCGAGCTCGGCGATGAAGCGGCCGTCGGCGGCGTAGAGCTTGGACGTCTGGCGTGGCTGATATT
>JBDUCR010000319.1:0-9884 GCA_040003345.1 bacterium
CCTGGTCGCGCCGGATCCATGTCGAGGCCCGCGACGACGCGATACATCCAGTCGCCAACAGCGCCGTACGCGTAGTGGTTGAACGAATTCATGCTCACATCCTGGAACGTACCGTCGGGCTTCTGTCCGTCCCAACGCTCCCAGATGGTCGTCGCGCCATGCGTTACCGGGTAGAGCCACGACGGATACTTCTCGTTCAGCAACAGTGAGTAAGCGTCGTCGAGATGACCGGTCTGGCTCAGCGTACGCGTCAGCGCAGGTGTGCCAAGAAAGCCCGTGGTGAGGTGATGCATTCGTTCGACGTCCGACGCGAGACGCTGCGCAGCGTTCGCTCGCATGTCGTCGGAAAGCAATCCGAAGTCGAGCGCGAGGACGTACGCGGTCTGCGTGTTCGACGTCATGCGTCCGCTCGCCGTCACGTACTCGCGCTGAAACGCCTTCCTGATTTCGTCAAACAGCGTGCGATACGCGCGTGCGTCGTCCGCTTTGCCAAGCGCCGCTGCGCTGCGCGCGAGGAGATCCGTCGAGTGCGCAAAGTACGCGGTGGCGATCAGATCCTTGTCCGTCGTTGCGCCCGGATAGTCCGCGCGCGTCGTCGCATAGGCGAGCCAGTCGCCGTAATGATCGCCCTTTGTCCACAGGCGACTTGGCCCCGCTTTTACGCGCATGTACTCGACCCACGCGCGCATGCTCGGGTATTGTCGCTCGAGAAGGCGCGCGTCGCCGTAGACCTGATACATCGTCCACGGGGCGATCACGGCGACGTCGGCCCATCCGGCACTCGGACCCGCGTCCGCCCTTCCACGCGACACGACATCGGGAATGACTTTAGGCACGCCGCCATCCGCCTTCTGATCGGCGGAGAGATCGCCGAGCCACTTCGCGAAGAAGCCGCTGACGTCCATGTTGAACGCCGCGGTGCGCGCGAACACCTGCGCGTCACCCGTCCAGCCGAGTCGCTCGTCGCGCTGCGGACAGTCGGTGGGGACGTCGAGGAAATTTCCACGCTCGCCCCAGACGATGTTGCTCTGGAGCTGATTGACGAGCTGGTTGCTGCTCTCGAAGTGCCCGGTCGTTTCCATGTCGGAATGGATGACGATACCGGTGATCGCATCGGCGGTCGGTGTGCCTGGGAAGCCGTCAACGGCAACGTAACGAAACCCCTGATACGTGAAATGCGGCTCGTACGTCTCGACGTCGCCGCCCTTGAGCGTGTAGCGCACCGTCGCACCCGCACCGCGCAGATTCTCCGTGTAAAAGTTGCCCGCCTTGTCGAGCACTTCGGCGTGGCGAATACGCACGACGCTTCCCGCCGGGCCGCTCACCTTGAGGCGCACCCATCCAACCATGTTCTGGCCGAGGTCGAAGACGGTTTCGCCAGCTGGCGTGCGAAGCACCTTCACGGGCTTGAGCTCTTGCGTGCGTCGCACCGGTGGGCCGGACGGCGATATCAACGTCGCCGAAATTCCACTGAGCGTGCGCACGCCGCGCCAATCGCGATCGTCGTAGTGCGCCTTGCTCCAACCGCTGCGCTCGAGTCGCGCGTCGTAGGTCTCGCCATCGTAGATGTCCGACATCACGATTGGACCGGTCGCCGCCTTCCACGACGCATCCGAGCCGACAACCTGTGTGCGACCGTCGGCGTAATGCACCACGAGCTGCGCGAAGAGCCCGAGCCGCGTGCCGTACGTGTTGCGCTTGCCGTTGAATCCGAGTCTGCCGCGATACCACCCGTCACCAAGCGTTGCGCCAACGGCATTGGCGCCTTGCGTCAGTAGTGGTGTGACGTCGTAGCTCTCGTACTGGAGGCGCTTGTCGTAGCTCGTCCATCCCGGCGAGAACAGATGATCGCCAACAACGTGACCGTTCAGCTCGACGCTGTTGAGGCCCAGGCTCGTGACATAGAGACGCGCGGACGCAATCGGTCCGTTAACCGCAAACTCGCGGCGCAGCATCGGACTGGGATTCGCGAGCGTAGTGTCCTCCGGCAGATCCGGCGTGATCCACGTCGCTTGCCAGTCGGCGGCGCTCAACAATCCCATCTCGAAGAACGCCGGCACACTCCACGGCGACGCCTGACCTCCGCCGTCCCAGACGCGCACTTGCCAGTAGTACCGTGCGCCGGTCTTCAACGCTGGCCCCGCATACGGACGAAAGATGGATTCGTCGGAACTCACTCGACCGCTGTTCCAGAGCGGCGTGCCATTCAACGCTACGGAATCCGCGGCGACGCGAATTTCGTATGCGCTCTGCATCGTGCCGCGACGCTCGGAGCGCAGACGCCAGCTCAGCCTGGGCGACGTGACGTCGAGCCCGATGGGATTGGCTTGGTACTCCGTTCGCAACCGCTCGACGTGGAACGACTGTGCGTCGAGCGACACCGCAGTGCACAGCATGTTCGCGCCGAATGCAACGCATATGGCGCGGGAGGTGAACGAGATTGGCATGTGGTTGGTGGTCATAGAGCGCGTGACAGAAAGTCGAACGCGCCGACGCCGTAAAACTCGTGCGCGCCGTCATGTATTTGGTAGGCCATGCGATCAGTCGCACCAAGCATGTGAAATATCTCTCCGGCTTTCTTCGCGGCCTTCTCGCTACCGGCAATCGGAAAGATCGGATCACGGCGTCCCGACTCGACGAACAGCGCGCGCGGAGCAATGAGCCCCGCGACATCCGACATCTCCATGTCAGTAGCGAGACCAGGCACGTAATTGTCCGGACAATGCGAGATGCTGACGATGCTATCGCGGAAGGTATTGAAGTAGGCGCTCACGACGCCGACCTTCACACGCTCGTCGACGGCTGCGGTGAACAACGACGTCGTCCCACCGCCCGACGCTCCGAGCGTTGCGATGCGTGTGGCGTCGATCTCAGAGCGCGTTGCGAGGTAATCGATGGCGCGCATGGCGTCCCACGCACGCCAGCCGATCATCGTCTGTCCAAGCAGCAGCGCCGCACACGCTGCCGGACGGCACGAGTTCTCCGCTGGTCCCGCTTTGCGCGCTGCAGCATCCCGTCGTGCTCCGAATGCAAGCTGCTCGATCGCGAACGTCGCGTAACCGTGCTCGACGCACTGGATGCCATATTCCTTTGCGTAGCCGACCCCTCGCTGCGGAAGTTGCGAGCCGTCGGGTGCGATGCCGAGGATGTCGTCGACACCGCGGCCGTGTCCCGAAAACGCAACGATGGCCGGCAGCGGACGCGGACGATCCTTCGGCAGCAGCAGATAGCCCAGCACCGAAAGCCCTTCGCGAGATTGAAAGACAATTCGTTCACGTGTGTAGCTGCCGAAGTCCTTCGTCTCGAGCACCTCGGCATTCAGCGGAACTCGCGCGCCCGGAAAGCCGCCGAGCCGCTCGATCAAGCGCGTACGCGCGGCGTGCTGCCAGTCCCGAGCGGCGCTCGCGCTCGTCGCAGCGAAGGCGAGAGAGGGCGTGATGCTGTCGTACACCGAGAGGCAGAACGCCTGACTGTCGAGCTGACGGTCGGCGAGCTCGACGAACGATTCCGCTGGCGCGCCATTCAGAACGGGTAAGGCGGGTGCCGCTGCGAGCGTCTCCGCTGTTGACAATCCGGCCGCGGCGACGACACCGGCCAGCGTACCTCGCTTGAGAAACTCGCGGCGGTCAAGCTTGCGTCTCATCTCGCTCTCCTCCATTCTGGCCACGATGCCACTCCTCTCTGTCTTCATCGCGATCGGCGTGCTGCTCGCGCTGGTGCTCATCGTGAAGCTCGACGCCTTCTTCGCGTTGATCCTCACGGGCTTCGTCGTCGGACTGCTGAACGGCATGAACCCGCTCAGTGTGCTCCAGTCACTCCTCAAGGGGGTCGGCGCGACCATGGGCAGCGTCGCGCTCATTCTGGTGTTTGGCGCGATGCTCGGCAAGCTGGTCGGCGACAGCGGCGCCGCACGCACGATCGCCGAGTGGCTCGTCGCGCGCTCGGGAAAGCGGGTGCAGCTTGCGATGACGGGCACCGGACTCCTCGTCGGTCTGCCGATGTTGTACAACGCCGGCTTCATCGTGTTGATCCCGCTCATCTACGGCCTTGCAACAACAACGGGCCTTCCACTGCTCTATCTCGGTGTACCGCTGGCGTCCGCGCTGTCGGTGACGCATGGATTTCTTCCACCACATCCCGCGCCGACGTTCATGGCGTTCGCGTATGGCGCGAACGTAAATCGCACCCTGGCACTTGGGCTGGTCGCAGCCATACCGGCCTGTCTTGCAGGTGGCATCGGACTTTCGAAGATCCTCGAGCGACTTCCCATTCGCGCGGTAGCGCCGCCCGAGTTGCACGTTGGCGTCGTTGAGTCGCCTGGTGGATCGCCAGGCATCGGCATCAGCGTGATCACGATGCTTTCGCCTGTAATTCTCATGCTGCTCGGCGCGCTCGTCGACAACGTCACGGGGACGACCGGAATCGATCCCTTTCGGCCCGAGTTCGACTTCAAGACGGCGTTGGCTGCTGCTGTCCCCGATCCGACGATGCGCGCCTTCGTCATCGCCATGAAGTTTCTTGGCAATGCGAACATTGCGCTGCTCGCCGCTGTGCTCATCGCGCTTTACACGCTTGGGCTCAGGCGAGGGCGTTCGATGCCGGCGTTGATGGAGACGATGCGCAGCGCAGTCTCCGGCATCGCGATGATTCTGCTCGTCATCACAGCGGGCGGCGCATTCGGGCAGGTGTTGCGCGACGCAGGCGTCGGCGACTACATCGCGCAACGCGCCGCTGGCATGCGACTCAATCCGCTGCTGCTCGCATTCGGCATCGCGTCGCTGCTGCGACTCTCTGTCGGTTCGGCGACTGTTGCCGGGATGACGACTGCGGGTCTCGTCGCGCCGATGGTGGCGGGCGCCGGCGTGAGTCCGGAGCTCATGGTGCTCGCAACCGGAGCGGGAAGCCTCATGTTCTCGCACTTCAACGACACGGGCTTCTGGATGTTCAAGGAGTATTTCGGCCTGAGCATTCCACATACGCTCGCAACGTGGAGCGTGATGGAAATGACGGTTGCGCTGGTGGGCTTCGGGATGGTGATGGCGATGAACGCCATACTATGAGGTCGTTCATGTCTCGCCGCACTGCCATTTCGCGGCTGCTCGCTGTTGCGCTGAGCGTATTGGCGTTCAGGGCGTCGCCGGCGCAAAACACCAACGTACTCGGCGACCTCGTTGACGTCGGCGTCGACTTTCGGAAGCCGTATCAACCAATCTTCGTCGCGAGCAAGCTGACCGCGTTCGACGCGGCGACTGGACGCGGCACGCTGCAGTGGGATCGGTATTCGCTGCAACCGACGCTGTCGTTCAACAAGGTCGACATCACCTATCAGCGCGCGGCCGCGTCCGAGTTTCCGGGAACGGAATACGATCGCGACCCTGCCCTCCCCTTCGACATCAGCTTCGTCAGCCCGCGTGCGCTCCGCATTCGCTTCAGCACGCGCGATCTTCCCGCGCCGATGATGGAAGGTGAACCGTCCATCATGCTCGCCGGACCAGTGTCCAACGACAAGTCGTGGCGCGCACAATCGAGCGATAGTGCCGTGACCTACACGAGCGCGTTCGGCAAAGTGCGCATCGCGCGCAGCCCGTGGTCGATCGAGCTTTTCGACGCGCACGGCAAGCTGCTCACGCGTACGCAGCGACTCGGCGAGCTCGCATCGTATCTGCCCTACACGCCATTCTCGTTCGTGCGCCGCGCGCGAGACATGGGTCGCAGTACCGCGGCGACGTTCGAGCTGGCGCAGGACGAGCGCATCTATGGATTCGGCGAGTCGTTCACGCGACTCAACAAGCGCGGGCAGCGCGTGCTCGCATTCATCCGCGACGGCATGGGCGTGCAAGGCCCATTGCAGTACAAGTCGGTTCCGTTCTTCATGAGCAGTCGCGGCTACGGGATGTTCGTGCACACGAGCGCGCCCGTCGCCTTCGACGTCGGCGCCGAATACGACTCACACAACACGATCTACTCCGGCGACGAGCTGCTCGACATCTTCATCTTTCTCGGCGACCCGAAGGACATCGTCTCCGAATACACTGCTATCACCGGTCGCAGTCCGGTGCCGCCGCTCTGGTCGTTCGGACTGTGGATGAGTCGCATCACCTACAAGTCGGAAGCCGAGGTGCGCGACGTCGCCGCGAAGCTGCGGCAATACAAGGTGCCTGCTGACGTATTGCATCTCGACACCGGCTGGTTCGAGACGGACTGGCGCAGCGACTATCAGTTCTCGAAGTCGCGGTTCACCGATCCGGCGAAGATGATCGCCGACCTTCGCAACGACGGCTTTCATGTGAGTCTCTGGCAGTACACGTACTTCACGCCGAAGAATGCGCTGTCGCGCGAGTTGATCGATCAGGGACTCGCGGTGAAGGATCAAGGCGGACGACTCGCGACAGAAGACGCCGTGCTCGACTTCACGAATCCGGCGAGCGTCGCCTGGTACAAGAGCAAGCTCGGCAATCTGCTCAAGATGGGTGTGAGCGTCATCAAGGCCGACTTCGGCGAGGGCGCACCGCTCGAGGGTGTGTATCACAACGGCCGCACTGGGTGGTACGAGCACAATCTCTATCCGGTCCGCTACAACGATGCCGTGTACAGCGTGACGAAGGACATCACCGGCGACGGCATCATCTGGGGACGCAGTGCGTGGGCCGGAAGCCAGCGCTATCCGCTCCACTGGGGTGGCGACGCCGAGAATACGAATTCGGCGATGGCGGCGGAGCTGAGGGGCGGTTTGTCGTTCGGGTTGTCCGGCTTCACCTACTGGAGCCACGACGTCGGCGGATTCGTAAATCGTGCGCCGCGCGATCTCTATCGCAGGTGGTTGGCGTTCGGCGTCCTTACGTCACACACGCGTACACATGGTGCGCCGCCGCGTGAGCCGTGGGAGTACGATCCAGCGATGGTCACTGATTTTCAGAATGCGTTAGGACTCAAGTACTCGCTGATGCCGTACATCTATTCCCAGGCGCATGTTGCGTCGTCACGGGGATGGCCGATGTTGCGCACGCTGTTCTTCGAGTATCCCAGCGACCCGACGTCGTGGCTCGTAGAGGACGAGTACATGTTCGGTGCGAATCTGCTCGTCGCGCCGATGTTCGAGGACGCGGCGACGAGTCGTCGTGTGTATGTGCCGCCGGGCACGTGGATCGACTACCAGACGGGTCGCGCCTACGAGGGTGGCCGCTGGCATGAGATCGCTTCGGGAACTGTGCCCATCGTACTATTGGTGAAGAACCATTCCGTGCTCGCGCAGGTTGCCGTGGCTCAGAGCACGTCGGCTATCGATTGGAAGAACGTGGAGCTCAAGGTCTTCACCACCGATGGTGGCGTCTCCGAGGGAACGTTCATCACGCCAGGCGGTACTGTGCAGGCGCTTCGTGTCGAGGGAACACGACTTCTCGCGGATCCGCTCGCGGGGAAAGTCAGCTGGCGGATCACGCGGCCACGAGTGAGCATCGTCGCGCCCTGACATAGCGAGGAGTTGGAGTGCGGTTTCAACCAAATGAAATTCGCCGCCGAGGCGAGGTCGCCATGCTGTTGATTCTCGGCGTGCTGTTGTTCATAACGGGCGGTTTTTTTCGCAGCCAGATCATTCAGCATCAGAAATACGCGCTGCAGTCCGAGACCAACCGGCTCCGCGAGATTCCGCTGCCCGCGCCACGCGGAGTGATCTACGATCGAAACGGCAAGATCATCGCGGACAATATCGTCGGGTACTCGGTGTCCATCCTCGCGGTTGGCGAGGACTCGCTGAGAGCCGTGCTCTCGCGCATCGGAACGGTGGTTTCCTTTTCGCCGCATCAGCTCGATCAGGCGGTGCGCCGATTTCATCGTTCGCCTGGCCGGCCCACTGTCATCATCCCCGACGCTGGCTTCGATGTCGTGAGCGTGCTGGAGGAGCATCTCTCGCAATTTCCTGGTCTCCTGATCCAGAGTTCACCGCGGCGCTTCTATCCAGACGGCGCGGCAGTATCGTCGTTCGTCGGCTACACGGGCGAGGTCACGGAGGCCGACCTCGCACGCGCTCGCGATACTCTCGACTACAAGCTCGGCCAGCAGATCGGCAAGCAGGGATTAGAGAAGGAGTACGAGTCGATCCTCCGCGGCAAGGAAGGCAGTCAGTACGTGGAGGTCGACGCGCGTGGACGCATCGTGCGACAGGCCGCGGCTCGCGCCGATCTCGCACCCGTCGCTGCGCCTCCGATGTACACGAACATCGACATGGAGCTGCAGAAAATCGCGGCGAGCGTGTTTGGCGACACGCTCCAGGGTGGTGTCGTCGCGATGGACCCGAAGACTGGAGCAGTGCTCGCGCTCGTGAGTGCGCCAGGCTGGGACGGCAACCGGTTCACCGGCGGCATTCCGGCACAGTATTGGGATTCATTGCGGGCGGACCCACGCAAGCCGCTCTACAACAAGGCACTGCAGGGCGAATATCCGCCGGGCTCGACGTTCAAGATCGCTACGGCGATCACGGCGCTCGAGGGAAACGTTGTTCGCATGTCGGATCACATGCCGATCGCGTGTAACGGGGGCATGCAATACGGCTCTCGCTATTTCCATTGCGACGGCAAACATGGCAGCCTCTCGCTCTCGGAGGCGATCGCGAAGTCGTGCAACGTGTATTTCTATCAGCTCGGTCTTAAGCTGGGACTCACGAAGCTGCTTGCCGGCGGCGTTGACCTCGGGTTCAGCGAGCGCGCGGGCATCGACCTCCCTGAGGAGCGCACGCCCGTGTGGCCAGCGACGACGGACTATTTCGAGCGACGCTATGGCAAAGGCGGATGGACGTCGTCAGTGACGTTGAATCTCGCGATCGGACAAGGCGAGAATTCGCAGACCATTCTCAACATGGCGCGCTTTTACACGGCGCTCGCGACCGATGGAACGGAGTCACGCCCTCAAGTCGTGAAGCGCGCTCCCGAACGGAAGCGGATCTTCAAGCTCGACGACGAGCAGTTCGGTCAGCTCCGTGCGGCGCTGGCGAATGTCGTCGAGACCGGAACGGCGGCGCGCGCGAAGATCCAGGGCGTTGTGCTTGCGGGAAAAACGGGAACAGCGCAGAGCCGGAAGTTTGGTGCAAACGGCAAAGAGCTCAACTTCTCGTGGTTCGTCGGCTTCGCGCCGGCGGATGATCCGAAGATCGTGGTCGCGATGATGCTGGAATATGTGCCGTTTCAGGGTGCGACAACGGCGACGTTGGTGTCGAAGATCATCGGCTCGTATCTGCACGTCACGCCCATCGTGGACGTTGTGCCGTATTGAGAGACTATGCCCCTTGCCCGGGTGACGGAATCCAGGTTTGGGGCTCTCTGCGGCTCCTTCGGGTTTCTTCAACTGCATTTTACGCAGAGGATGCAAAGAGAGGTACGCTGAGGCCGCAGAGGACCAGCAGAGCCATACGAGTGCGAACATTTTTCGTGAGCGCATTCGACTCCCATCGGTGCGTCAAGCAGCTCGAAACAGAATGCACAGAACCAGCGGATCATTTGGAACCCGCGGATCCGCTCCTCGAGCGTTCGAGATCGATCCGCTGTTTCCAAAAAACGATCCGCCGTTTCCGTGCATTCAGTTGCTGTTCACGACGTCTGGATGACATTCTCTCCCGGCATTTCGCGGATGCATCCAACTCCGCGTCACCGATCCTCATGCAGTTGCTTCCTCTGCGGCTGTTTTAGTTCCTCCGCGATCCTCTGCGATAAATGCTGTTGCTGCAGGTCCAGACACTGTCAGGTCAACTGCCTTTTACGCAGAGGATGCAACGAGAGGTACGCAGAGGCCGCAGAGGACCTACGGAGCCGCTCCTCGAACGTTCGAGATCGATCCGCCTTTTCCCAAGGATCCGTCGTTTCCGTGCATTCAGTTGCCGTTCAACGTGCAATTGC
>JBDUCR010000321.1:0-9866 GCA_040003345.1 bacterium
AGGAAGATAGGAAGATAGGAAGATAGGAAGATAGGAAGATAGGAAGATAGGAAGATAGGAAGAGCAAAGGCGCACCGGCCAAACTCGGTGCGCCTTCTTGTTTCCCTATCATCCTATCATCCTATCATCCTATCATCCTATCATCTTGCTTCATCGCGTAGATGCCCAGCCTCCCCGCCCCCGGCTTCGACCTCACCAACATCCACATGACTCCGAGCACGATGAAGCCAAGTGAGATCAGCTGCGCATACGTCAGCGCACCGAGGATCAATCGATCGTCCTTCGCGCGGAAGAATTCAATGATGAACCGCTCGATTCCCGCCAACACAGCATACACACCGAACAACCAACCCTCGGCGTGCTTGTGATCACGCATGCGCCACAGAACAAGAAACATCACCAGGCCGAGCGCTACCTCGTACAGCTGTGTGGGATAGACGGAGAGCACGGTCGCTGAATTAGCGCCAGCGGGAATCGCAACGCCGAACTCCTGCGCCATGATTCCCGCCGTCGATGGCGGCGCGCCGTCGGGAAATGCCACCGCGAGAAACCCGCTCCACGGACGACCGTAGTCGTCACCAACGGCCCAGCAGCCAGTGCGACCAACCGCGTACGCAGCGGCGCACGCCGGGGCACCAACGTCGAAGATGCGCATAAGCGGAAACTTCTTTTTCCTCGCGACGAGCATCACCGCGATGACGCCGCCGAGCAATCCGCCCCAGAATACAAATCCGCCGCGCTCGAACAGCGCATCGTAGTGTCGCAGCACGACGACGTAATACAGTTTCGCGCCAAGCAGACCGCCGACCACCGCCGCAAATACCATGTCGTTGATCGGGTCCGGATCGTAGCCACGACGTACGAGCTCTTTCTGCGCGACCACCTGCCCGACGAGAAAGCACAGGAGCACGGCGAGGCCGAAGCCCGTAAAGCCGAACGATCCGAACTTGTACGCGAACGGATGATGAACGATGGGGTGCGGCAGCATCATTCGCTTATCAGACCTGGAATGGGGAGAGACGCGAAGGCGTTGAGGTCGAGCGGAGCGCGCGTTCCCTGCTCGTAATGATACAGCCCCGCACGCGCAATCATCGCCGCGTTGTCCGTCGCGAGGCGCGGGCTCGGCGCATACACCGAGGCGCCGAATTTCTTCATGCGAAGTTGCATAGCCGCGCCGAGCGTGCGATTGCCAGCGACGCCGCCGCCGAGCACCACGCGCGTCCGACCAAACTGACTGACCGCGCGCGCAGTTTTCTCGACGAGCGTCTCCACGAGCGCATCGTGAAAGCCACGCGCGATGTGCGGATAGTCCGTCTCACTGCCGGCGCGCACAGCCTGCAGCACTGCGGTCTTCAATCCGCTGAATGACAGATCGTAATAATCGTCGTCGCCGTGCTGCTGATTGCGACGCAACATGGGGCGCGCGAAGCGAAACTTCGACGGATCACCCGTCGTCGCGAGGCGCTCGACATGAGGGCCGCCAGGATACGGCAACCCGATCAGTTTTGCCACCTTGTCGAATGCCTCACCCGCGGCATCGTCGCGCGTGCGGCCGAGCAATCGATAACGTCCCCATGCCTCGACATCGAGCAACAACGTATGCCCGCCCGACACCAGGAGCGCTGTGAACGGCGGCACCGCATCACGATGCTCGAGCGCCGTTGCGAAGAGATGGCCCTCCATGTGATGCACGCCGACCACGGGAATTCCCTTTCCGTACGCAAGCGCCTTCGCGAAGCTCACGCCGACGAGCAGTGCGCCAACGAGTCCCGGCGCATGCGTCACAGCAATCGCGTCGAGATCGCCGAGCGCAATATTCGCATCGGCCACCGCACGTTCGACGACCGGAACGATCGCGGTGAGATGCTGTCGCGAGGCGATCTCGGGAACGACGCCACCGAACACGCGATGCACATCCTGCGAAAGAATCACGAGCGAGTCGAGCGATACGTCGTCGCCGGCGCCTGTCAGCACCGATGCGGACGTCTCGTCGCACGATGTCTCGATGCCGAGTATGCGCAGGCGCGTCATGGCTTGGCCCTGGCGACGGTCGCGCGCTCACCGTGCACACGGACCTTGACCTGAGACGGCAGCACGCGAATCCCGAGCTTTCCCGTGTCGAGATCGGCGACGTGCTGCAGCGTGTCGCCATCGTCGATCATCAGCGAGTACGGATGCACGGTCTCGATCCGACGGACGAGTCGTCGCGGACCGGTAATGCGCACCATGCGCGGATCGAACTCCACGCTATCCGCGGCGCGCAGATTGCCGCTCTGCTTGACGATGACGCGTCCGGAGCTCGTCACTGGCACGCGTCGCGTTGCACGCATGCCGAATCGCAGTGTAACGCTGCGCGGCTGCAGATCGAGGACGTGGATCTCATTCGCCAGCTCGGCGGGGACACGCACTTCTCCCGGCGCAACATCGAGGACGAGCGTATCAGGGACGTCGCCGTCGATGATGCGATGAATGGATGGCAGATCGACGTGAAGCTTCACGATGTCCACCGCGCGGCCGCTGACGAGCGCCTTCAGTTGCGGCGGCGTCTCGAGCAGCACGAGCGAGCTGTCGAGCGTCGGCATCACGATGACGGCAACGTAGTCCTGCACAGGCTGTCGAGCTTTCACGATGAGCCACAACAACAGCGCCGCGACGATCGCAGTGGCTTTGAGACGGACTCTCTCCATGAATGCGGCTCGCAGCTTGCGCCGCCAGCTGGCACGCTCGGACGAACCGTTGGGTAACGGACCTGTCATCGCGCGCTCAGCGCGACGCCGTCGTTCTGCCGAGCAGCTCGCGAATCACCGCGCGATTGGCGTCGCTGGTCCAGTCAGTCGCGGCGAACACCTTCCGGCGGATCGTCCCCTCCCGTCCGATGATGAACGATTCGGGATAGCCGGTGACCTGATAACGACGCGCGGTCTCCTTTTCGGGGTCGTGAAGAATCTCGAACGTGAGCCCGAGCTCCTTCGCGAAATCGCGGATCTGCTGTTCCGATCCAGGACTATCGACGCTCACGGCGACGATCACCAACCCCTGCGGACCGAACTCACGCTGCAACCGTTCCATGCTCGGCATCTCGGCGCGACATGGCTCGCACCATGTTGCCCACAGATTCAGCAGGACGATTTTTCCCTTGTAGTCGGCGAGCGACTTCGTGTGCGGCTTGCTGTCGAGCGTGACTGCCTGGAAGTCAGGCGCCTTGCCTCCAACGGCGACCGGAAAGAGCTCGTCGCCGAGGAAGTGCGTCGCCGCCGCGAGCGTGACTGCGAGCAACAGCACGACGCCGAGTACCACGCTCCATTGCTGACGTGCGGTCATGTAGTGCCTCCTACACGCGATGCAGGCACTGCTCGCGCAGCACGCGAATCTCCGCCTGTGGATCAGCGGCGGAGAACACTGCATTGCCGGCGACGAATGTGTCAGCGCCAGCCTGCCAGCATTCGACGATCGTGTCGCGGTTGATACCGCCGTCCACCTCGAGCGTCGCGGGCGAACGCGCGGCGTCGAGCATGCGACGCGCGCGCGCGATACGATCGAGTGCTCGGCGAATGAACTGTTGTCCGCCGAAGCCGGGATTCACCGACATCACGAGCAGGAGATCCAGCTTGTCGAGTACATCCTCGACGACGTTGATCGGCGTCGACGGATTCAGAGCGACGCCCGCGGAGCAACCAACCTCTCGGATGTGCGCGAGCTGTCGATCGAGGTGCGGAGAAACTTCGGCGTGAATGGTCATGCCGGTGGCACCAGCATTGGCGAAGTCGTCGAAGTAGCGTTCCGGCTCGACGACCATGAGGTGCACGTCGAGCGGAAGTGACGTGTGCTTGCGCACGGTCTCGATCACCTTCGCGCCGAAGGTGAGGTTGGGAACGAAGCGACCGTCCATGACGTCGATGTGCAGCCAGTCCGCGCCGCCTGCCTCGAGCATCGCGATGTCATCACCCAGCTTCGCGAAGTCCGCGCTGAGAATGGATGGTGCGATGCGAACACTGCCGACCTGGTTCATGGAGGAGTTACGGTTTCGCTGCCGGCGACGCGAAGCTGCATGCTTGCACCGGGGAGCACCGTTGCACCAGCGACGGGTGACTGACCGATGATCGTGCCGCGCGCGCCGATTGCCATTGGGTCCCACACCACCTGAATGTTGCGGACGCCGAGCTGGCTGAGCGTCTGACGCGCGGCATCGACGTCGCGCCCGACGAGATTCGGCATCTCGACCGGCGGTTGTCCGCCGCTGAGCACGAGAGAGATCGTCGTCGGAATGCTGACCGATGATCCCACCGCGGGTCTCGTTCCAATGACGGAGCCGCGCGGCGCATTGCTCGGTGATTCCGTGACGTCGCCAAGCTCGAAACCTTCCTTTTCGAGCAGAGCCTGCGCTTCGACCTTGAGCATACCGGTGACCGCCGGTACGAGCACCATGCGCTGCCCGCCGCTGACGACGAGTGTGACCGACGCGCCGACACCCTCACGCGTTCCCGGAGGTGGAGATTGCTCGAGTACCGTCATCTTGGGCGCCGAGTTGTTGTAGCGCTGCTCGCCCTGTTCAGCCTTGAAGCCCGCCTGCAACAAACGCTGTGTCGCTTCGTCGTAGCCGAGCCCCGTGACGTTCGGAACCTTCACGTCGCGCGGAACGACGCCGTTTGGAAATACGGCGAACGCCACGACGAGGTACGAGAGCGCGAAACCTGCGACGACGGCGACGAGATAGACGAGCGACGTACGGACTTTCGCGCGCCATGTCATGCGGCAGCACCAACACGCGGACGACGAAAGCGCGCCGCGAATGCGCCGTCCGTCGAGTGGAGTTGCGGAAGTACGCGAAGACACCCGCTGTCGAGCGTCGACGGTGGAACGACACCCTCAGGCGGCGGTTCGAGCCTCCAGTCCGGATGATCAGCGAGAAAGCGCGCGACCTGCTCGTCGTTCTCCTCGAGCTCGAGGGAGCAGGTGCTGTACACGAGGAGACCGCCGGGACGCACCACGTGCGCCGCGGCTTTGAGGATCGCGCGCTGAGTGGCGGGGAGCACGGCGAGATCGCTTGCTTTGAGTCGCCAGCGCGCGTCGGGATGACGGCGGAACGTACCAGTGCCGGTGCAGGGAACGTCAACGAGCACAGCGTCCATGTCGTGCAGTGGAGATGCGGTTGCATCGCCGACGAACGGTATGATGTTCGTGGCGTCGAGCCGCTTGAGATTCTCGCGCACCCGGAGCAAACGTATGCGCGACGCGTCGCCGGCGTATACCGTGCCCGCCACGCGCGCGAGCTCGAGCGCCTTGCCGCCGGGCGCAGCGCACAGATCCGCAACGGTGCTGCCCGTCGCGACACATGCGTAGCGCGTCACGAGCGTCGCCGCGGGATCCTGCAGATGAAAGAGGCCCTGCTTGAATGCGCCGAGCTCCGTGAGCGACGTAACGCCTCCCGCGAGCACCACGCTATCGGCGACGAGCGGCGCATCTGCCGTTATCACACCCGCGCTCTCGAGCATCGCCTCGAGCTGTTCGCGCACGACGTGATAGGGACGCGCGATCAGTGGTGCTTCGCCATTGTTCGCGGCGAGCAGCGCGCGCGTGTCCGCTTCGCCAAAGCGCGCGAGCCAACGTGCAACGATCCAGCGCGGATGCGAATACTCGAGCGCCAGTGCGTCGGTGAGATCAGTTGGAACGGCAACAGTCAGTGCATCGCGCTCGCGATCGATGCGACGCAACACTGCGTTCGCGAGCTTGCTCGCGCCGATACCATGCCGACGTTTCACCAGCTCCACCGTCTGCGCGATCGCCGCGTAGGCGGGCACACTGCCCATCGCGAGCAGTTGATACGCGCCAACGCGCAGAAGATCTGCGACGTCGGCATCGAGACGCGACGGACCCCCACTCACACGGTCGGCGAGAATCGCGTCGATCCAGCTGCGGCGACGCAGCATGCCGTACACCAGCTCGCGTGTCCAACGCCGGTCGCGCGGCTCGAGCTTGAGCGTGCGACGCTCGAAGCTGCTGTCGAGCAGATCGCCACCACGCAGATCCGCACAGATCTCCGCGGCCGCGGCGCGCGCGTCCGTAACGGCTGCACGCGCCGCCATCGTGACCGGACGCACGGGACCGCTCATCGATCCAGCATCCCACTTGTCGGCGACGACGGCACCGCGACTTCACGTCGCGGCATCCGGCCGGCGAGATACGCGAGACGTCCGGCATCCACCGCAAGACGCATCGCCGCGGCCATGCGTACGGGATCCGTTGCCGCAGCAATGCCCGTGTTCATCAGAATTCCGTCGACGCCCTGTTCCATCGTCATCGCCGCGTCGCTCGCCGTGCCGACGCCGGCATCGACAATCACCGGCACACTCAACCGCGACTTGATCGTCCGAATGGCGAACGGATTCAGAAGACCGAGCCCTGATCCGATCGGCGACGCGAGCGGCATCACGCACACGGCACCCGCATCTTCGAGACGCAATGCGCTGATGAGATCATCGTTCGTGTACGCCATCACCTTGAACCCTTCTGCGGCGAGCACGCGCGTCGCTTCGATCGTACCCGCCGCGTCGGGCAGCAGGGTCTGCTGATCGCCGATGACCTCGAGTTTCACCCACTCGTTGAATCCCGCCGCGCGTGCGAGCCGCGCATAGCGAATCGTGTCATCCGCAGTGAAGCAGCCCGCCGTGTTCGCGAGCAAAAAGAAGCGATCGGGACTCAGGTGATGAAGAATGCCTTCGTCCTTCGAGCGATCGAGATCCACCCTCCGCACGGCAACGGTCACCACCTCGGCACCCGATGCCTCGATGGCCGCGATCATCTCGGCGTTCGACTTGTACTTGCCCGTGCCGACCATGAGGCGCGAACGAAACTCGCGTCCACCAATCGCGAAGGCCGTGTCGAGCGTTTCCGTGGCGGTCGCCGTCATCTCAGCCTCCGCCAACGAAATGCACGATCTCGAGCACATCGCCGCTGGCGAGCGCGAGTGATGCATATGCGTCGCGATCGCGCAGAATCGTGCGGTTGTGCTCGACGACCACCATCCGAGGATCGAGGTCGAGCTCCCGGAGGAAGCTCGCCAGCGTTGCGCCAGCTGCCGCCTGGCGGCGCTCGCCGTTGACGGTCAGCTCGAGTGCGCTGGGCTCACGTAATACCTGCGTTGTCATATGCCGAAAGATAGTCGCTCGCTGCCTGTTCGGCATTCGGCGCGTCCCAGATTCCGCGAATGACGGCGACGCCGTGTACCCCGACGGACTTCAGTGCGGACGCATGCTCCACGCGTACCCCACCAATGGCAATCACCGGAAGCGTCGTGGATTTTACGAGGGTCTTCACCCACGCCACGCCACGCGGCAGCGCACCCGGATGAGACGGAGTCTCGAACACATTCCCTGCCACCAGCCAATCTGCGCCAGCCAATGCGGCCGCTCGGCCCTCACCGACGTCGTGGACGCTGCCGCCGAGTGCGAGGTCCGGAGCGATGCGTCGCGCATCCGTGGCGGTAAGAGAATGGCTCGTGAGCTGCGCGCCGCGTGCTCCGGAAACGAGCGCGACGTCGATGCGGTCGTTGACGATGAACCATCCGCCTGTGAGACTCTGCACCGCGGCAAGTCCCTCCGCCAACGCCTGGAATCGCGCGCCCGTCAGTCTGCTGGCGCGAAGATGAAGCGCGCCGCGTGCGCCGAGCACGCGCATGACCGCGCACGCGACATCGATGAAATCAGCTCGAGCGACGACTTCGTCATTGGTGACGGCATGCACCACGGGTATCCCGATCATGCGCACGCTGACCTCGTCGTCGAGAGTCATCTCTCCTTACGAGCCAGGCAACGGCGTGGTGTCGAAGCTGTCTCCGACGGCAATGCCTCGTCCGTGCGCCCACTCGACGGGGGTGAGCCGTTTCTTGCCTGACGGTTGAACGGCGGCGACGCGCACGGCACCGGCACCACATGCGACGAGGAGTCCCGCAGCATCGATGGCAAGTACATCGCCAGCGGAATGTGCCGTTCCGCGCGGAGCCACGCGCGCGCCGAACAACTTGACCTCGCCGCCGTTGACCGTTGACCACGCGCCAGGCTTTGGATCGTAGGCGCGAATGTGTCGCGACACCTCGTAGGCGCTGAAGGTCCAATCCACCTGCGCGGATTCTCGCGAGAGCTTCGGCGCATACGTCGCTCTGGATTCATCCTGTGCAACAGGACTGGCGACGCCAAGCTCGAGCATCGCGAGCGATTCGATCAGCGCATTTGCGCCAAGCTCGCTCAGTCGAAGGGCCAGCTCGAGCGACGTTTCGTCTTCGAGAATCGGTGTGCGCGCCGTGTGAAGAATGGGACCAGCATCGAGTGCGGGTACCATCTGCATGATCGTGACGCCGGTTTCGGCGAGTCCTTCGCGGATGGCGGCTTGAATTGGTGCAGCGCCGCGCAGCGCGGGGAGCAGCGACGCGTGAATGTTGATGGTGCCAAGTCGCGGGAGGTCGATCACGATCCGCGGCAGGATGTGTCCGTACGCGACGACGACGCTTACATCAGCCGACAGCGCGGCGACTTCGGCGATGAACGGATCTCCGCGCGGCTTGACTGGCTGTAAAACCGGAATGCCTTCGGCGAGCGCGACAGTCTTTACTGCAGAAGGCTGCAACGTCGAGCGCGACCGGCCAACGGGCTTGTCAGGCTGCGTCACAACGCCGACGACGTCGAACCCTTCGCCGATCAGTGCGCGCAGTGGTGCGGTCGCGAATTCGGGCGTCCCCCAGAACAGCACGCGCACTTAGAGCTCCTCCTCCGGATGCTCGTGCTCGCCCCGTTCTTCCGGCGTCTCGAGTGCGACACGACGGATGTAGCCCGGATAGTCGTCGGACTTGAGCTTCCACTTCGCGAGCGCGGCAGTGCGCTTCAACACGCTCAGGTAGTCGAGAAAGAGCTTGCCGTCGAGGTGGTCGATCTCGTGTTGCAGGCAGCGAGCGAGGAGATCGCTCGCCTCACGCTCGAAGGGCTTTCCGTTTCGGTCGAGCGCACGGACGGTGATGCTCTTCGGTCGCTCGACGTCGGCGTAGATGTCGGGAATCGAGAGACAGCCTTCTTCGCCCTTTGCTTTCCCCGATGACGCCTGGACGATTTCCGGATTGATGATGACGAATGGATCGTCGCCGAGATCGATGACGGCGAGTCGTTCCATGCGTCCAACCTGCGGCGCGGCGAGACCGATGCCCCGTGCATGGTGCATCGTCTGGAACATGTCGTCGATGAGCCGATGGAGCTCAGGCGTGAACTCGGTGACAGACGTGGTCGCCTGCCGGAGAATGGGATCTCCGAGAACGCGGATGTCGAGAATGGCCACGCGCCGAATTACTCCTTCAGTGTCTGTGCGGCCGAGCTCACGCCGATGATGCGCGCGATCCGTCCGCGCTCGACGATGAGGCGAGACTCGGCAGACTTGATCGTGACTTCATCCTCTAGCGGCGCGGACTTGGCGCCATCTGCCGCAACGCTCTCCTTCACGTGGATGACTTCACCGATGATGCCACCGGAGGTCACGATCCGGTCGCCGCGCTTGATGTTCCGCAGCGCCTCTTCATGCTTCTTTTTCTGAGCCTGTTGCGGACGAATGAGCAGGAAATAGAAGATGCCGAAGATCGCGGCGAGCTGGACGAGAAACGGAGTGAGGCTCTGCGATCCACCGCCGAATTGCAGGGCGAGGAGTGCGGGGAGCAAGCCGGAATGGATCATGGGGAGGGCGTCGTCGCGGTCTGTGAGTGATAGCGCTGGAGCCAATCCGCGCTCCAGGAGTCGAACGTGCCGGCGAGTAACGCATTCCGCGCCTCCCGCATCAACAGCACGAGGAAATGTACATTGTGCAGCGAGAGGAGGCGCAGGCCGAGTATTTCG
>JBDUCR010000063.1:0-2924 GCA_040003345.1 bacterium
TTCAACCACTTCGACAGCGTCCCCTCGGCGATCGATTCGCCCATCTGGGGCATGATGACGTCAACGCGTGCCACTGCGATGTCCTCTCACTCGGAGTTTCGAGAAGCGTTGCGCGCCTTCCGCATACGCCAGATCACGACCGTCGGGAGCAACACCAGACCGATGCGCGCTCCCCACGTCCAATACACGTTCCAGTCACACGGCGCGCCGCTCTCCGCAGCCGCATGGCATCCAGTTATCCAGCCGACGACCTTCGCAATCAGCACCGCAATCATGCCGCCGCCCGCGAGTCCCGCCACGGCGCTCACACAGCCGACACCAAGATAAGGCCAAACCCCTTCGCTCGTCTGCCCCGACCCTTCCGGGCCGAGATTGTCCGTATCGCGCATCGGCATCGTCAGTAGGACGCGAGGCGACGTGCAGCCAGGACGATATCCGGCGTTTGGGGCAACACGAAATCTTCCAGCGACGGTGCGTACGGCAACGGCACATCGTGCGCCGTCACACGCAGCACCGGCGCATCCAGCCATTCGAAGCACGTCTCGTTGATCCGAGCCGTGATCTCCCCGGCAACGCCTCCGGTCCGCGTGTCCTCGTGCACGATCAGAACGCGATTCGTCTTCTTCACCGTCGCGACGATCGCCGCGTCGTCGAGCGGCGCGAGCGACCGCAGGTCGATCACCTCGACGCTCAGCCCGTCCTCACGCTCGAGCTGCTCGGCTGCGTCGAGCGCTTTGTAGACCGTAGCGGCGTAGGTGATAATTGAAAGGTCCGAGCCTTGGCGTGCGACGCGCGCCTTCCCGATCGGCACCACGTGATCGCCCGCCGGCATTTCACCCTTGATGCGGCGGTACAGATACTTGTGCTCGAAGAAGAGCACGCAATCGTCATCGCGAATGGCGGCCTTCATCAACCCCTTGGCATCGGCCGCCGTGCTGGGATAGACGACCTTGAGTCCGGGCGTGTGAATGAAGCCCGCTTCGGGATTCTGCGAGTGAAAGGGACCACCGCGCACATATCCGCCGCTTGGTCCACGCACCACCATCGGCGTCGGCAGAAACGCGCGATAGCGCGCGGTCGCCACGTAGTTGGTGAGCATGTCGTACGCATTGGCGATGAAATCGATGAACTGCATCTCGACCACGGGACGCATGCCCATGTGTGCCGCACCCGCCGCCGCGCCGACGATGCCGATTTCGGAAATCGGGCTGTCGATCACGCGCGACTCGCCAAACTTCGCCAGCAACCCATCAGTGACCTTGAATGCGCCGCCATACGCACCGATGTCTTCACCGAGCATGAAGACGTTCGGATCGCGCTCCATCTCCTCGAAAAGCGCTTCACGGATGGCCTCGAGATACGTGATCTCCGCCATTAGAGATCACCGCTGGTGTCGTACGTTCCCCAGCCCTCCGGCCGCTCGTTTTCCTCGACCGCCGCGCGCTTTCCTTCGCGAAACCAGAGCGGTTGCTCACGCGGCGGATCGGCGTAGATCCCCTCGAGTGCATCGAGCGGTTCGGGCACACCAGACAGCTCGGCAATGTCGGTGGCCGCGTCAATCTCGCGCTGCACTCGTGCGTCGATGTCGGCCAACTCCTGCGCGGTCGCGCCTTCACTCGTCAGACGCGCGACGTACCGATCGATCGGATCGTTCTCGCGCGCCCAGCGCTCACCTTCGCCATCGGGCACATATGACTGGTTGTCGTGCTCCGCGTGCCCCTTTCGGCGGTACGTCATGAGCTCGACGATCGACGTCCCTTCGCCACGTCGCGCCCGATCTACGGCGCGCTTCGTGGCTTCGTACGTCGCGATGACATCGTTGCCATCCGCCGTCTCCGACGGGATGCCGTAGCCGATGCCCTTGTCCGCGAACTGTTTCACCAGACTCTGCTTCGACGTCGGCGTCGAGTACGCGTAGCCGTTGTTCTCGATGATCACCACGAGCGGACAGCGTTGTACGGCGGCGAAGTTGATACCCTCGTGAAACGCACCTGTCGACGTCGCACCGTCGCCGACGTATACGAGACCGACGCGATCTTCGCCGCGCATCCTGAACGTCAGCGTGACGCCTGCCATCACCGGCACCATATCGCCCAGCGGCGAGATCTGTCCGATGAAGCCGCGTTCCGTATCGCCGAAGTGAATGTTCAGTTCGCGACCACGCGTCGGCGAGTCTTCCTTCGCCATGTACTGCTTGAGGATTTCCAGGGGCGTCGCGCCCTTCACGAGCATCGAGCCCAGATTGCGAATGAGCGGCGACAGGATATCGCCCTTTCGCAACGCGTACGCACTGCCCACGGCGTCCGCCTCCTGACCGAGCGAGCGAAAGAGTCCGCCCACGACTTTCGTTTGCCGGTACAGATTGACGAGTCGCTCTTCGAGCGAGCGCGTGAGCCGCATCCAGTAATAGAGCTCGAGCCGTTGCGCGCGCGTCAGCGTCGTGTCGGCATCGGGCACTGACGCCACGGTCGGGGACTGCGAGGCGTTGCTTCGCCCTGCTCGCCCCGCGCCCCGCGTCGTTGCCGACCGCGGGGACGACATCAGTATGCCGCTTCGAGCGTGTGCGACGGGTCTTCGGCGCGATGCAACTGGACGAAGAACTTCTTCACGTTGCGGTCGAGGCGACTCTCACCCATTTGATCGGTGACGACCTCGACGAATGTGTAGTGCCCCCCCTCTGCCCTGACGCTCAGCTTCATCGCGCCAAGTGGTCCGGTGAGCTGCCGAGTGCGCGCCGTTGTAGCAGCGAGCGTGAGGCCGAGGTCATTGAAGAAACGATCCGCGACGACGAGCACGTCTGCAGGAGTCGCCTGACTGCGATAGAAATGGCGCATTGTCTTACGGTTTCCCGCTCCGCTCAGGGAGCACATCCTGCATCCACTCGGTCTTCTCGAGCGGCTTAGTGGAATCGCTGTGAAACTGAA
>JBDUCR010000388.1:0-9806 GCA_040003345.1 bacterium
CGATGGAGCCGTTGCCCGCGCACGAATGAGGATAAGGGGACGAGGGGATGACAGGTTGAGGGGATGACAGGAAACCTGAAGGGCACACCAGAGCGACTCGGTGTGCCCTTCTGGTTTTTTCTCTTCCCGTCATCCACTCATCCACTCGTTCTCTCATCCGGATTCAGCCAAGCATTCCCCTCAACGTCGCCAGCGGCACGGCGCCAGTCTGACGCTTCACCTCGCGTCCGTTCCTGAACACGATGCTGGTCGGGATACCGCGAATCTGAAAGCGAGACGCCGTTCGCTGCGCGTTGTCGGTGTCGAGCTTGGCCACCAGCGCGCGGCCAACCGTCTCTCGGGCGAGAGTCTCCACCGCCGGCGCCATCATTTTGCACGGGCCGCACCAGTCTGCATAGAAATCGACCAGCACCGGTATCTCCGTTTCGTTGATCACGCGATCGAAGGTGTCATCGTCCAGCTTCACCGGGTGGTCGAGCGCGAGGGGCTTTCCACATGAGCCGCACTTCGGGCCGTCCGCAGCCTTGTCCGTCCGGACGCGATTCCATTTGTTGCAACTGGAACATCTCAGGGTCAGTCGCTGGGCGCTCAGTGCCTGTGGGGCTTCGGTTGTCGCCATTGTCGCTTCTCGCTCGGGTCGTCAAAGGTTATCTTCCTTCCTGCAAGATTCGGGGGCGTTAGCTCAGCTGGGAGAGCGCTGCCTTTGCAAGGCAGAGGTCATCGGTTCGATCCCGATACGCTCCACTCGATCCATCATACGAACACGATGACTTGTCCGCGCCCCTCCGCGGAGCGAGTTGGGGGCGCTGGGTCGTCCCGAGGGGATCATGCCACGCTCGGGTACAGAAAGTCTCGAACTGCGCAACGGCGATCCACACCGATTCAATGTGTGGGTCGCCGTTGCTCTTTTCCTCGGCTGGATCGTGCTGAGCAATGTGGGACCGATGTTCGAGCTGGCGCCTGGAGTTCGCGCGTGGTATCCGCCGGCCGCATTGATTGCCGCCGCGCTCACGTTGTGGGGCGGGCCAGCGCTCGTGCCGATCATCCTCGCGGCGAGCATTGCAGCCATTTTGGGTCCGGCGTCCGACGAGCCCATCTCTCGCGTCATCCTCGTCTCCGCGCTGCTCAAGTGCATCTACTGGGCGGGCGCACGTACGCTGCGGCGGCTCGACTTCGATTCCAGCTTTTCGAGGACGTCTGACGTCGCATTGTTCGCCGGCGTCTTCGCGGCAACCGCGGCCGTATCGGCGGTCGTCGCAGTCATCGATATCCGCAACGACATCTCGCTGACGAATCCGGATACGTGGCGGTTGATACGTTCGTTCTGGGTCGGCGACATCGTTGCGGTATTCGCCCTTGCGCCGGCGATGCTCGTCCTCAGCCCGTGGCTCAGCGCCGCTGGTCGTAACGGTCGACCGCTGCCCTCGCTCAAGGCTACCGGCCGAAACGCCCTGCAGCTCGCCAGTATCCCCGTGGCAATCGTCGCTGCCGCGGCGCTCGCGCCGAGCCTCGGATTCTTCTCGTATGCGTTCTGCTTTCTTCCGCTCGGCTGGATTGCCCTCACGCACGGACCGCGGGTCGCCGCATTGGCGAACGTGCTCTTCGTGCTCGGCGCACTCTTCAGCGTGCACGACATTGCGGGAGTAGCGCCAAAGGGTCTCGAGGTGCAGGCGTTCACCGCCTTGCTCGTGCTCACGGGTCTCATGATCGGAAGCGTCGCCGATGAGCGCGAGCGAGCCTTCGCGCTGCTCGGACAGAGCGAAGAGCGCTATCGAAACCTCGTCGAGCTACTGCCCGATCCTATCGTCGTGCACGAACAGGGGCGCGTGGTCTTCGCCAATGGTGCGGCCGCGAAGGTGCTGGGATCCGGAACACCAGAGGCGCTTACCGGCGTACGACTCGTGGACGTGGCGGCGCCGCAATCGAAGCAGGTGATGGAAGATCGCATGGCTTCACTCGCGGATGGCAAGCCTGTTCCGTTCATGCGACACACGATGCAGCGCATCGATGGCTCCGGGCTCGTGGAGATGGAGTCGGTCTCCATCCCCTTCTCCTATCGGGGCCGGCCGGCCGCCCTCACGGTCGCGCGCGACGTCACGGCGCGCATTCGCCTCGAGGACGATCTGCGTCAAGCGCAGCGCATGGAAGCAGTTGGACAACTCGCGGGCGGCATTGCGCATGACTTCAACAACCTGCTCGCCGTGATCATGAGCTACAGCGAACTGATCCTCGCGCGACTGGACGACGATGCGCCGCTCTCGAACGACGTGCGTGAGATTCGCCACGCGGCGGATCGCGCGGCGGCACTCACGAGACAGCTGTTGTCGTTCAGCAGGAGACAGGTGCTCCAGCCACAGCCGCTCGACATCAGCGAGACGGTACGAAATACGGAAGCGCTGCTCCGCCGTCTGATCACGTCGGAGATCCAGATCGTGTCGCATCTCGATCCCGACGCTGGAACGGTCTTCGCCGATCGCGGACAGCTTGAACAGGTCATCGTGAATCTCGCCGTGAATGCACGCGACGCGATGCCCGATGGTGGAACGCTCACCGTCGAAACGCGGAGCGTCCGCGCGACAAGCGACCCGGCCTCGGCGCGTTGCTCGAAGCAAGTGGCTGCATACGCCACGATCGTCGTGCGCGACACTGGCATCGGAATCGACAATGCGACACTTCGACAGATCTTCGAGCCGTTCTTCACGACAAAAGGGGTCGGCGAGGGTACGGGACTCGGACTCGCCACGGTGCACGGGATCGTCGAGCAGGCCGGTGGCACCATCGTCGTGGACAGCGTGATCGGAGTGGGAACCACGTTTCGTGTTCTGTTGCCTGCACTCGATGAGGTCATCGCGACGCCCGCCCCCGTGGAGACATATGCCGCTGAAGACGACGCCAGCGGAACGGGACAGGTGTTGCTGGTCGAAGACGATGCCGCCGTTCGCCGAATCATCTCTCGCACCCTCGTGAACGCAGGCTATAGCATCATCGAGGCGCAGGACGGCATCGAGGCGCTCGAAGTTCTCGAGATCCGATCCTCGGAGATCGACGTCGTGCTCTCTGACGTCGCGATGCCACGCATGGATGGGCGCCAGCTCGCGGACCACATTCGCGTGCGCTGGCCATCGCTGCCAGTCGTCATGATGTCCGGCTTCCCGGATCCCGACATGCTCGCCGCCGACGCGGGCGTCACCCTGCTGCTTCTCAAGCCGTTCACGTCGCAGACGCTCAAGTCAGCCATCCGCGACTCGATGCCCGTTCGCTGAGTGCTGCCTCTCGTCTCGGAACGGTCACGCCCGAACAATTCGCTTGACGCATGACAGCGAATTGCACACTTTGTTTTGAAGACGAAACTTTCGGGAACAGACACACATGATCGTTCGCCGCCAGCAGCTTATGCAGCAGTCGATTCCGACTCTCCCAGGGAGAGGCGGCGCGACGTCTACTGCCTAAGTCGCAGCGGACAACGAGATGACACTCGACGCGGCCCCTCTCCACACGAGGGGCCGCTTTTTCGTGTGCACCAGGAACGGTTCAGCGCGGCGCAGGATAGAAAAATTGGACGGTAGCGGAACAACGGACCCCACACCACGGACTGGAGACAGACGACATGCGTAAGATCAACACCCGAAACTTTCGATTGGCCACACGGTCCACGCCACGCGACGTGAACCGACGGATCGTGCTCAATCTCATTCGGGAGTATCAGCCGATCTCGCGCGCCGAGCTCGCGCGACGCATGAGTGTTCGCCGCGGAACGCTGACGCCGCTCGTACGCGAGCTGGTAGAGAGTGGCGTCGTATTCGAGAAGGGGACCACGGCAACTGCGCGCGGTCGACGTCCAACGATGCTCTGCGTACGCACGCGCGGACGCCTCGTCGTTGCTGTGGACGTGCGATCCGGCCGCTCCTCGATTGCGCTGAGTGATGTCGCCGGACGTATGCTCGCGCGCGAGACGTTCGACACGCCCTCGTCTCCCGATCAACTCGCGGAGCTCCTCGCCAGCGAGGTGAGTCGCCTGCTGCGCCTCCATGCGCCGAACGGTGGTGAAGGCTGCCAGGGTATCGGCATCGTATTGCCTGGCATGGTCGATCGCAAAACCGGAAAGCTCATCTATGCGCCGCGACTCGGATGGCGCGACGTCGATCTGCGCGCTGCCGTCTCAGCGCGACTCGGCATGAAGGTGTATATCGAGTCCGCACCGATCGCCTGCGCGATGGCGCGCCTCTGGCTGGAGCCGGAAGCAACGCGCGCCGTCAACAGCTTCGCGTACGTCAGTGTTTCGGAAGGCATTGGCGTCGGCCTGGTGGTCAACGGCGAAATGCTCCGTGGCGAGACGCACACCGCCGGCGAATTCGGCCACGTCTCACTTGATTCGTCCGGACCAGCGTGCGTGTGCGGGCGTCGCGGTTGTTGGGAAGCGTTGGCGTGCAACGCGGCGACAATAGACCGCTACCTCGAACTGCGGACGGGTACGCCGGCGCGAGCGGAGAGCATGACGCGCCGTGCGCGCGAAGCGAGCTTTCCTGGCATCGAAGAAGTCGTGCGTCGCGCGCGCGGCGGCGAAGCGGCGGCGGTGAAGGCGCTCGTCGAGACCGGGACGCATATCGGGCGCGGACTCGCCATGCTCGTGAGCGCGTTCAACCCGGGACGCATCTACGTTGGCGGCGAGATCACCGAAGCATGGGAGTTTCTCGAAGCTCCGATGCGCGATGCACTCGTTGCCGGCACGATCCCCGGCAGTGCCGGAAGAACGCTCATCGTGCCCGACAGCAGTCTTGCCGAATACCGGCTGCTGGGCGCAGTGGCGCTGGTAACCGCGCCAAGCTACGCCGCGCTCGCCGTCGGATAGCCGATCTAGTCCTGCTGCTCCTTGTAGTAGAGTGCGAGAAGGAGCAGCAGGGCGCTTTCGTATCGGGAGTCACGCGGCGCATCAGCATGTGGTTGGACCATCGAGATCGACGCTCCGCGCAGCAACGCGACGAGCTCCTCCACCGCAATGTCATTCGCGTGCGCTTCGGCGCAGACCAGCGCGAGGGCGTCATTCAGCTCCTTCGAGCCGTCAGACGCAGCGTTCGACAGCGCAGCGTTGAGCGCACTCACTGCTGCGTCCGAGAACACTGATCTCGGAGCAACCGTCGCTACGGCCGCGACGCGTGCAACCCCACGCCTCGGTGGCCGGCGCATTGAGACGCGCACCGACTCCAACGCGCCGCTGTCGCGCGGACGCTTGCGGTCGGCAATCGTGCGCGCCTTCGAGAGTCGCGCGTCGTAGCGCGTACGTGCCTCTTCGGATTTCTGCGACTCGCGATACCGTTCGAGCAGCTGCACTTCGTCATCGTAACGACCGAGCGTGCGGTAGAGAGCGGCGAGTCGTCCGCAGAGCCAGCCAGGAATCTCGTGCCGGAGCTCGAGGCTGGCCTCGAGCGCCTCTTCGAGCAGATGGATCGCAGCATCCGGATTTCCGCGGCGACGGCTCGACTCGGCCAGACGTACCTGATCGGCCTCGGGTCCGGTGACTGTTGTCGGAAGTGGTTTATAGCCAGGCATGGTTGTCGGGTCGCACGGTTCGCGGTCGCAACGAGCGGGGGGACACTGGCGAGCAGGTCCTCACGAGGGCTTCTCGCGAGGTCGGGCCTTCCCTTAGCAAGATGTGTTCACAAACAGAGGCAACGCCTTACACAGTATGAAGTTAAGCCTTGAACGTCTGTACGAAATCGTACATGTTCTGACGGCAGTCTCGGAGCGCCGAGGCGTCAGCGACGTCCAGCCTCATCGGTATCGCATGCGAATGCGTAGGCAGTTCAACGGCCATCATCCACCGCGCTCCCATGCTCTACGAAGTCCTGCAGATCGCCTTCGCATCGCTGCGCGCCAATAAGCTGCGTTCGGCACTCACGATGCTCGGCATCGTCATCGGCATCGGCTCCGTGATTGCGATGGTCGCGTTGGGTACCGGCGCGAAACAGTCCGTTCAGGAGCGCATCGCAAAGCTCGGCACCACACTGCTTCAGGTGAACGCGCAGCGGGTTGCGATGGGTGGCGTGCAGCTCGCCGACGCCAAGCGCATGACGATGGATGACGTCAGGATGCTCGAGCAGCGCGCGACAAAGCTGAGTGCGATCCAGCCGCAGCAGGATCAGCGTCTCATGGTGCAATACGGACGACAGAACTCGCAGAGCTCTGTCACCGGCACCACTCCGAATTTTCTCGAAGTGCGGAAATATTCGCTCGCGGCCGGGCGCATGTTCACCACGCAAGACGACGCCGCGCGACGCCGCGTCGTTGTACTCGGCGCAACGCCGCTGGACAATCTCGGAATCACCGATCCGGCGCAGATCATCGGCGAGCTCGTTCGTATTCGCGGGCTGCAGTTCGAAGTGATCGGAGTCCTCAATCCGAAGGGGCAGGTATCAGGCTTCGGAGATCCCGACGATCAAGTGCTCATTCCTTTCGAGACGGGACGTTGGCGCGTGTTCGGCACCGATCGCCTGAACGACATCAATCTTCTCGCGATGCACGAGGACAGCGTGAACGCAGCGATGGAAGAGGTTGCGTCGATCATGCGTCGCTCGCACCGGCTACGGCCCGGAAAACCGGATGATTTCACGATTCGCAATCAGGCCGACTTCCTCAACACGCTCGGCGCGACGACCGAGGTGTTCACGTATCTGCTGTCAGGCATCGCGGCCGTGAGCCTTCTCGTGGGCGGCATCGGCATCATGAACATCATGCTGGTCTCCGTGACGGAGCGAACGCGTGAGATCGGAATCCGGAAAGCGCTCGGCGCGACGAAGCGCACAATTCTCACGCAGTTTCTTGCCGAAGCGGTCGCGCTCTGCCTGCTCGGCGGCTTGATCGGCGTTGGTGTTGGCGCCGGCACGGCGTGGACGCTGCGCGAGTCGTTTGGCTGGGCCACCGTAATCGTTCCGTCGTCGATCTTCGTGGCGTTTGCATTCTCTGGCGCGGTCGGTGTGCTGTTCGGCGTGTGGCCGGCACGTCGAGCTGCGCGGCTCGATCCTATCGTTGCGCTGCGATACGAATAGCTCGCCCGCATACGCTTTGAGGAACGGCGCCGCATCGTCTACACTTCATCTCGCGTCGTCGATGCGCGTCGGCACTGCGACCAATTGCCACCTACACTCGAATCAATGTCTAACTCCGTTCCCTCCGTCGCCCAGCTCGCGCCGGATTTCACGCTGCCATCGACTGCCGGAGCTACCGTTTCACTCTCCGGGCTTCGCGGCAAGAACGTCTTGCTCGCCTTCTTCCCGCTCGCATTCACCAGCACGTGCACGCAGGAGTTGTGTGACATGCGCGACGATTGGGATCAATTCGCGACGGAGGACACGGTTGTGCTTCCGATTAGCGTCGATTCGACTCCGACCCTCAAGGAGTTCAAGAGCAAGTACGAATTCCACTCGGATTTTCTCTCTGATTTCAAGCGCGAAGTGGCGAAGCTGTACGGCGTTCTGCTCGAGGATAAGTTCTACTCGACGCGCGCCTATTTTCTCATCGACAAGCAAGGCACTGTGCGATGGGTGCACGTCGAGAAGAATCCGAGCGAGAAGCGGACGAACGCAGAGCTCTTCGAGCAGATCCACGCGCTGAACCAGTAGGGCTCCGAAATTGTCGGGTAGGTCGGGCAGGATGACCTGACGACGCGTTGGGTTTCGTCGGTCATCTTGTCTCGTCGGGCATTTCGTCCTATCTTGAACGCCCTACCTATACCCGCCTTTGACCTGGCTAGCACTCCAACGCGCGATGAAGCGAACCGCTTAGCCGAGGCTAATGCGGATGCCGATCAGCTGGAATCTGATCGGCCGCTGCTGCACGCCATAGCGCAGATCGCAGCGGCATTGGCAACTGGCGACGCGCCCTCCGAAGTATTGCCGGGCGTGCTCGAGCGTGTCGCAGACACAGTCGGCGCGTCGAACATTTCGCTCTGGCTTGGGGGAGAGGGCGAGCTTCGCTGCGAGGCACGCATCGGACCCTCTGCGCCGACCGCTGCGCAGGTGCGCGCGCTCCTCACGAGCCGCACCTCGTCGGCGTCGGGCCTGATCGTCGTCCGGCTCGACGCCGCGCACAACTCACTTGGCGCGCTCGTCCTCACGCCGACCAAGGTGTTGCCTCCGGATCAACGGAGCTTTCTCGCAACGGTGGCCGACATCCTGGCGCCGGTGCTTCGCCAGGCGGCGTATGCCCAGCGTCTCGAAACGGAAGTCATCGAACGGACGAAACAGATCGACCGGGAGCGCCGGGTCACGGAGCGCATCATCGATTCGCTGCCTGTCGGGCTGTATGTCATTGATCGCGACTACCGCATCTCCGTGTGGAATCGGAAGCGGGAGACCGGCATGCAGGGCGTGTCGCGCGAAGAGGCGATTGGTCGCACGATTTTCGAGATCCTTCACCGCCAGCCGGCCATCGTGCTCCGCCGCGAGTTCGACGAAGTGTTCGCGACAGGCCGGCTTCAGATCTTCCAGATGGAGTCGATGGTGACGGGCGAGCTGCGCACGTATCGCATCTCGAAGATCCCCATGCGGCTCGACGACGGCCCGGTGACGCACGTCATTACCGTGGGCGAAGACGTCACCGAGTGGCGGTCTGCACAAGACCGCTTCTCGCAGGCAGAAAAGCTTGCGGCCATCGGCACGCTCGCCGCTGGCGTGATGCATGAGATCAACAATCCACTGGCGACGATCGCCGCGTGCGCCGAAAGTCTCGAATTGTCGCACGCGGATGCGCCACCGGATATGCTCGATGGACTCAAGCTCATTCAGAGTGAAGTCCAGCGTTGCAAGGGCATTACGGATTCGTTGCTCGACTTCAGTCGCCCCAAGGCCGGCGCGAAGCTGCTGGTGAACGTCAACGACGCGATTGAGCGCACACTGTACGTGCTCAAGCATCACACACGCTTCAAGAAGCTCGGCGTCGAGATCGATCTCGATCGGACGATCAGTGCCGTCGTGCGTGCGAACGTCGAGCAATTGATGCAAGTGTTCATGTCATTGCTCATCAATGCGATGGATGCGATGCACGACCGCGGTACCGTCACGCTGCGCACGAGGTGGGGCGACAACGCCCAGTCCGTGATCGCCGAGATCACCGATCAGGGCGAGGGCATTCGTCGTGCTGATCTACCCAAGATCTTCGAGCCGTTCTTCACGACAAAGCCGCCTGGACGCGGCACTGGACTGGGGTTGTCCATCTGCTATGCCATCGTCGCGGAACACGACGGCCGCATCGAGGTCGACAGCGCGCCGGGCGAAGGCAGTGTATTTCGCATCATCCTTCCGCGAGCGGACGAGACCGAGGACAAGACGTGAGCGAGTCGAAGATCAAGGTGCTCGTGGCGGAGGATGAAGTTCACCTCGGCCAGATTCTCTCGAATTTTCTCGGGGGACGCGGCTATTCAGTCAACACGGTGACGGATGGTCGCGCCGCGCTCGATGCGTTGCGCGCCGAGGCGTACGACGTTGCGCTGCTCGACATCGTGATGCCTGAGCTCGACGGCCTCGAGGTGCTGAAGCAGGTGCGTGCCGACGTCGATCCACCCGAGGTCATCATCATCACGGGCAACGGCACCATCGAGACGGCCATCAGCGCGATGAAGCTCGGTGCATACGATTACATGGCGAAGCCGTATCGAATGGCGGAGATCGACGTCCTCGTGCGTCGCGCATTCGAAAAGCGGCGGCTCGGGCGCGAGAACATGCTGTTGCAGTCGCAGCTCGAGCGCGCAGGAGGCGCAACGGAGATCGTGACGCAATACGCGCCACTGCAGGCGGTGCTCGAAGTCGTCGCCA
>JBDUCR010000162.1:0-2919 GCA_040003345.1 bacterium
TTGTTCGACAAGCTGAGCGCGAAGCGGCGAACGCAGGCCGTGCAGCTCGGAAAGGAGATGGGATTGATCCCGTAGCTCATCCGAACGAATGATTTTTGGAGTTCGCGCGCAAAATCACCCGAAAGAATGACGACAGATTCGCTTCCGGCGGCCTATGATCGGCCAGACTTCACACCCAGGAGCGGCGACATGAAACGGACTGTCTGGACTTTCGGCCTCATCGCGGGCGCAGTGTTGTCGGGAATGATGCTGGTCACGATGTCGCTCGTGGACCAGATCGGCTTCGGCAAGGGCGAGATCATCGGTTACACAACGATGGTCGTCGCGTTCCTGATGGCGTTCTTCGGCATTCGGTCGTATCGCGACAACGTGCTCGACGGCACGATTGGTTTTGCCCGTGCGTTTCAGGTCGGGATTCTGATCACGGCGATTGCCTCCCTGTGCTATGTGGCCACGTGGGAAGTGATCTACTACAGGATGATGCCGGACTTCGGCGCGAAGTACGCGGCGCACATGCTCGAGAAGGCGAAGGCGGACGGTGCGACGCAGCAGCAGCTCGACGCGCAGCTCCAGGAGATGAAGAAGTTCCAGGAGCTGTACAAGAATCCGTTCGTCAACGCAGCCATCACGTTTGTCGAGCCGTTCCCTGTCGGTCTCGTGATCACGCTCGTCTGCGCGGGGATTCTGAAGCGGAAACGGCGTGAGCCAAGTGGGAGGGTGGTGGCCGGCCTCTCAGGATGACGACGAATTACGGATAGAACAGCGCGAGCACTTCCTCGCGCGGCACTTCACCGAAGTAGTCGTTGAGCCCGACGTCATTCAGCGCCTCGACGATCGCGCCTTTCTCGAACGAGAGTCCTTTCAGCACCTCTTCGAGCTCGGCGACGTCGAGGCGTCCGTTGAAGTCGCCGAAGATGCGAATGCCGGCGATGCGATTCTCCTGGACGTCGAGTCGCACATCGATCTCACCCGACGCAAACCGCTTGGCGCGCTGTACGTTGCTCGGCGGATTCTCGCCGTAGTTCCACTTGTTCGTGCTGTACTTCTGCGCGTGCAGCTCGCGAATGCCTGCGCGGTCGGCGTCGGTGAACTGCAGCGTGGGGATCATCGCGTGATCGCGTGTGCCGAAGATTCGCTCGAGAATCAGCTCACGCAGCGTGTCCACCGTGATCGGCGTGGCGAGAAACTCGCTGATGTTTGCCACTCGGCTCCGTATCGACTTCACCCCTTTCGACTCGACCTTGCCTGGGCGAGGACGAAGCGCGGCGGTAACGTCGTCGAGGTTGGAGTCGAGCAGCAGTGTGCCGTGACTGAACATTCTGTCGGGTGTGGCGAACTGCGCGTTGCCACTGATCTTGCGGCCGTCGGCGGTGATGTCGTTGCGTCCACCAAGTTCCGCGGGCACGCCGAGGGTCTTGAGCACGTCGACGACAGGGCCGTTGAAGTGTGCGTAGCGATTGAAGCCGCTGCGCACGTCACGCGTCATGAAGCTGAAGTTGAGATTCCCCAGATCGTGATAGACCGCACCACCGCCCGAGATGCGCCGCACGACACGAATGCCGCGTTCCGCAACTACGTCGGGATTGATTTCCTCGATCGTGTTCTGATTGCGGCCGATGATGATGGCCGGCGCGTTGACGTAGAAGAGCAGAAGATCGTCGTCGCCCATCTTGTGGCGAAGGACGTATTCCTCGAGCGCGAGATTGAGGTAGGCGTCGGTGACGCCGCCGTTGTCGACGTAGAGCATGCGCGAAAGATAGTCGCTCTACTCACTTCGTCATGGACACCAGATACAGCGTGATGACGAATGCGACGGTCGACACTGCGCAGTAGATCGCTGTGATGAACGCCTCCTTCACGAGCGTGCGCATGAGAGAGCCGCCATACACGCGTCGGAAGGCGAGCGTCGCGTAGACGGGTATCCACACAACGGAGACGAATCCGACGATTCCAGCGATGATGGGCAGTCGTGTGAACTCTGCCAACGCGCTCAGGCTGAGCGCCAGGAAGACGAACGCGTGCAGATGAATGGCGAAGTAGAGGTGCTCTGGATATTTCCGTCGACGATAGAAGATCGCGACGATCCCGGCGTAGATCGGGAGCAGTGCGAACAGCATGCGCGGCATCGCCTCGAGAATGCCGCGCTTGAATCCGGCGGGGTCAAGGACTGCCTTGCGAAGGAAGGGCTGCATCACGGCCGGTGCGCGAGCGATGTCCTTGAGCGCAGACTCGCGCTCTTCCGGCGCGAGCGCCTCCTGTGTGGTGAGCGCGCGTTTCGCCTCGTTGCCGACCCGCTGCGGCCGCGACTCAGGCTTGCCCGTCGCGGAGTTTGGTGCCGCACCGGCCTTGAGCGACGTGGTCACATTCGCATGCGAGTTCGGCGCGGATGCCGCGAGCACGAAGTAGACGAGACTCGCGAGAAGATAGAGCCGGAGCGGCGAGAGATATCGCGCGCGTCGCCCCTCGAGAAACTCGCGCGTGAGCATCCCGGGCCGTTCCACGAGTGCGCGCACGGTGGCGGCGAAGCGTCCGTCCCAGCCGGAGAGCTCCCAGAACGCGTCGACCACGAGCTCGCGCGTGCTCGGATACGGCGGGATGTCGCGCTGTCCGCATGCCGCGCAGAACGGACCGCTCAACGCCGCGCCGCAATTGAGGCAGGCGGTGGAACGAACTTCGGTGGGGGTGGGGAAGACCAGCTCGGAACTCATGGGCTCGATATACGACGAAGCAGAGCGCGCGGGAAGGGAGACTGCTGACACTATGGAGCTAATACGGCACGCGAAAGCGGTCATCCCGCAGGAGTGAGCGAAGCGAGCGAGTGTCGGGATCTACGATGCGCCGCCGAGTGGCTCGCTATAATCGGCACGAAAGTAGATCCCGACACTCACTCGCTCCGCTCGTTCCTGCGGGATGACAGAG
>JBDUCR010000271.1:0-9779 GCA_040003345.1 bacterium
GAGGAACAGCTCCAAGCGGGCGGAACAACTACTTCAACGCACCAATCTGCACACGATAGATATTGCCGAAGCCATTCCGCACGCTGCGCAGAGAATCGCGAAGTTCCGGATATGTGAGCGCCCGTTGCTGCAGCGCATCGGAAAAGCCACGCTGGCTCGTGAAGTACAGATACTTTCCGTCGGGCGACACGATCGGGCAGTACTCGCGCGCGACCGTATTGATCTCGGGTCCCAGTGCGCGCGCCTTCGACCACACACCGTCGCGGTTGAAGCTCACATACAGGTCGCCGTCGCCGACCGCGTCGGGACGACCGTACGCCGCGAACACGACGTAACTCTGGTCCGGAGCCACGAACACATCGGTCTCGGAGGCCGGTGTGTTGATTGAATCCCCCAGAGTCTCTGGCTCGAGATATTTCCCGTCGCGATAGCGTGAGCGATAGAGATCGCATCGGCCTCGCGAATCGGCGCGACCGCAGCTGCTGAAGTACAGCGTGCCGTCCAACGAAACCGAGGGGTAGAGCTCATCACCGTCGCCGTTCACCGGCGACCCGAGATTCCGAGCCTCGGTCCAACCGCTGCCCGAACGTTCCACGTACCAGATGTTGAAGTCGCGCGTGGGCCCCCGCCCCGACGTGGGCCGGTTCGAGATGAAGAAGAGACGCGACCCGTCGGGCGACACGAATGGATCGTAGTCGGGGTAACGGCCCGAAAAGCTCGCGACTTCCGGCGTGCCCCACTGACCGTCACGACGCATCCTGCTCACGAGGATGACGCCCAGCTTGCCGTCGGCGCCAGCCTTGCGTGTGAAATACAGCGTGCGGCCATCCGATGTGAACGCGGAATTGAGCTCGTTGTCCGGAGTGGAGACCGTGTTCGGCGCAAAAACCTCGGGCGATGCGAGGTGCAGATCGTTCGACTCACGCACCCTCCCCCGAGCGACGTCGGAAGACTCGCTCAGGGAAACGGCGGCGCTTGCGACGACGACCGAGATCGCGACTCTGAGATTCACTTCCGCGGCCGTGTGAGGTCTGAGATCCAGTTCGTCTCCCACGTCTTGCCAGCGTCAGTCGAAAACGACTGCTCGAAGTGCGCGGAGGTCGGCGTGATGTCGGACCACGCGTAGCGAACGAAGATCGTGCGGCCGTTGAACTCTTCCTGATCGTAGAATTCTCCGCGACCATTCTTGAACCGGCCAACGACGGCCGGCAGGCCGAGCGTACCGCTGGTCTTGTTCGCCCAGTAGATGCTCCATTCGCGCGTCGCCGGATTGTAGAGTCGGAGCGTCATGCCACGGATGTGGATGTTCTGCTGCGTATTGTCCACGATGAATTCATCCATGTTCGCACTGCCATCCCAGATCGGCTTCGTCGTCTGCGTACCCGCGAACTCGACCCACGTAGTCGAGCCGGTGAGGGGCTTCACGAGTCGCTTGAGCGTCGCCTTCCATTCACCGTGCATGAAGTCGAAGTCGTGCGCTCCATCGCGAGCGCTGTCCGGTACACTGATCATGGGCGCCGCCATCTGCGCCTCCATCACACAAGGCCGCGATACGAGCAGCGTCACGGCCGCGATCGCGCAAATGCCAAAGGGTCCGCGCAGTGTCATCGTTCGTTTCTCCGTCACAGAAGAGGTCGCGTTGGGAAGTCGAGTCGAATTCCTCGCCGGCGCTTTTTGCAGCGATCCGGCACTACGCGAACCTATGACGGCGGCGGTCCTCTTCCACGGGCCACTTCGGGACTATCTAGCGAACCACTTTTCGAATCACGCGCGCGACCGTGCGCATGGCGGCTTCGGTCCGCGACGGAGACGAGCAGGCGAAACCAAGCACGAATCCCGAGCGAGCGGGGCCAAGATAGAAGCGGGAGAGCGGATCGAGATCGATGCCCGCTCGCGCGCACTCGAGCGACACACCACGATCGTCGACCACGTGCCGGAGATACGCGGTGAGATGAAGCCCGGCGTCGGATGGACCGACCTCCAGCTCGTCGGAGAGGCTCTCGAGCGATGACAGCAGCGCCTGGCGACGTTCGTCGTATTCACCGACCAGTCGGCGCAGGTGCGTTGCGAGGTGTCCGTCGTCGATGAAGCGCGTCATCGCGGCCTGGGTGTGTATCGGCGCATGTCCGTCCATCATGTGCTTCGCGGCCAGAAATGGCTCAACCAGCGATGGCGGCGCCACGAGGTACGCGAGACGCAGTGACGAGAACATCATCTTGTTGAAGGTGCCGATGTAGATCACTCGTCCAGCGGGATCGAGTCCCTGCAGCGACGCGAGTGGCCGGCCGGCGTAGCGAAGATCACCATCATAGTCGTCCTCGATGATCCACGTGCGCTCACGCTCCGCCCAAGCGAGCAGCGCCTGTCGTCGTGACAGCGACATGAGGCCGCCGCTCGGGTATTGATGCGACGGTGTGACGTACGCGAGACGAGCTCGCGGCTCGCGTTCGAGCGCGATGTCGACGTCGAGGCCGTCGGCGTCCACCGGTACAGGACACGTATGCGCGCCGGCGGCTTTGAGGATCAGCACGCCGAGCGGATAGCAGGGATCCTCGACCCACGCTGCGTCGCCCGGATCGAGAAGCACGCGCGCAACGAGATCCACCGCCTGCTGCGCGCTCGTCGTGACGATCACCTGATCGGGGGTGCACGCAACCGCCCGACTTCCAGCGATGTGCGCGGCAATCGCGCTTCGCAGCTCGGGCAGTCCGTTGCTCGCGCCATATGACCAGTAGTCGATCCCCGCGCGACTCATCGCGCGCGACATGAGCCGACTCCAAATCTCGCGCGGGAAGAATTCGGCAGCCGGGATTGATGGTGTGAACGCAGTGCCGAGCATCGAGTCGCGATGGCCCGGGTATGCGGCGATGATCGCGCCCCGTTGTGATAGTGCGGACGCCGGCTGCTCTTTGGTGCCTGCCTTCTTTCGCCCGAGCGGCGGCTGCTCCCGCTCAGGGACGTCGATCGCCACGAAAGTACCCGATCCACGCCGTCGCGTGAGAAACCCCTCGGCCACGAGCTGATCGAACGCGTGTTCGACGGTATGTCGCGAGACGTCGAGGTCCTGCGCGAGAATTCGGGATGAGGGGAGTCGAGCACCCGCGGCCAGATTGCCGGAGAGAATGGCTCGACGAATGAGCGCTTCGACGCGAACGCTCAGAGGCTGGTCGCTCGTCGCTGGAAGTCCTTCGACGTTCAGCATCTGGATCGAGCGTGGGTGCTTGGACATTGGCGAAAGCTACGACGTGTGCGAGCGTCTTGCCGTCCGCGGTGGCACTCGTTCTGTTTCGATTTTTCCGCGATACCCGGTGAGACAATGCACACCTTCGATACAACCGTACGACCTGCCGAGGCATCTGAGCTCGACGCACTTGCCACCGTCTGGTATGACGCCTGGCAGGATGGACACGCCGGACTTCTTCCTGCGGCGCTGCAACGCGTGCGCACGCGTGAGAGTTTCCGCGACCGCCTTCATGTGGCCATCGACGAAATACGCGTCGTCGGGCCGGTCGGCTCGCCGAAGGGCTTCTACATGCTCGAGGACGACGAGCTTCATCAACTGTTCGTCGCCGCAGACGCACGTGGACGCGGATCGGCCGCCGCGCTGATCAGTGATGCCGAGGCTCGCCTGCGGGAGCGCGGCGTCGCAACTGCGTGGCTCGCGTGCGCGATCGGCAATGACCGAGCCGCGCGCTTCTACGAGAAGTGCGGTTGGCGTCGTACCGGAATCGTGGTCAACCGCACGGACACGTCAGCAGGCGTCTTCGAATTCGACGTCTGGAAGTACGAGAAAACTCTGCGACACGAATGATTCTCGGCTGGCTCAGTCACTGCAGCGGCGTCACTCCACTGCGAGATGATAATGACCCGCGCCCCGTCCGAAGCAGCGACAAGACGCGAGACGGTCGTCCCTCCAGAAGGCCCGGTCCTCCCATGGAGCGTGACATGGTGAACGTGCGACCGTAGTGTCATTGCCAATACCTACCCTGACACTACGAGACTCAGCGCATGCGGACATTCGGCGTACTCACGGCACTCATCGGGGCGGCCTCTTTCACCGGCCCTGCGCCAGTATTCGGTCGGACATCGTTGCCGGCCGCGTTTGCTGATTCCTTACCGCCCTTCCACGCGTTTGGAATACCGCCATTTGCGGATACCGGGAAAGCTGTACCAACACATGACGGCTCCCATGACTTCGATTTCAATGTCGGTACGTGGAGGACGCACATACAGATCCTGCAGCATCCTCTCAGCGGCTCGATTGCCTGGACCAAAATGGAAGGCACCGTAACGATACGGAAAATCTGGGACGGCCAGGGACAAGTGGAAGACATACAGGCAGACGGACCGGGCGGGCATTTGGCAGGCCTGACGGTGTATCTGTACAATCCACAATCGAAGCAATGGAGCCAGACCTTCGCGAGCAAAGACAGCGGCATTCTTGAAACGCCAATTATCGGTGAGTTCAAAAACGGTCGCGGCGAGCTATTCGGCTTGGACGCGGTCGACGGACGCCGCGTGCTTGTAAGGGGACTCTGGTCGGCCATTACCCCGAATAGCCACAAGTTCGAACAGGCCTATTCAGCCGACGGCGGCAAGACATGGGAGACGAACTTCATCGGAACGCTGGAAAGGCTGAAGCCGTAGCGCGAGTACAACACGCGCTCGTTTCATCAGGGTCGTAATCCCAATCGTCGCGAAGGACTCGCTACCGGAGCAGCGCGTGTAATCGGTCGCCATACGTGCGACTCGATGTCACGCGCGTTCCGTCACGCAGCGTGATGACATACTCGCCATGCGCGTGCGGCTCGAGCTTCAGAATCTGATCGACGTGAACGATCACCGACCGATGCACGCGAATGAACCGGTCCGGTGGAAGCTTCTCCGCAAACGCTTTCATTGTGTGACGCACGAAATGCGCGCGGCCAGCCACGTGGAGTCGCACATAATTTCCCTGTGCATCCACCCACTCGACGTCTTGCGTTCGAACGAAGTAGAGATGCGTTGGCCCGCGCACAAGGAACCGTTCCGGATACACGTGCTCCGCCTGTAGCGACGTCAGAATGGAGCGCGATGCATCATCCGCGTCCGGGCGGCCACGATGCGCGAGACGCACCTCGGCGCGCGCCACCGCCTGCTCGAACCGCGGAGCATCGAACGGCTTGAGCAGATAGTCCACGGCACCGACGTCGAACGCCTGCAACGCATACGAGTCGAATGCGGTGACGAATACGATCGCTGGCGGAATGCGGCAATCCTCCACCGCGGCGATTACCTCGAGTCCGTCGAGACCAGGCATCTTGATATCGAGAAAGACGATCTCCGGCGCATGCGTCATGATCGCCTCGACAGTCGCCGACCCATCGACCGACTCGGCGACAATATCGTAGTCGCCGCGCGCCTCGAGCATCATGCGGATGCGCTCGCGCGCAAGAGGCTCGTCGTCCGCGATCAATACACGCCGCCGCGTGACAGCGGTGATTGCGGGGCGCATGCTCGTCATGCGATCTCCTTCGCGCGAGATACCGGCAGTGCCGAGCGACGATGGTACGGTAGCGTCACGGTGACGCACACACCCCCATCCGCGGATGCGGGCGCCAGATGCAGCTGCTGTTCGTCGCCATACAGCTCTCGCAGCCGCGCGCGCGTGTTCGCGAGACCGATGCCATGGCCAGCCGGACTGTCGCCGCGAAGGCCGGGTCCATCATCGCTGACCGTGACGCAGATCTGTTCCTCGACGCGAATCGCCCGAATGATCAGTGTGCCCGGCCCGGGACGACGCGCCACGCCGTACTCGATCGCATTCTCCACCAGCGGCTGCAGCAGGAACTGCGGCACGAGTGCATCGCGGACGTCGGCAGAGATGTGCTGTTCCACAGTGAGGCGATCGCCGAAGCGCATGGAGACGATCGCGATGTACCGCTCGAGAAGATCCAGCTCGTCGGTCAACGGAATCTCGTGCGGCCCGGCGTCCTGCAACGTTGCGCGCAACAGCGTCGCGAGATCGGTGACCATGCGATCAGCCGCGTTTACATCGCGGTGCATGAGCGTCGCGACGCCGTTGAGGGTGTTGAAGAGAAAGTGCGGATGCAACTGCGACCGCAACACCTGTAACTGTGCCTCCGACAGCTGAGCGCGAAGCTGCGTGGTCAGACGCTCACGATCCTGCGCGCGACGATGGAACTCGATTGCATGCGCAACACCGATGACACCGAGGAAGTCGGAAAGCACTTCTACCGAATTGAGTCCCAGCTCGCGCGTGAGCGAGACGATGTCGTTCGGGAAGACGACGCGCATGAGCGGCAGATAGACTGCGCCATACTTGACGACGACGAACGCAAAACTCGCCACGAATAGAATTGGAATGCTCTTCCGCCAGTGCAGGCGATCGATTGGGTAGCGATGCACCAGCCAGAAAAGCGGAGGCACGAACAGCGCGCAGCTGTACTCCTGCAGCGCATGGCGCGTAATCATGTCGGCCCAGCTTGCATCTACGCCGAGCCTGATGTTGTTCAGCGCGTTCGAGGTGACGGTGAGGATGACGAAGCCCGTGTATGCGACGAACGCGTACAACCAGAGCACGACCCATTCGCGTCGCGTGTTCCACGCGCGCGCGGGCGCCGCAGCTCCGAGTGCACTCACTCGGCTCCGATCGTGCTGTCCTGCGCGGACCGATGCCTGGTTGGTCTCGAACATTGCGCTGCGGATGAAGGTGATCGCGCCGTTCCGAGAAAGATACGAGGTGTTGCTGCGAGGAACGCGCGCGTCGTCCCTCCGGACGGCCGGCTCGTCCCGTGGGACTGTTTGCGCCGCGCCGCGACTGTGATCGTGGGCCGTGACACTTTCCTCGACACGCGAGAATCAAACCATGTACACGTTCTCCCGACTCGCAGGACTGATCATCGCAGGATGTTGCCTCGCATCCTCATCTGCGAATGCCCAGTCGGCGATTCTCACTCTGCCTGACGTCAGCCAGCACGCACGCACGCTGCAGCGCGTCGGACTCACTGACATCACGATCGACTACCATCGCCCGCTCGTCAGCGGGCGCAAGATCTTCGGCGGTCTCGAGCCCCTTGGCGAAGTGTGGCGAGCAGGCGCCAACAGCAATACTACGTTCGAGGTCAGCGACCCGGTCACCATTCAGGGGCAATCGCTTCCGAAAGGCATTTACGGGCTGCACATGATTCCCGGCGATAGCTCGTGGGTGGTCGTCTTCTCCAGGAACTACACCTCGTGGGGCAGCTTCAGCTACGACAGCACTGAAGACGCACTCCGAGTCACCGTGAAGCCCACGCGCATCGAGCTCCACGAAGCCCTCAGCTATGAGTTCGACGACCCGAAGCCAGCTTCCGTAATGGTGACCATGCGATGGGAGCGCGTCGCCGTGTCGCTCGACGTTAAGGTGAATACGCCAGAGCTTGTTGCGCAAAGCCTTCGCCGCCAGCTTCGCTCGCGCGCGCAATCCGAATGGCAGGCGTGGGAAGAAGTCGCGAACTACTTCCTCGAGAACAAGCTCAGTGCCGATGAAGCCGCGAAGTACGCTGCTCGCTCAATTCAGATCGAGGATCGATTCGAGAACGAGTTCACGAAGGCACGCGCACTTCGCGCGCTGGGGCGCCAGGATGAAGCGGCAGCCGCGCAGACTCGCGCGCTTGCAATCGCAACACCGAGGCAGGTCTATGATTTCGGCCGAGGACTTCAGCGGCTCGGACAACAGGCGCAGGCTCTCGAGATTTTCCGTCAATACCGCGGCAACGATCCGAATAGCTGGATCGCGCACAACGAAGCTGCGCGTGTTGCTGTCGGTGCCGGCGACTATGACACCGCCGTAAGCGAAATGAAGCGGGCCGTTTCCGCAGCACCTGAAGGATTGAAAAGCTTCCTCGGCGATCTCGTCAGGCAGCTGCAGAATAAAGTCGATATCAACCGGTAGCCGCTGCTCATGAGACTCCGTGCTCATCTCCTGGCGACAACTGGCGGCATCGTGTTGATGTCTGCGGCCGCGGGCGCTCAGGCGCCGGCGTGCGCCGCGTCTCAGTCACGCTACGAGGCGTGGTGGACCGGGCCGATGCTCGCCAACTCGGCGGCGACGTTGCCGCGCGGCCATATCCTGCTCGAGCCGTACTTCTACGACGTCGCCGTTCGCAGCAGCTACGACCACAATCGTGTCCGGCACAACGTTGCGCCGTCGCATGGCTACGGATCGCTCACGTACGCCATCTACGGACTGACCGACGATATCGGGATCGGCCTCATTCCCGTCGTTGGCTTCAACACGGTGTCGGGCGGACCGAACAGCTCGCGCGTTGGAGTTGGAGACATCGGAATGCTCGCGCAATATCGTCTCGTGCGCGCGCGACCTTGCAGGTGGATGCCGGACATCTCTGTCGCTATACAAGAGACCTTTCCCACTGGGAAGTACGACAACCTGGGCGCCAGAGCGAGTGACGGGTTGGGAGGCGGCGCCTACTTCACGACCGTATCGCTGTATTCGCAGAAATCGGTCTCGCTGCGCAACGGTCACACTTTCCGCACACGTTTCAATGTGTCGCAGTCGTTCTCTCGCGCTGTGAACGTCGAAGGTGTGAGTGTCTATGGCACCGGCGCCGATTTCCGTGGTCGCGCCGAGCCTGGCCGATCGGCGTCGATCGACGCGTCGCTGGAATACAGCGTGCGTCGAAGCGTCGCCCTTGCGCTCGACGTCACGTATCGCGGCGCACACAACACCCACGTTGCCGGCTATGGCAGCTCTGATCTGCTCGGCACGCAGAACATCGCGTTCAATTCCGGGCCGAGCGAGGCGGTCGGCCTCGCGCCTGCGATCGAATACAGTTGGACATCCAACGTTGGTGTCCTTCTGGGTGCGCGCTTCATTCCGGCAGGCCGTAATACCTCGGCGAGTATCACACCGGCAGTGGCGATCAACTTCGTTCGATGAACTGACTCGAGACGCAGGAAGCGCGACACGACGTGTCGCGCTTTTTGCGTAGGAACGCCCAACCTCACGTCACTACGGCGAGCTCGTCACACTCGACTCCATTCTACCATGGCCTCGACGCACATCATCCGCCACATCAACGCACCGCGCGCAGACGTCTATCACGCTCTGATCGACGGGAATGCAATCACGCAGTGGATGGTGCCCGATGGAATGACCAGCCACGTGCACGCGTTCGACGCGCACGAAGGCGGGGTCTTCCGTATTTCCCTCACCTACGACTCACCCTCGGCAGCCGGAAAGTCGAGCGCGCACACTGATACGTATCACGGCCGATTCGTGACGCTGGTGCCGAACGAAAAGGTCGTCGAGGTAACCGAGTTCGAAACCACGGATCCCGATATGCGCGGCGAGATGACGATCACCTTCACGCTCACCGATGCAGACGGCGGTACCGACATCAACGCAGTGCACGATGCCTTGCCGCCCGGTCTGTCGCCCGCGGACAACGAGAAGGGCTGGCAAATGTCACTCGACAAGCTCGCTGACCTCCTGCAGGCGAATAGGTCGTTCGCGAGTCGCTGATTTCGGCGAGGACATCGACGTATTGCGTGCGCCACCCGCCGCCGAGGGTGTCAAGCCAGGAGGTTCCTACGCTGCATAGAGCAACCTCCTTCTCAGAAACAGCCAACGTCCTGAACCATCCTTCACAAACGTGTACCGGAAGATCGTGATCTCGATTTCGCCCTCGACCTTCAGATACACGGATCCGAACACGTCGACGAAACCACTATCGCCCGTGATGATCGGCGTGCGCGAAAGCGTGTAGAAATAGCGC
>JBDUCR010000136.1:0-9713 GCA_040003345.1 bacterium
CCTTCGGCGCGCGGCGTGTGCTGTCAGGAAGATGGATCCCGGGATCACCCCCGTTCCACGTCGAGATGTGGATGACGCCTGCGCCATTGTCCACGCCCCACCGTCCAGTGGCAGTCGGGCCGTCGTAAAACCGTGCGGTGTTGACGAGCCTCGGCTGGATGCCGCGCAACACATCGATGCTTCCGGCTCGCACGCCGTCGACGTAGACCCACACGATGCTTGGCTGCACGAGGCTGTCGGGACCGCGCGGGCGTAGCCAGTTCGAACGCAACGCGGCAACTGCGTCATACACGGTCGAGTAGTCGCCCGCCAGCATTTGCTCGCGCGTAATCGCCGCGCGGTCCAGACGTGTTACTTCCGATGTTGGCGCCGTTCGGCAGGCTGTTCCGCTTTCGATGATGACGAATGCGAGAAGCCAGCCGAACCGCCTGTAAACACCACAGACCTCCAGTCGCGTGCCGCGGCTGGAGGTGTGCGCGCTCGTCAGCTTTGCATCAACTGCCAGCAACTTCACGACTAGTAACCCGGATTTTGCGCAAACGACGTGTTGCCTCCATCGGTCCGGTCGATCTGCCCCTGTGGAATTGGCCGAAGGATATGGAAATCCTTGACGTTCACGACAGCAAAGGGATTGTTCGCTTTGATGCGCGCGAGAAAGACAGCCGTCCCCTGTCGCGCCAGCGTAAACCAGCGGAACTCCTCGCCAGCAAGCTCGCGCTCTCGCTCGTCGAGGACGAAGCCCAGGGGATCAGTGCCGAATGCCGCGAGCTCCGTCGCCGACATCGTGTTGTCCTGTCCGGGAACCGCCGCGCGAACACGGAGTACGTTGATGTCCGCGATCGCGTCGCTCGCATGTCCGCCTCGAACGTTTGCCTCCGCGCGCAGGAGATAGACTTCGCCGAAGCGCCAAAGGGGTCGGTCACGATGGCCCGCGATCTGGTTGGGGCCATCACGTGTCTGATCCAACCACTTCATCATCGTTGGATACAGGTTGAGGCTGTCCTCGCTCTCGCCCCACCGCTTGCCCTGGACGCCCGTTTTCGCCGCCGTCGGCGTTCCCGGAAAAAAGATCGCGGTGTCGCCATTCGGCTGGCGCCAGAGGACCTGGAAAGTGGACAGATACCGGCTGTCCGTATTGCGATTCCACACCCCGAGCAGATGCTTGTTAGGGCTCGCCCGGCGGAACGGACGCCCGTATGCTGCAGTGCGCGCAAGCCCTGGCGAAGCGAACGCCGAGTTGTCGTAGTTCATCGTGTATTCAAGATGCAGCTGACTGCCGAATACATCGACGGCGCCGTCGCCGAGATACTGCACTGAGAAGATGAGCTCTGGATCGGACTTCTGCGCAGCCAGGTAATCGCACGCGCCGTTGAGGAGGCTCGGCCCACAGAACAACGAACGATAGTTCGCGTTCAGCTTGTACACGCCAGAGCTGATCACTGCCGATGTGAGATCGCGCGCCAAGTCGAAGTCGCCGGGCGCTGCCCTCGTGAGATAGACTTCGGCGAGTAGCGTCTGTGCTGCTCCCTTCGTGGCACGGTACACGTCCGCCTGTTTGAGCGGCAGATTCGCCACGGCAAACTGGAGATCGGGGATGATCACCTTGGCGAAGACATCTGCGACCGGCGATCGTGTTGCCGTCGTGACCACACCTACGGTTGGCAGCGTGTCAATCTCGACGGCTCCCCACAGGCGGACGAGGTCTTCGTAGTACTTCGCTCTAAGGAAGCGCAGTTCCGCGAGTCGTATCGTCTTCGTCGCCGCATCGAGCGATGAACCGTTGATCGCTACGATTGCCGTGTTGGCCGCGTTAATCGCCTGGTAGAAATTCTGCCACCGATTCAGAAGCGGATCGGTGATCGACGAGTTGAGCGCGCTCGAGTAGTCGTTCCACCAGAACCCGTTGCCTTGCGACTGATCACCAGTTTGCCAGGAGTCGGTACCCAGCTCGGTCATGAGAATTTCCGTCTCCTGACCGTAGAAGTTGTTCAGCCGGCTGTACACGCCGACGACTGCCGCATTCGCGCCTGAGGTCGTGGCCAGGAAGTCAGATGATACGCCCGTCACGGGCACTTCCTTCAGATCCATACACCCTGCCAGCCACGCGAGGGCTGACAGCGCCAGGACCGTTCGAGTCTTTGTCATATGGGATGATTCTCTCTATGCGGTAAGCTGGGATGTATGGCTAGAATCGGATGTCGAGGCCGGCGAGGAATGTTCGGAAGGCCGGACCACCGACGTCGATCTGCGACGCGTTGTTAGCACCGTTTCCTGCGTTGTTGCCGCCCTCCGGGTCCCAGCCTTGATAGCTGGTGGAGATGAACGGATCCTGGGCGCGGACGTAGAGGCGAGCCCGGCCCGCGCTGAATCGAGTGGTGAGATTCGACGGAAGTGTGTAGCCGAGCGTGATGTCGCGAATCCGGACGAACGAGCCATCCTTGTAATTGCGCGCACTTGCGTATTGTCCGAGCCCCTGGACACTTGGCCGTGGCTCGGTGCCGCTCTGGTTCTCCGGCGTCCAGTAGTTCGTCTCGATGTTGTTGAAGCGGCCTGCGAGACTGTTGTACGCGGACGTGAATGCATCGTTGATCGTGTAACCGATGCGCGCTGTCGCAAGCATGGAGACGTCCACATTGCGGAAGGCGACACGGTTGTTCAGGCTTCCCTGCCACCTCGGGAAGTTGATGTGTCGTCCGATGAACGTGCGATCATCCACGGTGATCTTGCCGTCGCCGTTCACGTCCTGGACACGAATGGTGCCGGGTTTGCAATTGCACATCGTGCTGGCGAGCGCGGAATCGGCCGTCTGCCAGATGCCGGCGTACTGGTAGTCGTAGTAGACGTTGATTGGCATTCCGACCCACCATCCACTGCCAATGTCCTTCGTCTGGCCGCTCAACAGCGAAACGATCTGGTTCTTGTTCGTCGAATAGCTGACGTCGGATGTCCAGTCGACTCCGTGCCACTTGTTCAGATTCTGCGTCGAAAGTCCGAGCTCGATGCCATCGTTTCGTGTCGCACCGACATTCTGCAGAATGCTGGCGTATCCCGACGTATACGGGAGCGTGCGATTGAGGAGCAGATCGTGTGTGTTCTCGCGATAGATGTCGACCGACCCCGTGATGCGCTGACCGAAGATTCCGAAATCAACGCCGGCGTCGAACTTGTCGGTCCTTTCCCACTTGAGCGACGGATTCGGAATGCTGCCCGGCTGGTAGCCGAGGATCGCCTGGTTCGCGTTGTAGTACTGCGTGCGACCGAGGAGACCGAGCGTCTGGTAGGCGCTGATCGCGCTGTTCCCGACGCTGCCGTAGCTGAGGCGAAGCTTGAGATCGGACACGGCGGGAAGTCGCCGCATGAAGGCCTCGTCGCCGACCTGCCACGCAATCGCCGCCGCCGGGAAGAAGGCGTACTTGTGTCCCTCGGCGAGCACACTGGAGCCGTCGTAGCGGCCCGTCAGCGAGAGCGTGTAGCGGTCGAGGAACGTGTAGTTCAGTCGGCCCATGTATGACTGAAGAGCCGATCTGGTGAACGCGCCGAACACCGTGGGCGTCGCGCCGTTGCCCAGGTTGTACCACAGCTGGCTGTCGAACGGCAATCCCTTCGCGGCGGCGGTGTCCAGCACGGTGCGGAAGGACGCGACTTCATAGAGCACGGTCGCCTGCACGTGATGCTTGTCGCGGTACGTGCGATCGAGATCGAGGAAGTTGCTCAGCGTGAAATTCGTGTTCGTCGTGTTCGTGAGGTTCGCGTACGGCGCCGTCACACCACGCAATTCCTTGGTGAACGTGCCGATGAAGTTGCCGTCCGACTGGCTGGTATACTGCGGGCCGAAATTCACGTGCGCCCGAAGTCCGTCCGCGATCTCGTATGAACCTGTAAGCGTCCCGAGCACATTCGTACGGTCGATCTGGCGAATGTACGCGCTGGCCGCCATTACCGGATTGACGAGCAATCCGTCCTCGGTGGGGAGGAACACCGGTGCGCCGCTCGAGTCGAACATTCGGCCGAGCGCGGGATTGAAGAGCGTCTCGTCCCACATCGTCGCGCCGCGTCCTGCATTGCGGAAGTTCCTGACCGCCTGCACGCCGAGCTGCAGGTTCAGTCGTTTGTAGTCATGGCTCAGGTTGAACGACGTGCTGCGCGCGACGTAGTCCTGAACGAACGAGATGCCTTGCTGTCCGAGATAGCCGAAGCCCGCGCGGAAGCGCGTGTTCTCGTTGCCTCCGGCGAAAGCGGCCTGCGTGTTCTGGAGGCTTCCGTTGCGCAACATCAGCGATTGCCAATCGGTGTTGACGCCGGCGGCAAGGTTGGTGCGCATCGTCGGGTCGAGCGCGAACTGATCGCACGCCGTAGGATCGGTCATGTAGTTCGTGCACGCCGCCTGCTGTGCAGCAGTGCCGCCGGCGCGATAGCTCTCGCGACGGAAGTTAGCGAATTCCTGCCCCGACATCATCGGAACTTCGCGCGTGATCTTGGATGCGCCGTACGTGCTGCTCGCGGTGAACTCCGTCTTGCCCGTCGTCGTCCCGCGCTTGGTCGTGATCATGATGACACCATTCGCGCCTCGGCTTCCAAACACCGCTGCGGCGGAAGCGTCCTTGAGCACTTCGATGCGGTCGATGCTCGTCTGGTCGATGTCGCGCAGGTCTCCCGTGATGGGCACGCCGTCCACGACGTAAAGCGGACCGTTGTTCGCGTTCATCGCACCGGGCGTCGTGACGTTCGACATGATCGAGCGAATGCCGCGGATGCGAATGTTGTCGGCGGCACCCGGCTCGAAGCTCCCGGAAGTGATGTCGACGCCGGGAATGCGTCCCTTGAGCGCATCGAGTGGATTGGCGCCGACCACTTGATGGAAATCCTCGGAGCTCAGCGACGCGATGGCACCAGCGACCTCGCGTCTGCTCTGCGTTCCGTAGCCGACGGCAACGACGCGTTCGAGTTGCACGGCTTGCGCAACGAGCGCGAAGTCGGCGGTGGCGGTCTGTCCGCTCGTAACGACAACGGGTACAGTGAGCGCCGCAAAACCAAGTCGGCGTGCCTGCACCCGCTGTGAGCCGGCCGGCACTGCATTCAGTGTGTAGCGTCCGGCCGCGTCGGAGGTCGTGCCGATGACCGGGTTGGTGCCGAGGACGACGATGGTCGCGTTGGCGATTCCTCGTCCTTCGACCAAGACGGTGCCGGTGACACGCCCGGTGGTCTGCGCGTGTGCGGCGGCGGCGACGAACGATGCGAGGACCAGAATGATTCTCCTACATCCCATGAGTCGATGCTCCGAAGAGGTTGGAAATGTCGGCGTGCTGTAAGCAGGAGTGGGCTGGAGGTCAGGCGCTGGCGGCTTTTGTTTTTTTGAATAACAATCTTTCCAACCAAAAAGCCAAATCGCTCGATTCAGGGGGAGAACATTGGATTCTCATAGCTGTTGCGCGCCGAGTGGAGGCAGGCGTGGCGCAATCACGGGCGGTCAGGATGTGCGGTGACACTCGCGCTCCGATACTATCATCCAGATTTTGTCTGTCAAGAGAATTATTTCCTGACGCCCGTGCCGTCCGTGATTCTTGATCATCCGGACTCGCGGACCACGCGCAACACAACCGGGTCACAACTCACCAGCGAAGTGGTCTCCTCTGCTCCCCTCTGCGACACATGTCGTTGCTCCAGCGCCCATTGCCAGGACAACAGCATTTTACGCAGAGGTCGCAGGGAGAGGTCGCGGAGGACGCGGAGGAGGACAATTTCCGGCTGGGCCAATCATCGAATCTTCCTCAGCGTTAATGACGGAAGAGCCCCAGATCGATCGCGTCCGCCATCATGCGGTACCCCAGCTCATTCGGATGCAGGTGGTCGCCGCCATCCGCGGCTGGCAACAGTCGAGATGGATCGGCGGGGTCGCGCATGGCGACGTCCAGATCGATCACCGCATCGAACGCCCCGCTTCCGCGGATCCAGCTGTTCACCGATTGACGCGCAACCTCGTGCTCGGGCGTCGAGTAGAAGGATGCGCCGAACGGAAGAATCGTCGCACCATAAATCCGAAACCCCTTCGCGTGCGCGCGCTCGATCATACTGGCGTACGCACGGATGAGCTGACGCGCCACCGATGCAGAGGAATCCGCGCCGACCGCATTGCCAATATCGTTCACGCCGTCCGACACGATGACCCACCGCGCCGCTGTCTGTGCGAGCACATCGTGATCGAATCGCGCGATTCCGGTTGGACCGATGCCGCCGCGCACAACAGCGTTGCCGCCGATACCTGCATTCAACACGGCGACGTTTCTCGTGCGCGCGTCCGCCTGCAGTCGCCGCGCGAGATTATCGGGCCAGCGGTCGTTCTTGTCGATTCCCGAGCCACGTCCGTCGGCAATTGAATTGCCGAGCACCACCACCGCCGCCGCAGATGCGTCGTTCGTCAGGACGTCCACGCCGGCGAGCAAATACCAATGCTCCGTCTTCGCCGCGCCGAGAAGACTCGCGGACGACACGTGATCACCTGCGATGATGTATGACGTCGTTCGCGAACCCGGATGGCCCGTAACGTTCGACGGCGCCTGCTCGACGTAGATACTGACCGCGATCTCAGAGAGGGGCGCACACAGGAAATCGATGTCATCCGCAATCACGAACGAGCCTGCCTGAATGACGACGGACGCCGCGCCACCGAAGTGCAGCTGCGCACCACTCGTCGCGTCAATTGCGTCGCCGCCAACAGAATGCGCGATACCAACCGACGCGATGCGAAGTGGGGTATCGCCATACTCGTTCGACAATCGGAGGCGCAGTCGCGAACCGCCAAGCGAGAGATGCATCACCTGACGAAGTGTGCTTCCATTCAAGCCGGGCGCGGGCGGAAGATTGCGCGGCTCCGTCAGCTGTGGCGACGCTTCCCAGCTTCCGACCCACGACGCGCCGACTGTCTCTCGCGCGCCGTGCGCAGGCGTGCACGCGATCAGCAGCGCGACGATCCAAAGAGAAGAGCCCCCAACCAAGCGCAGTCGAGTCATCGTCCTGTGCGTCAGGCCGCGCTGAGTCCCGCCATCATGCGCAGCAGCGATTCCTGCGACGCGCTCGCACGCGGCAACTCGCCCACGAGACGACCTTCGCGGAGCACCAGAATGCGCTCCGACAGAGTGAGCACTTCCGGGAGCTCGCTCGAGATGACGAGAATCGCCGTGCCCGCCGCAGCGAGTTGTCCGATGAGCGAGTGAATCTCAGCCTTTGCCCCGACGTCGACGCCGCGCGTGGGCTCGTCGAGAATGAGCAGCTGAGGATTCGCCGCGAGCCACTTTGCGAGCACGACCTTCTGTTGATTTCCACCCGACAAGCCCGCGACGACCGCATCGAGACTCGGCGTCCGAACACGCAGCCGGTCGAATAGCGCGCTCGCCTGCACGCGCTCGCGCGCTCGTTGAATCCACGAGAGCTTCGAGAGTCGATCGAGCGTGGGCAGCGATGTGTTGCGCAACGCGCTCTCCGACAACACGAGACCTTGTCGCTTGCGATCTTCCGGAACGAATCCGATGCCGGCACGAATCGCCTTCTGCGGATCGTCGATGTTGACGCGCTTGCCACGCAAGTACACTTCCCCGCCGGTGATTGGCTCGAGCCCGAAGATTGCGCAGGCAACCTCCGAACGTCCCGCGCCCATCAGTCCAGCGAGGCCGACGATCTCTCCCGCGCGGAGCGTCAGCGACACGTTCTCGAAGCGTCCTTTCGCGCTCAAGTGCTCGACACGAAGCACCTCGTCGCCGAGCGCCGGCGGTGTTGTCGGCGGAAAATATTCAGCCAGCGGGCGACCGATCATCATCTCCACGAGCTGTCCTTCCGTGAGTCCGTCAATTGCTCGCGTCGCCACGTGCGTGCCGTCGCGCAGAATACTCACGGCGTCACACAGCGCGAAGATCTCCGGCATGCGATGCGACACATAGATGCACGTCACGCCGCGTTCCTTGAGTCGGGCAAGCAACGCGTACAGTCGATCCGCCTCGGCCTGACTCAAGCTGCTCGTGGGCTCGTCGAAGACGATGATGCGCGCACCACCTCCAACCGCCGCGGCGATCTGCACCATCTGTCGATTGCCGATCGAGAGATCACCGAGCTTGCCATCGACGTCGAGCACCGTGCCTGTTTCCGCAAGCAACGCCGTCGCTCGGCGATTCATCTCATCGCGATCAACGAACCCACGTCGCCGTGGAATGTCGCCAAGACACAAATTCTCGGCGACGGAAAGATTTTCGCAGAAGGCGAGCTCCTGATGCACCATCCCGATTCCCGCGGTGAGCGCATCATGTGGAGACGAGAAATGCGCTTCGTTGCCGAACACGAAGATGCTCCCTTCGTCCGGCGACTGCAGGCCCGCGAGAATCTTACCGAGCGTGCTCTTCCCCGCCCCGTTCTCGCCGCACAGTGCGTGACACGATCCCTCCGCAATCTCAAGTGAGACGCCTTTGAGCGCCTGTACACCGGGAAAGCGTTTGGAGATCTGATCGAAACGGATTGCGGGGGTCGTCAAGATGCGGTGGCTGGGAGCGTTGTGAAATGCGTTCAGCGGAAGAGGAGCGGATTGTACGGATGCCGCGGATCAACACGGATTGCAAAACCGAACTGCCCCGACTTCAATCTGTGAAATTTGTCACATCCGTATTATCCGCGGCATTATCGATCAACGCAGTTGAGCGACGCCTTCACCGCTACATCGCTTACTTCGGAAGCGCGACGTACGCTGGATTCACCGTGTCGAATCCCCACGCCTTGAGCTGACGCGCCCATGTGCCGAGGTTGTCCTTCGTCACGCGAACGAGCTCCATCGGCATGACTGGATTCGGTGGATCCTTCTTGTCGTGCACCTTGTCCACGAGCGTGCGAACACCGATGTCGCCCCAGAGATACACAGGCTGCGCGAGGAGCACGGGTACGACTCCCTTCTCGACATACGCGAGCTCGTCCGGCAACGCATCAACGGAGACGGTCTTGATCTTGGCCATCGTTGCGTCGGTCAGCAGCGACTGTGAGAAGAGCGGCCACCCACCGATCATGGCCCATCCCTGAATGTCGGGATACGCGTTGTTCACGCGAATGACTTCTGCCGCCGCGTCCTGCGATGTCTCGATGTGATTGAACACGCCGACGACGGAGATGCCCGGATACTTCTTCGCTTCGTCCTTAACGCCCTGCACACGCATCTGGAGATTCGGTGCGTTCTGGTTGCCGGCGAGAATCGCCACTTTGCCCTTTCCCTTCATCAACGGCGCCAACTCGGCCATGACTGTCGCACCCGTCTTGTGGTCGTCGACACCGTAAAACGCGAATCGCTTCGACTGTGGTGCATCAGAGTCGAACATCATCACCGGTACGCCGCGATCGACAGCGTCATTGATGGCGCCCGTCACTTTGCCGGCGTCTGACGCCGAGAGGAGAATCGCGCTCGCTCCGTCGTTCACTGCCTGCCGAATGCGCTGTGCCTGGACCTGTCCGTCTTCCTGCGGCGGCGTGAGCCACACGACTTCGATCGGAATGCCCTTCGACTTCGACAACTCTTTCGCTGCTGCTTCCGCTCCAGTGCGCGCCGCGAGGAACACAGAGTTGGTGGAGCTCTTGGCGATCATCGCGATGGTGATCTTGTTGCCGGCTGCAGCCGCTGGCGCCGGTGCGACCGCTGCTTTGGTTGTGTCCTTCTTGTCCGCCGCGCCACTGCACGCAACTGCTGCAAG